>CAZVEV010000093.1:0-18969 GCA_964625865.1 uncultured Planctomycetaceae bacterium | reverse complement strand
ACGTTCCACTCTTCATCGACCCAGAGACCGATCACGGGAACCTGGCTGAAGGTGTTCCGGACGCGGCGAACGGCCGCAAGCGTGTGTTGAAACTGCTCGCCCTCGCTCGACGGATTGCCCGCACAGTCATGGTGCCCCACCACCGCGATCCCGACGGACTGATGATGCTCCACCGAGATCCTGACCCGCCGTTCGATCGACGACGCCGCCGCCTCGTCGCGCCCGTCGGCGAGAATCCGGTTCGGCCCGGGCTCTGACACGACGTCCACGTAGTCAGCCCCGAATCGCTCCTGCAGGTACCGAATCACAGGCACCTGCGTCCTGCCGTCCATACAGTTAATCGCAGTACAGAATCGCATTGTTTCCTTTCAGGCTTCGTGGCTGACAGCACCCGTTACGGAGGCACGAACAGGGCCGGCCCGTTCGGGGCCCGGTCAGGCCAGCAACTTGGCCATGATGATCAGGTCCTTGAAACTCTCACCGACTTGGATGGCTTGGCGCTTTCGCCCTTCGATCTCGAATCCGAGCCGTTCGTAGAAGGCAGCGGCAGGGTTGCCCTCGATCATCTCGCAGGAGAGCCTGCGGACGGATCGCGACGCACACCAGTCCTCTCCAGCGCGAATCAGCGAGGCGCCGATCCCACGGCCGCGCCATGCCTTGGCCACCGAAATGCCGAACGAGCACGTATGTCTGCGCTGGTGATGGGCCGCCAACGTATACCCGGCCAACCCGACAACCCCGCCGCCCGCCACGGCCATGAACAACGCCGCCTGCTCGCCGTCATGCCTCCGGATGAACTCGACCTCCTGTTCAAGCGTGGGCACGGGATTGTCCAGAATAAAAGGGATGCGATCGGCAAGCAGGTCCGTGTAGTACGCGAGAACGCGCTCGGCGTCATCAACATTCGGTTGGACGACTTCTATGCTCATCTTCTCTGCCGGACGGCGCCGTCGGTGGAACCCGGGGGACGTTTCGCTGAATTCGCCGGCCCCACGGGTTTCGGCGTCCATCCTGTGCCGACAACCTAGCTCATCGAACGAGAGAGGTCAATGTTGAGGCAAGGGGACCATGGATTCACCCGAATCTCCGCCAGCGAGTGGTGGCGCTAGCGGGGAGGACGTCCACTTTCAGTACTCGGGCAAGTTGACGTCATACGGATTTCCCGCGGGAAACCGCTGCCCACGTGTGGTAACATTCAGTGGTCCATGGGAACGGACGCACGTAAGAAGGATTTCGACGATGCAGACACAGATGCTGACGACGCTGCACATCAGCGGCAAGGGGCCGGATGCGGAGATCCCGCTGGACCCGTCGGGGGTGACGATCGGGCGGGCGCCGGTCTGCCATATCGTGCTGGACAGCCCCCGGATATCGCGCAAGCACGCGCGGCTGTTCCAGGACCCGTTCGGGCGGTGGGTCATCGAAGACCTCGGCAGCCGCAACGGCGTGTGGGCCGGCGAGCAGCGCATCAACAGCCAGGCCATGCTGCCCGGCGAGTGCGTGACGATCGGCCCGTTCGACCTGTCGCTGACGGTCCCGCCGGAGCAGGTGGCCGCCGATCCGACGGCAACCAGCGAGTCGACGATGATGGAGGACGACACGGCCGAGGAGACGGCGATTGTCACGGGGGCTGTCGACGAATACGACCCGCTGTCTGGCGTTCGCCTGCGTCAACTGAATGCGATTATCGGGCGGCTGGCCGACCTTGGCAGCCCGGGCGAGCTATACCCCGAGGTCTGCCGCTCGCTGGCGCGCACGCCGCAGACGGTAGCGGTGGTGGTGCGCATACCGGTGGGCGGCGAGGCCCTTGACGCGGCCCCGCCGATCCTGGCCTGCCACTTCGGCGGCAAGGCGGTCGGCGCGGTCGAGCCGAACGAGGAGAACCTGCACATCTCGCGTCGCGTCATCGAGGCCGTCCGGACGACGGGCAACGCGGTGATGGCCACCAGTAGCCGCTCCAGCGAGCAGGATCTGCAACTGACGGTCGTCGACGAACGGGCCCCGCGCGCCGTGCTCTGCTCGCCCCTGGGCACGCCGGGCGAAACCGTCGACGCGCTGTATCTGGACATCCCGTCCGGCCATGCCACCAGCGAGATGCTCGACTTCGTCCGGGCGGTGGCCTACCAGGTGACATTCGTCCGCAAGAGCCTGCTGCTGTCCGAGGCCCGCGCCGAGCGCCGCAGCCTGGACCACCAGTTGACCCTTGCACGCGAGATCCAGTCGAACCTGACGCCGACCGAGCTTGCGGAGGTCGGCGGCGTGGACACGGCGCTGTACTACAAGCCAGCGATGTGGGTGGGCGGCGACTACTGCGACATGTGGCCGCTGGGCGACGGGCGGATGGCGTTCGTAATCGGCGATGTTTCGGGCAAGGGACTTCCGGCGGCGATGGTCATGTCGAGCCTGCAGGCGGCGTTGCGGACGACCATGACCTTCTGTTCGAGCCCGGACGAGATCATGGGCCACCTCGACAAGCACCTGAGCGACTCGATGCTCGAGCGCATGTTCATCACGATGTTCCTGGGCGTGTTCGACCCCAAGAGCGGCAAGCTCGAGTACGTCAATGCCGGCCACATCCTGCCGATCGTGCTTTCCGCCGACGGGACGGCCCACGAACTCGGCACGCCGACGAATCCGCCGGTGGGTGTGTTCGTGGGCACGTTTTCCGCCGAGGAGGAGACCATCGGCCCCGACGCCGGCGTGCTGGTGGTCACCGACGGCATTACCGAGGCGATGGACCCGGACGGCGAGGAGTTCGGCACGGAGCGACTGGCCGAGACCGTCGCGTCCGCCGCGGGCAAGACGGCCGAGGAGATCGTCGCGACCGTCAACGAAGCGGCTGCAACCTTCCGGAACGACCGGCCCCAGCAGGATGACATCACGGTCTTCGCCCTGCGAAACGTCGGAATCAACGACGAGATCACACAGTAGCCCCGCCGCACAGGGCGTAGGGCGTGCAACTCGTTTGCACGCGGGACGAATGGTACCTCCGTTCCGCATGCAAGCAAGTTGCACGCCCTACCCCCGCCCGACCAGACGGAAGGACAGCCCATGCGATCACGACGCCTGCTGATATCGGCCGCAGTTACCCTCGTCCTGTGCATCCCGCTTTGCGCTGCGGGGCCGCAGACGCACAACGTGGCCATGACCGACGGGGTGAAACTCGCCACCGACGTCTACCTGCCCCAAGGTAAGGGCCCCTGGCCGGTCATTCTCACACGCACCCCGTACAATCGTCGCCGCGGCGGCGGGCGGTATATCACCGCCGGCGGGTACGCCTTTGTCTCCCAGGACATGCGAGGGCGGTTCGACTCGCAGGGCAGGAACATGCCGTTCATCGGGTGCGGGTGGCACGAACATCGCGATGGGGCGGATACGCTCGCTTGGATCAGGTCCCAGCCGTGGTGCAACGGGAAGATCGGGACGATGGGCGGCTCGGCCTGCGGGATCACGCAGAATCTGATGGCCGGCACGACACCAAAGGGGCTGGCCGGCCAGTACATCGTCGTCGCCGCGGCGAGCCTGTACCACCATGCGACGTACATCGGCGGGGCGTTCCGTTACAGCCAGACCGTCGGGTGGCTCAAGAAGAACCGTTTCAGCGGCGACGCGCTGAAGCTGATGGCGATGCATCCGGCGTACGACGAGTATTGGCACGCGTACGATTCGACGCGCAAGCACGATGCGATCACCGCGCCGGCCGTCCACGTGGGCGGATGGTTCGACACGTTCAGCCAGGGCACGATCGATTCATTTGTCGGCAGGCAGTATCACGGGGGCGCCGGCGCCCGCGGAAAGCAGAAACTCGTGATGGGCCCGTGGGCCCACGGCGTGGGCAGGCCCGCGGGCGAGTTGCGGTTTCCCGACATCCGCCCGCCGATGCGATACAGCCAGAAGCGGTGGTTCGATTACACGCTCAAGGGCGCCAAGAACGGGATGATGGCCGACAAGGCCGTCGCGTACTATGTGATGGGCGACGCCCGCGACCGCGACGCGCCGGGCAACGAATGGCGCTACGCGGATCGCTGGCCCGTGGCGGCGACTGCAACGCCCTGCTACTTCCGTGCGGACGGCAAACTGACGCCGGCAAAGCCCGATGGTGACGCCAAGCCGAGGGCATACACATTCGATCCGGCCCGTCCCTGCCCCACCGTCGGCGGACGAAACCTCAACCTGCCCTCGGGGCCGCGGAACCAAAACCGCGTCGAGCAGCGCGACGACGTGCTGAACTTCACCACTGCCCCGCTGGATAAGTCGCTCGAGGTCACCGGGCGAATCCTTGCGAAGGTCCACGTCGCCTCGTCCGCCGTCGACACCGACTTGTCCGTGCGATTCTGCGACGTGTATCCCGACGGGTCAAGCTACCTGATGGCCGAGGGCATGCTGCGGCTGAGACACCGCGACTCGCTATCGAAGCCGACTCCGCTGACGCCGGGCAAGGTCTACGCGGTGACCGTCGACTGCTGGTCCACGAGCATCGTCATCAACAAAGGCCACCGCATCCGCGTCTCGGTCACTTCATCGAACTGGCCCCGTTTCGACGTGAACCCCGGCACGGGCAAGCCCGCTGCGCCAGGCGCCAAGACCGTCAAGCAGACCAACCGCATCTACTGCGACGCCAAACACCCCTCCCACATCCTCCTCCCGGTGGTCAAGGCGAAGTGAGAGGCCCTCCAACCGGGTGTCGTGGTTTGACGCGAAGCGGCAACCACGTTGTCTCGATTCGACAAGTCGTGGTTGCCGCTTCGCGTCAACTTACGGCACCCAGCGTCAAACCACGGCGCCCGGCAATCGACTCACTCGTCCCCGACGTCCAGGACGGCCATGAAGGCTTTCTGCGGGATTTCGACGTTGCCGACCATCTTCATCCGCTTCTTGCCGGCCTTTTGCTTCTCCAGCAATTTGCGCTTTCGCGTGATGTCGCCGCCGTAGCATTTGGCGGTCACGTTCTTGCGCAGCGCGGAAATCGTCTCTCTCGCAATCACCCGCGTGCCGATGGCCGCCTGCAGCGGAATCTCGAACATGTGACGCGAGATCTCCTTCCGCAGGCGCCGGATCAGCGCGCGGCCGCGATTCTCGGCCTTCGAACGGTGAACGATCACCGACAGGGCCTCGACGGGCTGGCTGTTGACGAGGATGTCCATCTTCACCAGGTCGTTCGCGCGATAGCCGGTCAGCTCGTAGTCCATCGTGCCGTACCCGCGCGTGGCGCTCTTGAGCTTGTCGTAGAAGTCGTAGATGATCTCGGCCAGCGGGAACTCGTAGCTCAGGATCACCCGGTCGGCTGAGAGGTACTCCGTTTCCTGATAGGTCGCCCGGCGGTCCTCGGACAGTTGCATCACCGCACCGATGGAGTCGGCGGGCACGATCAGGTTGACGTTGACGATCGGCTCGCGGATTTCCTCGAGGTGGTTCGGCTCGGGCATCTCTTCGGCCGCGACGACCTCGACGACCTCTCCGTCGGACCGCAGAACCTCGTAGGGAACGGTGGGCGCCGTCTGGACCACCATCACGCCGTGCTCGCGTTCAAGGCGTTCCTGGACGATCTCCATGTGGAGCATGCCCAGGAACCCGCAGCGGAAGCCGAACCCCAGCGCGTCGGAACTGATCGCCAGGTACGTCAGCGACGCGTCGTTCAGTTGGAGCTTGTCCAACGCGTCGCGCAGCTCGGGAAACTGCGTCCCCGCGCCGGGATAGAAATCCGAAAACACCATCTGCTGCGGCGGGCGGTATCCCGCCAGCGCCTCGTCGGCAGGGTCCTTGGCCAGCGTGATCGTATCGCCCACGTGGACGGCCGCTATCGAACGGATGCTCGCGACGATGTATCCGACCTCGCCGGCCGATATCGACTCGACCCGCGTGGCGGCGGGCACGAACTTGCCGATCTCCGCGATCGTGAACGTCTTGCCCGTGCCCATCATGGTGATCTTGTCGCCGACTTTCAGCGTCCCATCGAAGACCCGCACGTACGTCACCACGCCGCGGTAGTCGTCGTACGTGCTGTCGAAGATCAGCGCCTTGGTGGGTGCCTCAGGGTCGCCGGTCGGCGCGGGCAACTGTTCGACAATCGCCGCCAGCATGTCGTCGATCCCCTCGCCGCTCTTGGCTGACGCGAAGATGCAGTCCTCGGCCGCGTGGGCCACCAGGTGCTCGATCTCCATCGCCGTGTCTTCCGGGCGCGCGGCGGGCAGGTCGATCTTGTTGACTACGGGCACGAGCGCAAGCTGGCCGCGCTGGGCGAGCAGCGCGTTGGCCACCGTCTGGGCCTCGACGCCCTGGGCCGCGTCAACCACCAGCAGCGCCCCTTCGCAGGCGGCCAACGAGCGGGAGACCTCATAGTGGAAATCGACGTGCCCCGGCGTGTCGATCATGTTGAGCATGTAGCGCTGGCCCCCGTGCTCGTACTCGATGGTGACGGCAGAGGCCTTGATCGTAATGCCGCGTTCGCGTTCGAGGTCCATCGAATCGAGCAGTTGTTCGCGGAACTCGCGCTGCGTGATCGCCCCCGCGCGCAGGAGCATCCGATCGGCAAGGGTGCTCTTGCCGTGATCGATGTGCGCGATAATACTGAAATTTCGTATGTACTTCTGGTCCATCTATCGGATTATAGCGAATCGGGCGGCGAATTCAATATCAACGCCATCTTGTTGCCGTTGCGCCCACGTTAAGCGGCGGAGCTTGCTCCGTGTGCGGCGTCGCTTGCGACGCCGATGCGCGAACGACGCGCTGCGCCAATCGCGCGGGAAACGGGGCGAGTCCCGATGTCCATCGGGACCCGCTAAACGTGGGAGCAGTCACGTGGTTGCTCCGCTTCGCTCCGCAGCCCACGACGTCGGTCTACTTCAGCGGTTTGGGCTTGGGGCGCTTGGGGAGCCTGGCGAAGACGGCCTGGATGAGGCGCACGCCTTCTTCGTGGCCGCGGACGGCACGCTGGAGGGCATTGGACTCGCGTGCAAAGTCGTTGTAGTGCCTCACCCATGTCGTCCCGCCATACGGAACGGCCAGCGCGATGCGTTTGGCGAATATCTTCGCGCGGAGCAGGTGGACCTCGGTGTCGAACTCCTTCTCGGCGCCTTCCTTGCCCTTCTTGGCCATCAGGGCCATCGTGAAGGCTGATAGCGCGGCGGTCTCGTTGGCCCGGCCCCACCCCTTGCTCGACGGGAAGCTCTTGGGGTTCATGTCGAACGGGAACTCGTCGAGGAGGACAGGCAGGTACGTCAATCCGCGGAGGACCTGCAGCCTGCCGTTACCCGGATACGTTCTCATCAGGCCGATGATCCGCCTGCGTGCGGCGAGGGCCTGTCCGGCGCGGATCATGTTGACAATCGCATCACCGGCCAGTCCCAGCGGGTCTTCCGTTACCTGCCAGATCGCCTTGCCCGGGGGCGGGGGCAGGAACAGTGGGCGCGGCGACCAGGGCTTGGGCGGCTGCTTCGTGATCCACACGTTCATCGCGGCCCAGTACTTCCGCGGGGGGGTATGTCCGCCGCCGGCGACCTCGACGTAGGTGTGTGCGATGCCGCGTTTCTTCAGTTCTGCGGACGCCGCCCGTGGACCCGAGACCGGCACGTGGTCCTTCTCGCCGTGGACGAAGTACAGCGGCGTGCCGCGGATGTTCTCCAGAGCCTCGCCTTTCGTTGCCGGCGGATACCCGGCCACCGACGCCCCGGCGGACCAGATGTCCGGGCGTTTGAGCAGGCATGACCACGTGCCCATCCCCCCCATCGACCCGCCGGTGGCCACCAGGCGACGGAAGTCGATCCGGTACCGCCGCGCCACCCAGTCGATCATGCGATAGACATTCCCGAGTTCCTCCTCGTGCGACCAGTCATTGGTCACCTGCGTCGTGGTCGGATAGACAACGAAGTAGCCGGCAGTGTTGAGTTGCGGCGTGTACCAGGGCACGACGTTGTTGCCGTCGGACTTGCTGCCATGCATGGCGACCACGAGCGCCCAGGCCTTTCGGGGTGTGTAGCCGGCGGGCATGGAGACGTTGAACCACCCGCGCGGATTGTCGGTCAGCCAGGGCGATTCGATCTTCCAGACCCCTCGCCTGGCCTTTCCGGGCGGGGCGGCGCCGGCGGCGATGGTCTCCAGCCCGAACAGCGTCATCCCGGACCGCCCGTCGGCGAGGGTCTTGTTGTAGAGGGCCTTTCGCTTGTCAGCGTCGGGCTCGCCGAAAAACGCGTCGAGGTCGGCTTCGAGTTGCTCGGCCTCCGCCGCAGGCATGCACCGTGACGGCACGACGACCTGTTTGGGGGCGGCGCCTCGGCAGATGCTCGCACTGCCAATCGACGCCATGGCCGCCGCAAGGACAGCCACCATCGCACGCCGACCAAGATGGGACGTGACGTAGACCATCACGGTTCATCATAACCTATTGGAGGCCGGGACTCGCCCGGTGCCACCGTCCTACTTCGGGGCGTCCGGCACGGCATATATCCTCACGCCGGCCAGGGCGATGTAGCTCTTGCTCTCGTTAACCAGGCCGAACTTGACGTACCGGGCCTTGACGGGCGTCTTGAGGTTGACCAGCCACGTCGCTCGCGAATCGGCCGCGCTCCACGCCTCGGCCCACTCGACCCCGTCCGCCGACGTCCAGACACGCAGGCCTGGGTTCTGGCGGCGAGACGAGTAACCGCCCACCCTGTTGAGGATGAGGATCCGCTTGACGTTGACGGGCTTGGCCAGGTCGACCACCACCGCCGGCTTGGCCTCGTAGTCCGTGTGGACGGCGCAGCCGCGTATCAATTCGCCCTGACCGGTCAGGAAGGCCTTCAGGGGCCGATATCTCTCCGAATTCGTGCTCAGCCTGAACGTCGCGTCCTTCGAGATCCACTCGATATTCCGGTCGGCCGGGTCCAGAAAGCGTACCTTCGCCGTGTGCCACACCACCTTCGACCCGTAGGCGCCCAGGCCGAACGTCCTGGCGGGCATGGCGAAGTACCTCATCACCGTCAGCGACGACTGCTTGCCTTGCCAGTCAATCACCTTCTTGCCGTTGAGCTTGGCGGTGACGCGCGCCGTGTCCTCCTTGATCCGCACGGCCACGTCGAGCACGTGCTTGACCCCGAGGCGAAAGGTCTTCGCCCCTTTTCCGAGATCGATCTTCGTGGGATTGGACCTGTCGCTGGCGTCCTCACCGTCGATGTTGGACAGCCCGCTGATGGGCCCGCGCCATCCGCCGAAGATCATCGCCACCCGCCCGGCCCCGACCTGAAGGATGGTGGTGTTCTCCGCCCCGGACAGTATGGTGAAGACGGTTTGCAGGTCGTAGCTGCCGAACGCCGTCAGCGGCACGGTGATTCTGGCGTGACTGGACGACGAGCCGGTCAACTGCTTGTTCTGCCGCGTCCACGTGCCCTTGACGGCGTACAGCGCGGGGTCCGTGAGGGCCAGCATGTCGATCCATTCGGGCAGGGCCTCGGCGTCTGTCACGCCAAACGTCTTCAACTCATCCTCGACGCCCTTCAGCGCCGTCGTGGCGGCCAGTCGCTTGACGTCCTGCTTGACGTGGACCTCCAGGAACATCCGCAGGTAGTCCCGCCCGCGCGTCAGCAGGGCAATCTTGGCCTTCTTGTTCGCCGCCCGCTCGACCAGCGTCTTGAACCACTTGCCCAGCGTCACGAAGTCATCGTCAGCCAGTTCCGACGCGTCCTTGGCTGCCAGCGACACGTTGCGGGCCAGCACGGGATCCAGCCCCTTGCCGACATACTTCGCCGCCTCGTCGGGCCTGTCCATGTCGACGAGGTAGAGCATCACCAGTTGCTTGCGGGCGACCACGTCGTCGGGGTTCTTCTCGAGGAACTTCTTCAGGCCGGCCAGGCGGGCAGTCACCCTGACGAGGCCCTCGGCAGCCATGGCGTCGTCGAGGTACTGCTTCCTGGTCGGCAGGTTCAGCGTCCGCGCCACGCCGTACGCCAGACGAAGGTGCCTGGCCGCACTGGTCCAGTCCTCGTCCTTGCCGCACTGGTCGGCACGGGCCGACAGGGCCTTGATGAACGCCTGCCCGTTGGCGAATCGACTGGCCTTTGGACCGCGGTAGTACTGCTGGCGGTACACGTCCAGGCGCTTGTCGCGCCACGTGTTGGCCTTGTGTGGCGCGAGGCCCTCGAGCATATCCAGGGCGCCCAGGGCCGTCGGGTAACCCGCCACCCCGGTCATCCCGTATTCGCACGCCTTCTCGCACAAGCGGATCTGCACGGCCGGGGCATCGCCCAGCGACTCGGCCGTCGCGAGGAGTTTCTTGGCGGCATCGGCGCGGGTGCGCGTACCGCGGACGATCGTATTGATCAGATCATCCGCCTCATCGGCGTGAACTGACAACGGAAACCACACCACAGCCCCCACACATGCCAGCACACCGGCCGCTGCGATCGGGCGCCACGTATGCCCTCGTCTCATCCCTGATCTCCTACTGCTTCAGTCCTACACACGGGATCGACGCGTTCATGCGGCCGGGGCCCGGATTGGCCGGCGTGCGGCGCCGACGTCCTTGCCGGCCTTGTCCAGTGCGGCCTTCTTCTTCCGCAACTCGCGGGCCTCGTCCTCGAGTTCATCAAGCTCCTTGTCGAGCGCCTTGTACTGCGACTCCAGGGCCGTCGCGTCGGCGTCGGCGGCCATCAACTCCTTGAGCTTGGCGTAATACGCTTTGCGGGTCTTGTCGCGAACCGCACGGGCCGCGTTGATGGTCTCCGAGGACTCGTAGATCTCATAGCGCGCCTTGCGGGCCGCCGATCGCTTCGCATAGGCCTCTGCAATCGCGGTGTCCTTCCGATCGTACTTGATGCGGCTGACCAGGTCCCTGAGTTTCTTCTCGGCTGCATAGTGCGCCTTGTAGGCCGCATCCATGCCCTTCTTGGCGGCGGCCATCTCCTCCATCAACGCCACCGCCGCCGGCAGCTTGGCCAGGGCGACCTTCCTGGCGGCATAGTAGGCCGAACGGTGCTTGTCGCGAACCGGGCCCGTGGGAGATTCCTTGTAGACGCGATAGAGCTTGGCCAGTTCCGCGTCTTTGCTCAGGGCCCGGTAGACCGGCGAGTCGCGGTGCGTCAGTTTCAACTCGGCTATCGCGTACACCATGCTCAGAGAGGCCCGTTCCTCTTCGAGGTCAGCTGCCTTCTGCCGCAACGCCATCGCATCCGGATTGGTCTTCAACTTGGCTTCGACCAGTGCGTCCAGCGCCTCGTCGAGCACCCGTTCGGCTTCGCGCGCCTTGGCTACATTCGGGTCGCTGAGCTTGGCGTTGTCGTAGGTTTCCTCGGCTTCGCTGGCCGCCCGGCGAAGCTCGGCCACCGCGGCCTGCCGATCGAACTTCCGACGGACGGCGTAGAGCTTGTCCTTGACCTTCTCGCGCTCGGCGCGGGCCGCTTCCATCTGGGCCTTGTTCCGGACGATCGCCACCGCCACCGACGACTCGGCCGGCGCGGGGGGCTCGGCGCGATCAGGCGCGACGGGCTCTTCTTCGGCCGCCTGGGCAAGCTGCTCCGGCACGGCCGCAACACCCACCAGGGGCGTGGTGACCAGCGCCACTACCGCAACCGACGCTCCGACTGCAAGAAGCCATCGCAGGCATCGGCCTACTTTCGTGCTGTGGGACCGGTTCGCATCAATCATCGTCTCGACTCTCCTTCTCAGGTGGCATCCCATGGCCGGCACGCTCACCGGCATCGGCGCCTGGACTCGTTCGGCAAACTCCAGCATCGCCCGGGCCAGATCGCCCGGCCGCGTACCGCTTTCCAATGCACAGTCATCCGCCGTCATCTCCGCCTCGACCTGCGCGCGGCGCCGCAGCAGCCAGACGGCCGGGCACCACCACGCGACGGCCGCCACCCCCAGACCGATCAGGCCCCAGACCGTGTCCGCACCGGCGACGTGGCCAAGCTCGTGCAGCAGGGCCCCGCGCAGGGCCGGCGTGATGGTCGTCTGTGCGCGGTCCGGCAGGAGGACGGCCGGCCTGAATACGCCCGCGGCGGCCGGCTGATGCAGACCGGGGACGACGAATACCTCGAAACGCGGGCGCAGGCCCATCCGTCCGGCCAGTCGATCGGTCACGGACACCAGCGACCGCGGCGCTGCGCGCCACGAGCGGCGCCACAGGGCCAACAGCACGATCCGACGGATCAGCATCGCCAGCAGCACGGCCGTGGATGAAGCAGCGACCAGCGCGATCAGGCCCGCCCAGTCGATCGGCCGCGCCGGCTCGGACGTGACTGGCGCCGCACGTGCCGCCCCCGCACGTGCCTCCGACTCAACCGGCGCCATCGCGGCAAGCGGCTCGGCCACCGGGCCGGTCAGCACTTCGTCCACGGCGGACGTCGCCACGGCCCCCTCGGTCGCGACCGATGATCCGACGGCCCGTACGCTGGATGCCGGGCCAGCCGATTGGCTAATCGCGGCCGCAACGTGCCGCTGCGGCTGGGACACCGCCACGTCAACGCGCCAGTCGACCAGGCCTTCGGACGGCCGCCACACGTGCATCGCTGCCACCCCCGCCATCACCACCGGCACGCCGAGCAGGGCCAGGCGGCACAGGTCGCGCCGAATCGCCGCGCGCCGCTTGCGCAGCGCGTACACCAGCCCGGCCGCCGCCAGCGACCACAGCGTGACCGCCCACATGACATTGATGGCCAGCCCCACCGTCATCCGACCTCTCCTTCCGATCGTCCGATCAACTCGCGAATCGCCTTAACGTCGGCCTTGCTTACCCGCTCGGCGCCCAGAAGGTGACACAGCAGTTGTTCCTGGCGCCCTTCAAACAGGTCGCCGACAAGCTTGTCGACGCTGGCCTCGGTGTACTGCTCCCTGCTGACGGCCGGCGAGTAACGATAGGCCTTGCCCACCGTGTCATGCGTCACCATGCCGCGCCGCTCAAGGGCCTGCATCGTCGTCAGAACGGTGGTGTAGGCGATGCGTCGCTGCGTCGAGATCTGCTCGTGGACTTCTCCCACCGTCGCCCGCCCGTTGTCCCAGATCACGTTCATTGCCTTCAACTGCAATTCCCCAAGCGGATCGACCATGTGACGTTCCTTTCATCCATATCGTACTACGCCATACGTACGTAGGTAATAGTAGGTGTTTGCCGGAACGGTGGCAAGCTCTTTTTTCAGGACGGTTTGTTCGCCGGTCGCCGCTGGAGATGCCCCGGGGTCAGGGCGCGCCCGCGAGCGACTTGCGGCGAAGCATGATCGACCAGGCCAGCGGACCCTTGCCTCCCGCCGTCCGCGTGTCAAATCGTGTCTCGCGCAGCGACTCGATGTCGAACGACGGGGCAAACTCGTCGCGGATCTCTTTTTCTTTAACCCGCGGCGGGCCGTAGTGGCGTGCCTCATTTGCGTTGCCCGCAATGATCAGGAACTTCCCCCCGGGCTTGCACATGGCGGCCGCGGCGGCGACGAAGCCTTTAGCATTGACCCGGCGCACGCCGTGGTAGCAGCCGCGGTCGAACATGACGTCGAACGGGCCCAGTTTCGGCGGGGCCAGCACGCTGGCCAGGACCCAGCGAACCGAGACGCGGGCCTTGTACGCCTTGGCCTCGGCCAGCGTCAACGCCGTCGGCGCCACGTCGATCGCCGTGACCGTAAAGCCCTTGCTCGCGAGGTAGATCGCGTTGGTCCCCGTTCCGCAGCCGAGCACCACCGCCTTGCCGGGCTTCAGCGTCCCTTTCTCGACGGCCTTGACCAGTTCGGTCGCCGGCTTGCCCACGTCCCACGGTGCCGGGCCGCTCTTGCGATACACCCGGTCCCACCGGTCGATCATTCGCACACCGCGCGGCCCGTGAGGCATGATGCCCGACGGCAGCGGGCGCAGGGACACGACGGTCTTGTTGCCCTCGGTAATCGAGATCTTCCCGGCCCCGGCCCCTCGCCATCCTTGCGGGGCAAACGTCATCCTCCGCTTGCCGACGATGATCCCGAGCGGGTCCGGCGGTATCCGCTCGAAGTTGGACCGGTCCCAGAGCTTCACTTCGGCAGCCGGGCCGAGATGAATCACGTGAACGATCGGCCTGCCCCGCCGCGTGCCGACCTTCGGCCCGATCGTCACCGTGTGGGTCTTGCCAACCCGTGAAACCACGGGCGAGACGGCTGAATGCCTGTACGTCTGCCAACTGATCGGCTTGTCGTTGCAGACCATGGAGACCTTCCCGTCGGCCACCTTGGGCACGGCGGTCGAGCCGGTCAGTTGGAGCGAGGGCGTCCGCCCGACAGCCAGATCGTCCACGATGAACGTTGCCGGCTTGAGGAAGATCACTCGCCGTGCCCCCCCGCCTGTTGACAAGTCGCCCCCGACGAATACGAAGTGCTTGTGTTCCTCGTAAGCCGTGATCTTCCGCATGCCCAACTTCGCCGCAGCCGGCAATGAGTCAGAGAACGTTGCGAAACGCTTCTGGAGGTCGACCAGGTTCGCAACGCCCAGCACCGGACTCGCACCAGTCTCCTCCGCCATGGCTGGGGGTGCGGCCAGTGACAACACCACCGCCGCAACCGCCCAAGGCACCCAGCGCTGGCGACAAACCGCCATCGACCCACCCACACCGCCGCGACGCGTCTCGCTGCATCTCATCTGCCGTCTCTCCCATTCCCGGCCCCACCTTCGGAGGCCGACATCCCGTGCCTCGTGCGCTTCTGCCTGACCTAATCGTACGGCCTGACCGGATCAGTGCAACCGCCGGCGCGAGATTCGCACCCGGCGGAAGGGTCAACTTGGCTACTTTTTCTTCTGACTTGGCACGCCATTTGCATTACAGGGGTTCCCTTTCAGCCACCGGCGCGGTAGAATGTCTTTGATGAGACTCGACGTATCACAACAGCTCAGGCTCGCACAGCAGATGAAGCTGTCGCCTCGGATCATCCAGGCGATGGAGATCCTTCAATTGCCCATGCTTGCCCTCCAGGAACGGATCGACGCCGAGATGATGTCCAATCCCGTCCTCGAGACGCAGGCGCCCGAGACGGACGAGCCGACGGCCTCCGACGACACCGAGGCCGTCGACCGCGGCGAGACGGACCTGGTCATCGAAGACAGCCCCAGTGCCCAGGGCGACGACTTCGAGCGTCTCAGCGAATTCACCGACGAATACGGGATGGAGTTCATCAATTCCGAGGCGCCCGTCAGGCCCAAGGCCCCCACCGGCGAGCGCGACCGCAAGCTCGACGCGATGGCCAACGCCCCCGCGCCCACCCAGTCGCTGTGCGATTACCTCCACGACCAGTGGCGATTCATCGAGGTCGACGACGACCTCGCCACCGCCGGGCAACTCATCATCGACGAGATCGATGCGGATGGCTACTGCCGCACCCCCCTCGAGCAGATCGCCGCCCTAGCAGATCGGCCCATCGATATGCCCAGCTTCCACAAGGCCTTGCGCCTCGTCCAGAAGCTCGACCCCATCGGTGTTGGCGCGCGAGATCTGAAGGAATGCCTCCTCATCCAGCTCGCCGCCGAAGCCGACGCCGGCCGTGAGGTCAGCGTCGAGTTGACCCTCGTTCAGAGGCACCTTCACGATATCGAGATGAACCGCCTGCCGCAAATCGAGCGAAGAAGCGGCTTTACCATCGATCAGATCAAGCGGGCGATCGAGAATCTCTCGCACCTGAACCCGAGGCCCGGCTCGCTGATCGGCTCGCCCACCGTGCCCATCATCATGCCCGACGTCATCGTGGACGTCGACGAGGACGGGAACCTGTACGTGGCCATGCCGGACGGCAATGCTCCGCGGCTGGGCATCTCGGAGGACTACCGCCGCATCGCGCGCGACCGGAAGACCGACCGTGAAGCTAAGCAATTTCTGCGAAATAACATACGTTCCGCTCAGTGGCTCGTTGGGGCCATTGCCCAGCGGCGGAATACCGTCCGACGAGTGGCCGAGGAGGTCTTCGATATCCAGCGCGATTTCCTCGAACACGGCGAGAAGGCGCTCAAGCCCCTTCCGATGGCCACCGTCGCCAATCGCGTGGGCGTCCACGTGGCCACCGTCAGCCGGGCCGTCTCGGGCAAGTACGCCCAGACGCCCCGGGGCATCTATCCCCTGCGGATGTTCTTCAGCGGCGGGACCACCAGCGCCGACGGGAAGGACATGGCCTGGGACGCGGTCAAAGCCAAACTGCAGGAGATCGTCGACAACGAGGACAAGTCCAAGCCGCTCAACGACGACCACCTCGCCGCCGCCCTGTCCGAATCCGGCCTGAAGATCGCCCGCCGAACCGTCGCCAAGTACCGCGGCCTGCTGGACATCCCCCCCGCCCGCCGACGACGCGAGTTCTGAACCACGTGTCGTACGCAACGTGGTTGCTCCGCTTCGATCCGCAGCCCACGGCACCCGACCTTCAACCTTCAACCTTTAACTACGTCGCTGATATCGATCAGGTGAATCTGGCGTCCCTTGCCCGTGTGGGGCGAGTCGATGGTTACCAGCGTGCCGTCGCGGCTTGACCTTGGATGCAGGTCGCACCGCCACTCGCCCCGGTACGTCGGCGGCAGGTGAAATCGCCCGAGCGTGACGACGCGGTTGTCTGCGATGTTGTAGAGGTACAGGTGTTGCTTTCGCTCGCGGCCCTGTGGGTACGTGTCGTTCAGGATCCACTTGTTGCCCGTCAGATACGTGCAGTGGCCGTTCTGGGGCATCGCGCCCTTGCCCACCTGCTGCACCTCGCCCCCGCCCGGTTTGTCCTCGAACAGGAAGAACCCGTGGGTCTTCTTGTACCGCGACCAGGCGAGGATGTGGCCCGGGTTGCGCCAGATGAAGTGCGAGGTGTACCCCGACGGGTCCACCACGCGCACGTCCTTGCCGTCCAAGCCGCAGGTCATCATCCGGGTGATGAACCCGCCCCTGCCCCGCCCGGGGCGGTAACGGTGCAGGAACTCCAGACGGGTGGAGTTCGTGTTGAACAGCAGGTGGTTGAAGTAGTGTTTGGCGTCTTTCGTGTCGCGCCCGGCGAAGGGGATCGCGGCCGCGTCGGCCAGCGAGAAGATCAGCTCGCCCTTGCCCGTGGCCAGGTCCACGATCCACAGCCCGGAGTCCGCGGGGGCCATTGTGGCCTTGTTGGGGTCGGCCAGCCCCGCGTAGCCGTAACCGGGGCGGAGGTCCTGTATGCGGCGAAAGTCCACCGATGCGCCGTACTTCCCGTCCGGTGAGACGGTGTAGATCGCCCAGGGGATCGTGCGCTTGGTCTGCGTCTTGACGTCCAGGATGTGGCAGACGAATCGCCCGCCCTGGCGGTCGTTCCAGAGGACCTGGTTCGTCGCGGGCGGCACCCACTGGAGCATGCAGCCCTGCTGCCACCCCCACGCCTTCGATCGCCCCAGTTCGATCCACCGGTCCCCGTCAGTCAGGTCGATCATCCCCACACGAATCTCATCGTCCGCCCGCGGGGAGCGATGCTCGAAGTCCACCTCCATCCCGAGCACGTACCGCCCGGTCGGATCGAACTGAAGCTTGTCGTAGTATCCGAACCAGTGAAACTTCGGCCCGCGCGTAATGGTCCGCACGGCGGGCGTACCGGCCCGCGCCTCCGCCGCCCGCACGCCCCGCGAGACAAACGCCCCCGCCGCTGCAATCGTCCCTGATAGAAGGACATCCCGTCGAGTACGCTCTGGCTTCACCACACTCTCCACTTGACCGCCATCGAACAGACAACCGCCCACACACCTCCGCCCGTGAGGTAGCGACGGAGAAGCACTCTTCGTTTCTCATCATAACGCACCGAGGGGATTGGCGGAATACACGAAGGTGAATCGTCGAATCCACGCCTGCGTAGACCGCAGGTTGCTCGCGGGCATGTCGCCGGTTCCGGCGGGAACAATAGCGGTTTTTCCGGACGGCGGCGGCGCGGGTGCTATAATTCATCTGTGGCCAGACCTGCCGCGTGAGGGACACGCGACGGGGCCGGGCCGGCCCGCGATGGACGGGTCACTTTATGGGCGGGGGTGAGCGCAATTGAGCTTCCCCGCCGAAATCACTGTCGGCCGAGTTTCCGGCGATGCGGCCGCGGGAGCCTTGCCGTTATCACCTTGCCGCCGACCAACACCCGTGACGCGGCGAACGAGAAGGGAGAGTAGCGATGAGAACGATGGTGTTGACACTGACGATTGCCCTGGCTGTTTCTGCGGCCGCCGGCGACAGTTACGATGAAGAGTTCTGGAACGACCCGGTGAAGCAGCACAACAAGTGGACATACTGGGACACGGACTATCTCGGCCCGGGCGGCGAGGAGAAGAAAGACCATCACAACCCCATGGTCTGGTTCGCGACGGATGGCGTCGCCAACAGCGGATACGTCCGGACGCCGCTTGGCGAGATGGACCCGGCGTTCGTACACAATGCGGCGGCGTACTGGCCGGCCTACCCGGGTGATGACGTGGTCACCGGCTTCCCCGACATCGACCTGAGTTTCCCCGGGGCGGCGATCAGCGTCTTCATCAAGGGCTCGGACTCGCTGCTGGGACAGGTGGGCAGTTTCAGCCTTGCCGGCGGAGACGTGCGGTTCTTCGTGGGATACTGGCTGGACCACGACCCGGACACGAGCGACGACGACGAGCAGGCGTTCTACTGCACGGAGGGCACGTTCGCGGTGGGCGACGACGTCTGGGAGCGGTCAACGGTCATTCTCGGCGGGGACGACGACTGGCTGATGATCGTGAAGGAGAATTCCACCAAGACGCCGACACAACTGTATTCCAACCCGCAGCAGTGGGGGTTCGTGATCTGGCCTGTGACGCTGGGGGACTCGCCGTCCGGACTGCTGGGGTTCGACAACTTCCGCGTTATCCCCGAGCCGGGCACGCTGGGCCTGCTCGCCCTGGGCGGGTGGGCTGTCTGCCGACGGAAGCGACGCTAGCGCGACGAGACGGGTCTCTACGCCACGGGTGTCTTGTTGTGCGGACCCGCACGCGTATCGCATCTGGCGAGCCCGGTGGGCTAGTGTACCGTCAGTTTTGAATAATGGGGTTTGGGCTATTTGGCCGATCTCT
>CAZVEV010000092.1:0-19260 GCA_964625865.1 uncultured Planctomycetaceae bacterium | reverse complement strand
AGTGTAAAGGATGTTCATGGACCAGACTGTAAACCATGTACCGGCTTGAAAGCGGTGTTGGCCCGCGCGTACATGGTCTCCGCGTCGATGTCGTCGGCCAGGCCTGGGAAGGCGGCCTGGAAGTGCGGCAACGCGAACTGCCAGAACCCCTTGCTCCGTCCCACGAGGTTCTCCCACAGGCGCGACTGGGACTCGTGGATGCCGTACGAAACGCCGTTGGCCATCGGCGTGCCTTCATCCTCGGGATTCAGCCCCTGCTCATAGAGCCCGTGACCGGCTTCGTGCATCACGCAGTAGACCGACTCGAGGGGGATGTGCTCCTTGTACCGCGCCGTGATCCGCACGTCGCCGATGGCCAGCCCGTCCGAGAACGGGTGGGGGGCCGTGTCCAGGCGGCCGGCGTCGAAGTCAAAGCCGATCGCCCGGGCCATCTCCACCGCGAACGCCTTCTGTCCCTCGGTGGGCCAACTGCGCTGCGAGATGTCGGTGTTCGCCCCAGCGCCCGACTCGCGGATGTCTGCGAGCAGGGGCACGATTCGCTCCTTGAGCTGGTCGAACATCGGCGTCAGTTGCCCGACTGTCGTGCCGGGCTCAAACTCGTCGAGCAGGGCATCGTAGATGTTCTCGTCGTACCCGAAGCACTCGGCGGCCTGCTTCTGCAGGTCCAGGTTCTTCTGCAGCCAGGGGGCGAACGTTGCGAAGTCCGAGTCCTGCTTGGCCTGCTTCCAGGCGCCCATCGCCTGGGAGCGGGTCCGGGTGATCTCTTCGACCAGCGAGCCGGGCAGCTTGGTCTGTCGCTCGTACTGGCGACGGACCTCGCGGACGTTGACCTCGGCGCGGGAGGGCGTTGGGCCGTCGGGGGGCTCGCCCAGTGCCTCGGGCAGCTTCCCGGCGTCCAGCAGTTCGCCCAGTTCCTTGATCGAGTCGCCCGTCTCGTCGCTGACGAACATCTCGTGGGCCATCCCCGCAACCAGGGCGAGTTGGCGCGACCGGGCCTCGGCGCCTTTGGGGGGCATGTAGGTTTCCTGGTCCCATCCCAGCAGCCCGCCGATGGAACCGAGTGTGCTGATTTCCCTGACCCGGGCCAGAAAACGCTCGTACGTTGCCGCCGCCGTCATGCCGTCTGACATCGCCGCTGTTCTCCCGTGTGAAGGACTCATTGGGGCAAGTGGTCAAACCCATTAAACCGTTGACAAGTGCCCTTGGACCAGACATTTGAGCATCCCGCCTACCCGCGGGACAAGTCTTCATTTCTTTCCGTTGACCCAGACGGGGGACGTCCATCCCATGTTGCCGTCGGTCTGCTCGATGCGGAGGTAGTAGCGGTTCTCGCCTGCAAGGGGCTTTTCGTCGGTGAACGCCGCATCGAACGAGGCGGTGTCCTTCGGGGCGAACGTCTTGTAGTCGGCTTCGTTTCGGACGATCGTAACGGCCTTCAACGGCGCCGTGCCGCGGACGGCGATCTTCATCGCGGGCTTCTCGCGGGTGGTGAAGATCTCGCCCATCATGTGCCCGTTGCACGAGAACTCCATGAAGATCTTGTCGGTCGCCGCCAGCGTCCGCCTCGCGTCGACGGCGTCGAGCACGCCAGGCCGGTCGAACTTCCGCACGTAGACCCCCCCGAAGGAGATACCCGTCGACCGGTGGTCGGAACTCGCAAAGACGCCGAGCTTGTGACCCACGCGCAGCGCGTTCTGGTACGTGCCTGCCTTGTGCTTGCCGAAGCTCATCGGCGCCGACTTGCCCGCCACCGCGGGCTGGGCCAGATTCTCGCCCTCGTAACTGTTCCGCGAGCCCTGGTAGATCTCGACGACGTTCTCGAGCTTCGAGTCGATCTGCTTGTAGACGCTCCAGTCCGTGCCCATCCCGCCGGCCGGCGTGTGCTCGATGGTCGTCGTCCGCAGGCCCGCCTTGCGGAGCATGCGCCAGACCTGCTCGGGCCTGAGCTGGGCCGAATCCTTGTCGCCGGGCCCGGCGGCGGCCATCAAGGCCGACCACGGCGAAGCGGCCTGCGCCTTCTTGTTGATGTAGACGATGGGTCCGCCGCGATCGATGAAGACGATGTTGCGGTGACCGTAGGGCCAGCGCTGCTCGCGCTCGTAGGCATAAAAGCCCAGGAAGTACGGGCCGTTCTGGAACATGTCGGCATACCGCTGGGACTGCCACCACTCGTACGGGTGATACGTTTTTCCCGCGTCGGTGTGGTCGGTGGTGGCCAGGTAGTCCAGCCCGCACGCGTCGTAGGCGTAGCGGAAGTGGTCGACGATGCACCCGTCGTCGGGCGTGCGACAGTTCGAGAAGTCCGTGTGGCGGTGGAGGTCGCCCCAGTACAGCGTGTAGTCCTTGCCGCCGAACGTCCACGTGTGATGCTGATCGCGCGGGCGCTCGGGCGTGGAGTTCACGGCGGCGGGCGGCTCGGCCGACGGGCCCGGCGTTTCGAGGGTCGCCGCCGGGCCGGCGCTGCTCGGGTCGATGGCGATCAGTTGCACCGAACTGGTGCCTTGCTGCTTGGCCGCGCGCCCGTCGCTGGGCCAGACCGCCAGCAGCGTCCCGTCGGTCCGGCGGGCGGCGATCACGCGCCGGTCCTGACAGTAGGCGCTGTGGCCGAGCTTGCGAGGCTGGGTCCAGGCGCCCGTCTTCAAGTCGAACTTCGACACCGCGATGTGCCAGTTCGCCTTCGCGTAGAATCGCAGGAACAGCCACGGATTGCCCTCCGCATCGACGGCCACCGTGGGCACGTTGACGGCGCTGGAATTGGGTCCCCTGGCCGGCAGGGCGCCGGGAATCAGCAGGGCGGCGTCGGGCAGGCGCGTGACCTTGCCCGTGGCCAGGTCCACCTTCGCGACGTAGGCGTGGCGGTCGTAGTTGAGTCCGCCGCCGGCCTTGCGCCACTGCGAACCGAGGTCCTTGCCCCAGCGTTTCGTGCCGTCCTCGTAAGCCACCCACAACGTCTTGCCGTCCGGCGAGGTCGCCGCCTGGGCGCGGGCCTCGTAGCGGGGCGAGGCGGCGATCGGGGAGATGGCCACCTTTCCCGCGGGGCTGACCCTCGCAAGGAACACGTCGAACGTGCCCCCGCGGTAGCTGTCGAAGACGATCAGCGCCTCGTCGGCCGCTCCGAACGCCAGCCGCGGTTCCCAGTCACCGGCGGGGCTCTTCGTGATGCGGACAGGCTTGGACCACGCGGTCTTGCCGGGTGCGCAGTGGGCCGCATAGATGTCCGCCGCGCCGCCTTCGAAGACCTGCCACGTCGCCCACACGCGCCCGGACCGGTCGGCCGCAGCGTGGGGGAACACCGCGTTGCCCGCGCGGGCGTCCACGGTGACCGTCTCGGCGCCGAGATTCCCACCGGTCACCGTGCGGGCCAGGATCACCCACTTGCCTTCAACCATCTGCGACCAGACACACCACGCCCGCCCCTTGCCGTCGCACGCCAGCGACGGCTGATACGCGTTGCCCGTCTCTGACACCGTCCCGCAGGCGGCCAACTTCTGGTCGGCGAGTCGGGCCAGCTTCACCCGGTCGGCCTTGCCGTCGAACGCGATGTAGCTCACCAGCACGTCGTCGCCCGCGACGCACATGGCCGGGAAGTCGTTCTGGACATTCGGCGTGGCCAGGCGGGCCGTGGGTTGAATCGTCCCGCCGGGCAGCGTGACCAGCGTGCGGGCGCCGGCCTTCCTGCCGGCCTTCTTCCTTTTCTTGGCCTGCTGGCCCTCACATGGCAGGGTCGCCGCCAGAATAATCGCTACAGCGATCGCACCGAGGCACCTGGATTGTCTCACGTTCAGTCTCCTGTCTGCCGTCACTGCGCAAGGGCCCGTGTGAGGCGTTCAATGTTGGCGACCATGACGGTCATGTAGTCTTTCCCTACGCTCTGCGACTCCGCATCGAGCGTCTCGCACGGCGAGAAGACGATGTTGGTCACGTCCAATTCCCTGCTGAATCGTTCGGCGACCTCCCTCCTGGGGGGGCTCTCCCACAGCAGGATCCGTGGCCGGCGATTTCTCAGCTCTTGGCGCAATGCCGCAAACACGTCGTCGCCGGGCATGGTTTGGGGGTCGACATTGAGGTTCACGATGTCCCACTTGTAGCCGGCCGCCAGATAATTGTAGGCCGGATGCGAAGCCAGCAGGGGGCTCTCGCCCATCGCGCGAGTGACGTCCCGCAGCGAGCGGTCCAGCCTGCGCAGGTCGGCCGCCAGCGCGTCGGCGTTGGCCTGGAACTCGGCCGCTCGCTCAGGCAGCAGGCGGGTAAGGGCCTTGCGGATCTCTTCGGCCTGCACCTGTGCGTGGCGCGGGTCCAGCCAGGCGTGGGGGTCTATGCCCTCGTGGCTGTGCGCGCCGGCCGGTCCGTGGCTGTGCGTGACGGCCTGGTCGAACGTGAGCAGCTTGTCCGCCAGCGGTGCGGTGGTGTCGACGACTTTCGACGCCGGCAGAGAGACCTTGGTCACCCATGTCTCAAAGCCGGCGCCGTTGATGAGGATCAGGTCGGCGTTCTGGTAATCGGCCACTGTCTCGGCCAGAGGGGTCCAGAGGCGTGGGTCGGCGCCGTCGGGCAGGGGGCAGACGACGCGGACTTTCGGCCCGGCAATCCGCTGGGCGAGGTACGTGGTGGGGTAGAACGTGGTGTAGACCTGGCATGTCCGTCTGGACTCGTCGCCCCGGGGTTCGGAGCACCCGGCGGCCGACAACACGGCAAGGAGCAGGCATGCGGCGAGTCTGCCGGAATCATTCATCGTTCACCTCGGTTGTTGTGTCGGGTCGGCATGGCTGGGGCCTGACTTTACAGTAAGACGTCGAATCTGACAACGTACCACATGGCCGCGGCGAGCAGACCGCCCGCCAGGGCCAGGCTCATCGTTCCCAGCAGGGCGATTTCGGCGACCTGCAGGGCCAGCACGGTCGACCGTCGACAGCCGATCCGGTGAAGCGTGCGGAACTCGCGCCGGCGGATGCGGAGCGACAGCAGCACCACCAGGGCCAGCAGCCCCGCCGTGGCTGCGAGCACGACCGCGAGGATCACGTCGAACGACCGTTTGACCTTGAAGACGACGTCCATCACGTCGGCAACGACCTTCCGCGGGCGCACCGCCTGCATCGTGGCGACATCGCCCGAGCCGCCGGCGGCTTGCCCTGAGCCTTGTCGAAGGGCGTATCGGGCGGTCAGGATCGTCTCGCTCTTGACGTCATGCGGCAGGGCGATCACGCCGGTTATCGGGTAGCTGCTCAGGTCGCCGTGGAAGTGGAAACTGTCCAGCCGCTCGGGCGTGATCTCGGTGTACTGATCGACCGCGGCGCTCAGGGTGACGTTCCTGTCACGGATCCCGCGGAGCATGATCGGATTCCTGATCGCTTGCGCATCAGCATGGCCGTGGCCGAGCCCCTCGATGACCCACGCGGTCTTGATGTCGGCGAAGACGACCATGTCGTCGGCCGTCTGCGCCTGATCGAGCACGCCGACGACGCGCATCATCAACGGATACGTCGAGGCCAGGTTGTACAGGTCGGTGTCGTCGGACAGCAGGCGGTCGCCGACGTCCACGCCGAGGGCCCGCGCCGCGCTGGCGCCGAGTACGACGTCACCGAGCATTCGCGGCAGCGTGCCGCGCGCGGGCCTCAGCCCGCGGAAGGCGAAGTAGTCCAGCGTCGTGCCGACAATCGCCCGTCCGCCGGCGGAGTACCTGACGTACATGGGCACGGCGTCGGCCAGGCCCGAGGCGCTTACCGCGTCGGCCTCCGCCATCGTCACCCGCCGGTCGAGTGGGCCCTTGAAGTAGACGGTGTTGAGTACGAGATCGACCGTGCTGCCCTGGGCGCCGAGCACCAGCGGGGTCGCTTCGGCCCGCCGGGTCATCATGCGGTTGTACGTGCGGGTCAGCACGCCGACGGCCAGCGGAAGGAACAGTACGACCGCCAGGCACACCACGAGGATGACCGTCCGCACGCGGTAGTAGGCGAGGTATCGACAGGCCATCAGCAGGGCGTTGTTCATGCGTCGCCCTCCCGGTGCAGCTCGGAGATGTCGATCCTTCGGTCGAAGCGGTCCAGAAGTGAGTGGTCGTGCGTGACCATCATCAGCGTGGCGCCGGCCGCGTCGGTCTGGGCCAGCAGCAGGTCGACGACGGTGCGGCTGGTCTCGGGGTCCAGATTGCCGGTCGGTTCATCGGCGAGGATGATCTTCGGGTCGGTCACGAGGGCGCGGCATATCGCGGCGCGCTGTCGCTCGCCGTGGCTGAGGCGATGGGGGCGGCGATCGAGGGTCTCGCTGATACCGGCCGTGGCGGCCAGGGCGGAGGCGCTGTCGCGGACCTCGTCGGTCAGCGTCAACTGCGGGGTGATCCGGTAGGGCAGGAGGATGTTCTGGCGGACGGTCAGGTACTCGAGCAACTCGAACTCCTGGAAGACCAGCCCGACGTTCGAGACGCGGAAGTTCCGCCGCTGCCGGTCGGACTGCGTCGAGACCGGCGTCCCGCCCACGCTCACCGTGCCCGCATCGGGCAGGACGATGCCGGCCGCCAGGTTCAGCAGCGTGGTCTTGCCCGAGCCGCTGGGCCCGGTCAGGACGGTCTTGGCGCCCGCCTCGACGTGCAGCGACGGCACGGCCAGGCGAAATGTACTGTCCGGCCAGGCAAAGTGGACGTTCGCAAACTCGATCATGACTCGCCCACCCTGACGCGCTTGTTCTGTCGGACGTGGGAGCCGGCGATCCGCCACCCGTCGGGCGTGCGGGTGACCAGGTACACCGCCTCGTATTCGTTGGTGCGTGCATGCGTGTGACCTGAGTGGGTCACGCGGCCGTAAACCCGCCAGCGATACCGCACGCGATACGCCGGGCTCGGCTTGCCGTCGGCCGGCAGGACGGTGGTGGCGATCGGCTTGACGCGGCGAACACTGAACCGCCCGCCGCCGCTGTTTCGGCTGGCGAAGGCCTCGTAGACCTCGCTGTAGACCTCGTCGAGGATCTCACCGGTCAGCCCCTCGGCCAGCGTGTCGTAGATCTCGCTTTCGGTCTTGGCGTCGAACGCGCGGTAGATGGTGCGGTGCAGGTCCTGGAAGATCTGCGTCGCGGCCCATTCCGGCGGGGTCGCGTCGGCTGCCCGATCCGTCGTGAACGTGGCGTAACACACGGCCAATGCCAGCGGCAGCGCCGACTCGAGAATCACTCGTCGCCACGGCAGGCCGCGGAGCCTGCGGGCGATCGTCCAGATCACGCAGAAGACGGCGGTGAGTCCCAGTGCGGCCAGCGCAACGGTCGCGGGCGTCATTCCCGTCGGGAGCACGTCGCTCCCCGGTCCGTCACTGCCGGCTGCGCCCAGGCCCGGCGCGAAGTCGGCCGGACGCTCCCACTTGCCCGTGCCGCCGCGATAGCGGAACGTCACGTCGCGCTCGGCCGCCTCGGCCCGCCCGTCCGCTTGGTCAGTCTTCTCCCACCGCGAGTCGTAGTCGAGGTCGGCCTCGTCGCCGGGATCGATCTCGACCACGGTGTTCCCGGCGAAGTCCAGGTAGTTGTCGTTGTGGAACTCGACGACGGCCCCGTCGGGCCAGCCCTCCGGATGGGGGACGATGAAGCGATAGACCTTCTCGAAGGACCGCTTGTCGTTCAGGACGGTCAGATCCGGCGGGCCCGCGGGGGTGAGTTTGACGGCCCGCCCGTTGATGCTCAGATCCAGCCCCGCCGACAGGTTGCCCGCGAGGTCCTCGAAGTACCGCTCCTGCTCGTTGCGAGAGACCCTCCCGTCCCCGTCGGCGTCCATGCGCATCTGCTCGATGAAGGCCGCCGGCCTGTTGAACGTCGTGACGTACGTGATCTCCAGCCCCTCGGACGTGATGGCGAATGTGGTCTCCTGCTCGGCGCGTGCGAGGGTCACCCCCGCGCCCGCAGGCGCCGCCCCCACAGCCAGCAGGACCGCGATCGCCGCGCCGCGCGCCGGCCGCCCACGATTCCGTCGCTTCCGCATCACCTGCCCTTGAACGTCACCCAGACCGGCGAGGCCCAGCCCATGTTGCCGTCAACCTGCTCGACGCGGACGTAGTAGCGATTCTCGCCCGCAACCGGCGACTCGTCGGTGAACGTCACGCTGAAGTCCTTCGTATCGGCCGGCGTGAAACGCTTGAGGTCCTTCTCGTTCCGCACGATTGTCACCGCCCGCAGCTTCGCCGTGCCGCGCACCGCGATCTTCATCGTCGGCTTGTCCGTCGTCTCGAAGATCGACCCCAGCAGGCGCCCGTTGCAGGTGAATTCGATGAAGATCTTGTCGGTCCCCGCGATGGTCCGCCGGGCGTTGATGGCCTTGATGATGTCCTCGCGCGAGGACGACTCGGCGTAGACCCCGCCGAAGCTCGTATTCGTCGAGATGTGGTCGGAGTTGATGAACACGCCGAGCTTCCAGCCATTGCTCAGGGCGTTCTGGTACACGCCCTTGTTATACCTGCCGAAGTCCTTGCCCGTCTTGACCGACCCGTGGGCGTCGGCCTTGAGCTGCTTGCCCTTCGGGAAGCCCACCGTCGGCTGGGGCGTGTTGATCCCCTCGTAGCTCACGCGGGCGCCCTGGTAGATCTCGACGACGTTCTCGACGGCGTTGTCGATGGCCTTGTAGCCGTCCCAGTTCGTACCCATGCCGGTGGCCCCCGTGTGGCTGATCACCGTTACGGGGCGGCCGTACTTGCGGAGGATTGCCCACAACTCCTCGGGCGAGATCTCCGCGCCGCCGTCGCGGACGGGGAAGACGGCCTGCCACGGCATGGACTTGTAGAGGGCCCGCTTGATGTAGACCACCGGCGCGCCGCGCTCGGCGAAGATCACGTTGCGGTGCCCCCAGGGCCATTTCTGCTCGCGCTCGTAAACGTAGAAGGACGTGAAGAAGCCCGGCGAGAAGAACACGTCCGCCAGCTTCTGATTGCACCACCACTCGTAAGGATGGTACGGCTTGCCGACGTCCGTGTGGTCGCTGGGGCCCATGAAGTCCAGCCTGCCGATGTCGACGGCGTAGCGGTACTGCTCGACGATGCAGCCGTCGTCGGGCGTGCGACAGTTCGACACGTCCGTGTGGCGGTGGTAGTCGCCCCAGTACAGGCCGTACTTCGTGCCCGCCGGCGTCCAGGTGTGGCGGTCGGATCGCCGGCGTTCGGGCGTATTGGCGCCCCAGGTGGCCACGCGCTTGGCGGGGGCGGGGGCCTTCTTTGCGGCCGGTGCGGCCGCGGGGCCCGGCGCGGTGGACGCGTCGATCTTCGCCACGTACACGCCTGAAACCCGCGCCGCCTTGTTCGTTCGCTTGTCCGACGGCCAGGCCAGCCACGTCGCCCCGCCGGCCCAACTGGCGTGGCGGTCCTGGCCGAACGTGCTGTTCGGGAGGGCGACGGCTTTGGCCCAGGCCTTGGCGCCGGTGTCGTACTTCGTCAGGGCGATCCGCCAGTTCGTCGCCTTGAAGACCCTGCACGCCAGCCACGGCACGCCGCCGGCGTCGACGGCGATCTCCGGGAGGTTCAGCACGCCCGCACCGGCCGGGCGGCGTTTCTTGGCCGGCTGCTTCGCCGGCTTCTTCGCGGGGTTCTTGGCCGGCGGCGCGGTCGCGGCGGCCTTGATCGCGGATGTCGGATTCGCCGCCGCCGTGACCTTGCCCGTGGCCGCATCGACATACGCCACTTCGACGATCTTGGCTGCGTTCAGGCCGATGTTCCCGCCGACGCCTCGCGTGTCGCGGCCCCAGCGCTCGCGGCCGTTCTCCCACGCCATCCAGTATCCCTTGCCGTCAGCCGCCGCGGCAACGGAGGCACGGCCTTCGTAGCGAGGCGTGTTGGTGACCTGCGTGACCTTGACCGTGCCTCTCGCCGTTACCGTGGCCAGGTACACGTCGTAGTTGCCGCTTCGTGACGAGTCGAACGCCACCGCCGCTCCGGCCGCACCGAAGGCCAGCCGCGGCTCCCAGTCGCCCGCGGCGTCTGACGTGACGCGGATAGGCTTGCCCCACTGGGCAGCCCCCGACTCGCACGTGCGGACGAAGATGTCGCTGTAGCCGGCGTCAAACGCCTGCCACGCCGCCCACACGCGACCCTGGCGGTCCGTGCCCGCATCGGCAAACACGTCGCCGCCGGACGACGTCGCGAGCGTCAGCGTCTTCGGCGAGACCTTGCGGGCCGCGTCAATCTTCCTCGCGTGCAGGTCCATCACGTTCCGGGCGTTGACCTGTGACCAAACGACCCAGATCACGCCCGCCCCGTCGCATGCGATGGCCGGCTGATGGATCACGCCCGGCCCGGCGAGCGTCGCGACGGGCTTCAGCGTGCCGCCGCCCCCCCGGGCGACCTTCAGCACGTCGGCCTTGCCGTCCCACGCCACGTACGCCACCCACGGCGTCCCGTCGCGGTCGACGCAGATCGCCGGAAAGTCCTGCTGCACCTTCGCATCAGCCAGCGCCGCAACAGCCCCCACCGGCCCGGCCGCCAGGCCAGCCGTCGCCGAAGCCGCCGCCACCAGACCCGCCAACACTCCCAAACGCCTGCAAACGCTGTTTTGCATGACATGACTCCGCATGAAGGTCACCAGTCGATCCGGCCCCGTCCGTGGCCCGGCACAAACCATGAATTATACCTCCCCGCCCCCACCCCCGCCACCGCATTGCTTCCCGCATTCAAGGCGAACGGGGGAGGCGTTGTGGCTGTAGGGCGTGCAACGGTGTTGCACGCGGAAGGACCAGCCTGGCCGTCCCGCGTGCAACACAGTTGCACGCCCTACCCACTTCTTGTCCGACAGCCACGGCGAGAACAGCGTCACCGCCGAGGCCGCCACCTGCAAGTCCACATGACGTGGAGGACGCGTTGGTCGACGACGCACGTACAGTTGCCGCGTGCCCACCGGCTGCAGAGAACGGGCCAGGTCCATCAAGTACCCCGACGGCTCAGTGCAGTCGGTTTGAACGGGTGGAGTGTTGCACCCAATGACGCAACGGCGCGTATCGATTCATCTGATCTCGTCAACAACGATCCCAATCCCCCGACGATTCGGTGGAGATTCGACTCCGAGCCCTGGCAAACTCATAGTAACGGTGCCGAGACTGTTAAGGGAAACGCTGAACCGGTTAATGTGACGGGGCAAGCGCCTGTCGGGAAAGGCGGGTGAGGGGTTTCGCTCATCTGGGGCCTGCGATTGACCGCCGTGGCGATGGGAAGAAAGCGGTGTTTGGGCCGGAGATTCTTCTTGACAGAACCTTCGAGATCGATTAACATGTAAGGAACAGTTCATGGAGATCGCGAACTGGAGGCCATCTGGGACGCCGTAGGCGGCGTAAAGTGAAATCCCAGTGCAAGGATGTGGACGAGTCACGTCGGATTCAACGGCGAACGGCTCGCCCAGGCACCTGAACAACTGACAAAACTGAGGAGTGACATCATGAGATGCAGCAGATTTCACGTGGTGGTGTTCATCGCAGCCGCAGCCCTGCTCGCCCTGCCCACCTCGGCCGGTGCGGTGTTGACCGTCTATTCGGACGACTTTGGCGGGTCCGGCGGCACGAATCTGAACGGTCAGGCGCCAGACGTTCGCCCGGGCGGCGAGACCTGGCTCGCCTCGACCGGCGGGGCGGCGTGGAAGGCGGACGGATCGAATGCCGGGGGCGGCAACCGGAACGCCTGGCTGCCCTTTGCGCCCTCGGCAGGGAATGTCTACACCGTGTCGCTCGACGTGAATCCCAACGTGGGCACGGACGTCTCCGACTGGTTCTCCCTCGGGTTCGCATCGGGGAGCGGCACGACGAACGCTTTCATGGGCAACGGCACCACGGCCTGGATGCTCCAGCGCGTGCGCCGCGTAGGGGTCGCAGACGTGCAGACGTTCCTCGGGCCCGGAACCGCGGGCGGGGCCAACCACGGCACGGCGGCGGGGACGGTCAACCTCAAGGTCGTGCTCGACACGCAGGCCGCCTGGACGGCGGAGTGGTTCTTCGAGGGCAGCAGCATCCGCGGGCCGGTGACGTTCTCCGGGACGCCCACGATCAATCGCGTCGGGTTCGGCAAGTACGAAGACGCCCAGGGGACGGTGGACAACTTCCTCCTGGAGGCCTTGTACGATCAGTCCGATATCTTCGCGATTACGGACCTGTTCAACACCGGCGTGGATGGCTCGGGCAATGCGCTGAGTGGCGGGGCTACGGACACACACTACGACCTCACCAGTGTCCCCGACGCACGCCCGACGCCGTTTGACGCGGTGACGCCGGCGAGCATTCCTGGAGCATGGGTGAACAACGACGCCGATTCTCGCTGGATCAGTCCCCAGAACAATGTGACCGACGTTCCTGGTAACTACACCTACCGCACGTCATTCACAGTCCCGAACGACGCCGACCTGTCCACGGTCTCAATCGCCGGCCGGTGGGGAACGGACAATCAGGGCCAGGATATCCTGATCAACGGGACATCCACGGGGCAGACGAATACGGCCCAGTTCGGGTCACTGACACCGTTCAGCATCACAAGCGGTTTCAAGCACGGCGTGAACACGCTGGATTTTGCCCTCAACAACGCCCCCGGCGCCGGCGGCTCGGCCAACCCCACGGGCCTGCGAGTGGACGACATCCAGGGCACGTACCGCCTCATCCCCGAGCCGCTGACGATGCTGGCCGTCGGGCTGAGCGTCGCCGGCCTCGGCCGGTACGTCCGCAAGCGCAGACGGGCATAGGCACCTGTCAGTCAGCCGAACGTCACCAACAGGGCCCCCAGGACGGCCGCACAGATGGCGGCTGCTCGCAGCCAGGTGATGCGTTCCTTGAGAAACCAGGCGGCAAAGAGGAAGACGAAGATGTTGCTGGTCTGGTTGAGGGCGGCGGCGGTGGAGGCCTGGGTGTACTTCATGCCGCCTATCCATAGGATCATGGCCACGAATCCCCCCAGAAACGATCCGCCCAGCGTGTACTTCCAACTCCGGGCACAGACCATGGACCCGATGATGGTGCGTTTTCGGGGGTGAATCATGAGTTGGACGTACAACCCCGCGCAACCGCCAATAAGGCGGATTCCCGTGGCCCACAGGACCGGTGACCGGTCCAGCAGCGGCTTGACCATCACAATGCTGATTCCCATGGTGGCCATGGCCAGCACGCCGCAGATGACACCCAGGATCATGTCGTGACGGCTAACCGCGCCCCTGCCCTTGAGGCTGGTGGCCGAGAGGACGGCCGAGATGATGAGCAAGACCCCCAATACCTGCACCCACCCCAGGGATTCGCCGATCAGCAGCACGGAGAACAGAATGATGAAGGGGCTGTACAGGCAGTTGACGATCGAGGACAACCCGGCGCCCAACAGGTTGAGGCCCTTGAAGACAAGGGAGTCGGCGATGGCAATGCCAATGGCGCCGCTGGCCAGGAGCAGGGCGTAATCAGTCCACGAGGTCGAATAAGAAAGGGATTCCGGGCGCAGAAAGAGGACCGGCAGCAGCAGCACCATGGCCAGCGTACTCTTAAACGTATTCAAGGCGATTGGATGCACCGATTCGCCGCTCTTCTTGAAGAGGATGACGGAAAGGGCCCAGATGATAGCCGCGCCCAGTGCATACAGTTCACCGATATAGGGAATGGCCGGATCTCCGAGAATAAGCGTTTGTCCAACAGGAATCGTACTCATGCCATGGGCTTCTTGGGAATTCGGGGGGAAACGCGAAGGGCACGGTACTTATTCATTGGTGTGGGCGGTTCTGTCCGAATTTGGGGGACCAATTCGGGGCGTCACTTGTCCCACTCGCAGATCAGGCCGGCCACCCTGGAGTAGGGGCTGCCGCTGTCGTAGAGCCCCGACGACGTGATCGACGCGTAGTTGCACGACGTGCGCCCGTTGGGCTCGCCCGAGGCCCACACCCCCCGGACACCGGGTACGGGCTTGCCGCTAAGCCAGACCCAGTGGCCCTCCCTTTCCCGGTCGGTGGCGCCCACCCAGAGGCGGCTTGACCCCGCCAACTTCTTGACAAAGGCCAGTTCGGCTCCCGATTCAATGGTCACCAGGCGGCCGCCCATGGACTCGCACTGCTTTACGGCGGCCTGCCACGAGACGCGCGTCCTGAGCACCTTGTAGCGGTGCCCGCCGAAGGTCGCTTCGGTCGGCTTGGAGTCGTCCGGCGAACCGCCTTCATCTCCCCTCTTGTCCCTCTCGCGTCTCTCGCGTTCCTCACGTGCCTGCTGTTCGCGGATTCGCTTGTACTCGCGGTAGGCGCCGGACCTCTCGGCGCCCTCGAGTTTGCCATTGCCGTCCCGGTCGTACTTCTTCGTCATCGCCGCCCAGATCTGCCCCTTGCTCATCTTGGAGTAATCCGTCGTGCCGCCGGTCGCGACGGCCCCGCCAAGCGTCGTGACCTGGACACCGGTCGTCTTGTACTGCGAACGCCTGTACGCGTCGGCTTCGAACCAGTCGATGGTCTTATTGCGGTCCTTGTCGTAGCGCAGCATGGTCGACCAACTGTCGGTCTTGCGGACGAACCCGTTGCCCTTGGACCGGTCGGCGTTGAACTCCTTGTCGGTCAACTCACTGTCCTTGCCCGCCGCGGCGAAGAACTTGGTCCGCTCGACGCCCGGGTTGTACCGCGCCGCCGGCTTGCTCGACGACGACGAACTGGGCCGCCTGTACTTGTCGTACTTCTTGGGCTTGCTTCTCGCACCGCACAGGGCGGCGGCCACGGACAGGGCGAGGACTATCGATAATGGTTGCCTGAGCATTGTCTTGGCCCTTACTCCAATCGTCATTATGGGGCGTCCATCCCTTGTCGCCCGTCTCCAGCCGGCGGCGCCTCGAGACGCACATTCACCGTGATTGCCGCTTCGTCAATCTCTTATCGGCTGATGAGTTCGTTCCTGGCGAGTTCCTCGTTCGGGTCACGCTTAGTGGACGAAACGGCACTACGTTATTGTAACCCACGGCCCAGGCGGCGGAGCGCCAAAAACACATTTCCCCATCACGCCACCGGGAGAATCGATTGACGACTGAACGAAGAGGAGGCGGGCGTTCAAGGCCTGTCCGCCGAGGATCGGGCGAAGGCGGGTTGAAGGCTGAAGGTCAACGACCGGAGGGCATTCCATTGCGGATTTCGGATTTCGGATTGCGGAATGAACGGCCGGAGGGGAACCAGTAACGAGCAACCAACAACGAGGACCCGAGTTTCTGTAAGATTATTCCAAGAAAGTTCTTGCATTCTTGGGGTTTGGAGCTATAATCGGGAAAGGTCGCCGGGAGTGGCGACGGCGCTGGCTTAAGCTCGAAACGCGAATCTCGAACTTGAGGACGTGAGGATTGGCCGGCAGTGGCTTTGAGCTGCACGGAACGGGAAACGGGAACACGACAGAGTCAAACGGAGAACGCTCATGACACGCTTAACGACCACCGCTTTACTGGCCGCCGTGCTGCTTTTGGCCGTGCCGGCGACCGCCGCCCCCACGGAACTGCCGCCCCTGTACACCACTGCCGACGGCTACGCCGCAAGCAACGACAACTTCGGAGGGAACATCACCGGGATGTGGCTGAATCCCGCTAATCTCGAGGTCCGTCGCGCCGACCCGGCCGAGTGGCGTACGGCGCTGGAGTTCGACATCAGCGACCTGCCGCCTGCGGGCCAGCGGATCGTGTCAGCGAAACTGATCATCTACATAACGGCCAGCAATAACATGATCGGCGTGTACGGCCGGACCGGCGACGGGGATATTACCGACGAGGACTTCATGCTCGTCCTTCCGCCGAAGATCACGGAGTTCGACCCGGACTCCAGCCCGGAAGGGCTGCGGAACGAGGTGGACGTAACGGGGTTCATCCAGACCCAAGCCGCCACGCCGGGGCCCCACGTCCTGCTGCAGTTGATTGAACTGCACAACAACGAGCGCAACACTTTCGCCGGCAGCAGCTATTGGCAGACCGAGCATCGCCCCCACCTGCTGGTGACGACCGACCTGATCCCCGAGCCGGCCTGCCTGCTCCTGATCGCCGCAGGCGCGGGGGTGATGCTGAGGCGCCGACGCCGGTAACCGGGCAGTGGAGGCAGGAGGGGGGCGTGTATCAGGCCCTGAAGCCGCGGCCTGACACACGACCATTCGCTTCGAACCGGCGTACGTGGTTGCCGCTTCGCGTCAAGCCACGGCACCCGTGCGATAGGTGGTTGCCGCTTCGCGTCAAGCCACGGTATCCGTGCGACACGTGGCCTGCACGAGCCGGTCTCACTACTACCGATCGCCGCGGGCGGCGGTGAAGACGGCTAGGCAGCGAGCCAGGATGGCGGGCATCTCGGCCAGGGGGACCTGGCAGGCGGCGTCGGACCGGGCGTTGTCGGGGTCGGGGTGGGTCTCGATGAACAGGGCGTCGGCGCCGGTGGCCATTGCGGCGGCGGCCAGCAGGGGGGCGTACTTGCGCTGACCTCCGGACTGGCTGCCGAGCCCGCCGGGCTCCTGCGTCGAGTGTGTCGCGTCGAAGACCACCGGCGCGAACTGCTGCATCTGGTCGATTGCCCGGAAGTCGGTCACCAGACGGTTGTACCCGAACGTCGTGCCGCGCTCGGTCACCAGGACGTTGTCGTTGCCGGTCGAGCGGACCTTGGCCACCGCAGTGCCCATGTCCCAGGGGGCCATAAACTGGCCCTTCTTGATGTTCACTGCTCGCCCGGACCGCCCGGCGGCGACCAGCAGGTCGGTCTGGCGACACAGGAAGGCGGGAATCTGCAGGCCGTCGAGCACCTCGGCCGCCTGGTCAACCTGAGCGGCCTCGTGGACGTCGCTGAGGACCGGCACGCCGACCTGGCGTTTGACCTCGGCCAGCCAGGCGAGCCCCTCGTCGATCCCCGGTCCGCGGTAGCTGTCAACGCTGGTGCGGTTGGCCTTGTCATAACTGGCCTTGAACACGTAGCCCATGCCAAGCCGGCTGCACACCTCGGCCATCTGCCCCGCGATGTCGAGGCACATCTGGAGGCCCTCGGCCATGCAGGGACCGGCGATGACGGCCGGGGTGTCCGACGGAATGCTGACGGATCCGATGGTGCAGGTCTGTGGCGTCGTCACGTGGGGTCTCCGTCGCTGTGTGGCGGGACGATGAGCCTGATCGGCGTGGAGGTCACCGACACGTCGATGGGTGTCTCGGGCCCGGGGTCGCCGTCGACCTGGCAGGGCACGGGGGGGATGGTCTCGATGGTCAGGTGGCGGAATTGGTGGTAGTGCGTCTTGGGATGGTTGCGATGTATCCTGAGGAACGTCCTGGCCGAGTGGCCCAGCACGCCGAAGGGGCCGTGACACGGGAAGATCACCAGGTCGAACAGGCCGTCGTCGAACCGTGCGTCGCAGCAGATCCGCAGCCCGGACGCGTATCGCGGAATGTTGCCCACGAACGCCATGCACTGGCCGTCGAAGACTTCCCGCCCGTCGACCGCTATTCGCATCCGCGGGAACTGGTGCTCCCAGAACGTCCGCCAGATCGGCCAGAAGTACGTCAGGTGCGTGATGTGCCCCGTTCGGATGGCCGTCAGCCGCCGAACCACCTCGCCGTCGAACCCCACGCCGATGACCATCAGGAAGTCCTCGCCGTTGATCTTGCCCAGGTCGCAGCGGACCGTCTGCCCCGCGCCAAACACGCGGGCCAGTCCCGCCGCCGTCCGCGGCATGCCGAGTTCCTTGGCCAGCAGGTTCTCCGTGCCCACCGGACACGGCAGGAGCGGCACGCCCGTGCCGGCCAGCCCGCCGGCGACCTCGTTTACCGTGCCGTCCCCCCCCCAGACGATGATCGCGCCGGCGTGGGGGGCCACACGGCGGGCGTAGTGCGTCGCGTCGGCGGGGGCCGTCGTAGTGTGTTCGACCAGGTCCACGCCCGAGGCGCACAGCGCCGCCCGCAGTTCCTGCAGGACCGTCCCGCTGCCGCCGTATCCGCTGTGCGGATTAATGATGACGTGTACCGGTTTGCTTGTGTCGATGGTGCTCATGCCGTTTCTGTCTGTTCGGACGTAACGTCGATCTGACGATCGACCGCTAACCGTTCCGAAGCGCCCGTCGCGCCGTTGCACGGCGTTCGATTGTCACCCGCGTCGGAACCATGCGTGCAGATGGCATTGCAGTCTGCACGCTGATCGCTATAATACCGCATCTGGTTCGTCAGGCCAACCGGCCTGTGTCGTGAGTTTACCCGCCGGGAGAAAGTGTAATGGAAGAGACCGACCGAGACTCCATCGCGGAGATCGTCGCCAAGGATACCTGGACGATGGCCGACAGCGACGCGCTGTTCGCGCTGCTGGCCAACGAGACTAACGCCCCCGAGAAGTTCAAGGACGCCATCGCGAGGATGGAAGGGGCCTCCGAAAGCCCCCGGGGCGGGCTGGCCGTCAAGATCGGCATCGCACGATACATGGTCTGTCGTTTTGCCGACGCCCTGGGCGTGCTCAGCGCGGGCACCGATAACAAGGACCGCCGTTACGCACAAGCCATGTGCTACAAGAACCTCAGACAGTACCCCCAGGCCGCCGAAGAACTCCAGCGCGCCAAAGACCGCGGCTGGGACCCCGACGACGCCGAGGCCCAGCGCATTGAATGCCTGGCCCTGGACGGGCAGACCGACGAGGCGGCCGGGGCCTTGAACAAGCTGGCGCGGTCCGTCGGCGAGGCGGCCGACGTGTACTACCTCCAGGGCTTGCTCGCGGAACTGGCGGGCGATCCGGAGGGCGCGTGCGACGCCTACGAGCAGGCCCGCGAGTGCGAGGGCTTCCACGTCAGTGCCACGTTCCGGCTGGCCTACACGTGCGACCTGCACGGCGACGAGGACCGGGCCATCGACCTGTACCACGAGTGCGTGTCGAACTCGCCCATCCACGTCAGTTCGCTGCTGAACCTCGCCGTGCTCTACGAGGACGCCGGCCACTATGACCAGGCCGCCGAATGTCTCAAGCAGATCATCGCCTGCAATCCCGCCCACCAGCGGGCCAGGCTCTTTCTGCGCGACGTCGAGGCGTCCAAGACGATGTACTTCGACGAGGACCAGGCCAGACGAATCGCCAAGCACAACGCCGTCCTCGACATCCCCGTGACGGACTTCGAACTGTCGGTCCGGGCCCGCAACTGCCTCAAGAAGATGAACATCCGCACGCTGGGCGACCTGGTGATTACCACGGAGGCCGAACTGCTGGCCTACAAGAACTTTGGCGAGACGTCGCTGCGCGAGATCAAGGGCATGCTGATGGCCAAGGGCCTCCACCTCGGCCAGGGCGCCGAGGACCACGAACCGCTGGAACTGGTCTTCACCGGCGACTCCGATGAGGAAGGCGCCC
>CAZVEV010000091.1:7330-19262 GCA_964625865.1 uncultured Planctomycetaceae bacterium | reverse complement strand
CGTGATGGCCAGGCCCTCGACGTTGCCCCAGCGGTACGTGTTCTTGTCCTCACCGGTGAAATCGGCAAAGAACGTGCGGTAGGGCCTGACCTTGAGGGCCTGGAAATGCGTGTTGACGGCCCGGCGGACGGGTCCGGCATCGAGGATGATCGGGCGGCCCGCCGCGAGGGGAGACAGGCGATTCAGGCGGCAGCGCAGCATGTGGCGCCGTTTGGGCAGGGGCAGTTCGGTGCGGTCGTTGCTCAGCGAGCACATGGCGTAGACAACGACCCGTCCGCCCACGGCCGGCCTGACCGTGATGCATTCGGCGTCCCGGAGCAGTTCCTGCTCGTTGCGAATGATCACGTGCGGGACGGGGCGGCCTATCGTCATCGTCGTCACGTCCACCGGACAGGTGAACAGGACGTGGTCGTGGCGGTCGCTGGACAGGAGCAACTGCCCCCCCAGCCACACTATTCCACTGCATTCGAGGGGCTTGGGCTCGGTCTGCTGGTTGGACGTCGGGGCCCGGACGGTGATGTCGCGCTGGGCGACGACGGGGGGCTCGACCACGCCGAAACGGACCTCCGTCACGCGTGTGCGCCCGGCGGGCTTGTCGGCGGACACGAGCGGGCGGGCGGGCGCGATGACCACCAGGGCCGTCGCCAGCACGCCGCAGGCTATCAGCCCCGGCCCGCACCGGCGGGGCCGGACCGGCCCCGACCGAGACCTGTCATCGAATCCCATGCGCACCATTGTCTTGCGGCCTTTCCGGGAACCTGCCCGCCGGATCCTGACCAGACATACGGGTATTCCCTAATGACCTGACGCCACATCAGTATTATTCGTCAATTGGCGGCGTGAGCATAGCCTATTCTCCATGTCGCGCCCCCATTGTGGAGAACCGCCAAGCCCTATTCGGTGTAGGTCCCGCCCACAACGACCAGACCGAGGGGATGGTTGAATCCCGCGGGCGTGTCGTCGTCGGTCGCGCGGTTGATGCGGATCGTCGCGTTGCCCCGCAGGATCATCTCGCGGTCTTTCAGGCCGAGGATCGACCCGTTCAACTCGCCCTCGATCTTCGTGTTGCCCAGGAAGGCGAACTGGTCGGCGGCGATCGTGCCGTTGATCGTATTGGTGGCGCCCTTGAACGTCACGCCAAATCCCGGGGCCAGCACGACCGTTCCGGTCTGTGCCTTGATCGCAGCGAACTCCTCGGTGTCCGGCAAGGCCTCGACCCCGGGAGCCGAGACATGTCCGCGAAACTCGATTGTCTTGTCATCATCGGCGACCGCAGGGTCGTCCTCGCAGACGATAATCCCGTTGATGGTCGTCCCGGAGGTGAAGACCACGTTGTTCGGCGACTCGATATAGAGCACGCCGTTGATGACCGCGTTGCGAGAGAAGTGGGGGTTGGCGCCCGCCTTGATGCGGACGTTGTTGAGTTCGACGTCCTGGTTGGGCAGGGATGTATCGGCGTCTATGATGTTCGTGGTCAGGGAGGAAAACGGCGTGATGTCGATCTCGGGGAACTCCGGTTCCTCGACCCCGAAGTGCGCGTGGTTGTCGATGATCGCGAAGATGTCGGACTCGCCGGCAACCTCCATTCCCCCGCCGGCCAGAAGGATGCTCATGATGTCTTCGCTGGTAACGAACAGGTCCCCGCCGATGGTGGCACTTCCGCCGGCCTCAATGGCCACCGGCTCGTTACTCATCGAGAAAACGGTGGCTTCCTGGCCCGTGTTTACCCCGTCAACCAGGGCGCTGCCGCTGATGTAGATTCGTCCTTTCGACGCGATGCCGTAATCGAAGGCGGCAACCGGGCGCGGCGTCAGGGCCAGTGCAATCGATGCACTTCGGACGGCCAGGTCACGCCTGCCCGTGATGGTCACGCGGCAGTGCGGCCCGTCCGGACCGTCCTCACGAGTCAGTGTCGTGGTAAACGACGCATTGCCAATCGGAATGCTCGGGATGTCAATCGACGTGGACGTGCTGCTGATCGTTCCGGCCGGTACATCACTCGACCCCTCAAAGATGTCCGGCAGTTCGGCCGCCAGGTTTGTCATCAGCGTCGCACTGGTAGTGTTCTTGGGCAGTCTGGCGTCATTGAGCTTCATGAGCATGTAGCTGATGCCGCTCTCAGCCGCCATCCGGGCGTCGAGGGCCCTTGCTTCGTTGCCCGCCTGTCTGGCATTCAGCGCAGTCGTGTGTGCCAGAACCGCCCCGAGACTGGCCATCAGCACCAGAAGCACCAGAGCCAGAAGATAGACCATTGCGGTTCTGTCATGTGGTCGCCGGGTGGACATGTTCATGGCCATGAGTCCTTTCCACTATGCTGGACTGTGCAGTGTCAGGCCTCGTCTGGCCGAGCGCTTTTCCCGCTGGATCCGCCACCGATGCCGTTCCGCAGGAGCGGGACCGCCTGCGAACGATCAAGCGTCTCAAAAGAGACCTCTCATTAGGAAACGTACGATACGGACACCGGAAGGACTATAGCACAGCACGGCGGAAAGGAGTTCTCAACGCCCCGCGGACGCCAGTCTGCACAAGAGCGTTCGCACAAGCTATACTCGGAATCTGTGCTGAGACCCCTGCGGCAGAGAAGCCGCGTTTCTGGAGCCATGCTATGAGTACGCCAGCGCTATCGGGGGCACTCGTCTTGTGTCTGTGGGTCGGTGCGGGCTTCTGTGCGGCGCCGCCGGCTTACACCGTTACGGAGACGGCCGACGCCATCCGGATCGACGCCTCGAAGCTGCAGGCCTTCGTGCGGAAGAAGGGGTACGTCTCCGGCGTGGCCGGCGGGTCGCTGCTGGACAAGGCCACCGGCTTCCGCGACCCGGGCTTCGGCCTGGACATCGCCGACTGGATCATGGAGCCCGGCAGCGACAAGGCCTATCGCAACCGTCTCGACCCGGAGCTGATCTATCGGTACGGCAACCTCTATCACGGGCAGCGGGCCAAGCGGTCTATCGAGGGCCCGCAGATCTGCACCAGGGCGCGCGAACTGAAGCCGAAGATCATTCGCGGGAAGGACTTCGTGGCAGTGCGGCAGAGCTTTCGCTATCGGACGGCCGCCCCGGGAAAGAAGACCGGCTCGACCTGGACACAGGTGCTCGTGTTTCCGGCGGGCAAGCGGTACTTCCTGTCGATGGACCGGATCGACAGCGTCAATGATTCGGAGGCGATGTTCCTTCGGATCGACATGCCCGGCCACGTCAAGCACACCCGCGGCGACAGCTTCAAGAGCATCTACCTGAGCTACCACGGGACGGTAGCGGCGAGCGAGTTCACCAGGAACTTCGCGCCCGAGACGAAGTTCAACTACCGCCGCGATGCAGTCAAGAAGCCGCCCCGCCGCTTCATCCGCGCCGTGCAACTGCGGGACCGGAAGACGGGCAAGGCAGGCCCGTGGCTGGCCGGGATGACGCTGGCCCCATCGGTCGTCCACGAAGCGTGGTGCCACCAGCGCGGCTACGTCTGCATGATCCAGGAGATCGGCGGTCGGCCCGTCAAGGCGGGCCAGTCCTTCAGCGCCGCCTTCATCGTGGGCTACTTCGACTCGATCGACCAGATGCACAAGGTCTACGATCGCCACAAGGGCCACACCGCCCTGGCCGTCAGCCCATCCGGCTGGTCGCTGGTCAAGTGACCGCAGCCATGCGGTTGATGCCCGCGACGATCGCGCGGATGGCGGCCTGGTCGATATTCGTGTCCATGCCCACGCCGAAGACCACCCGCCCGTCGTCGAGCTTGAGCGGCACGTAGGCGACGGCTTGCGCTTCGGCGCCCTTGCCGATCGCCTGCTCGTGGTAGTCGTCGACGACAAAGCCGCCGGCGCCCAGTTGCCGCAGTGCATGGACAAATGCGGAGATCGGCCCGTTGCCGTCCGCCGTCGCCTTGCGCAACTCGCCGTCGACCCGCAGATGGACCTCGCCGTGAATCTGCGTGGGATCCTCGTCGTCGGGGCGGGGCCAGTAGCCCTCCAACTCGTACGGGCCGGACGGCCGGACGAAGGCGTCGAGGAAGACCTCGTAGACCTCCTCGCTGGTCAACTCGCGTCCTTCGCGGTCAGCCATCACCTGGACGGCCTGGCGGACGTCCGGGCGCATCTGGCGGGGCAGTTCGATCCCGTGCTCGCGCTCGAGCACCCAGGCCACCCCGCCCTTGCCCGACTGGGAGTTGATGCGAATCAGGTGTTCGTACTGCCTGCCCAGGTCGGCCGGGTCGATGTGGAGGTAGGGCACCTTCCAGCCCACGCCGAACACGTCGGGCGACTCGGCATTGCGATGCATGCCCTTGTTAATCGCGTCCTGGTGCGAGCCGGAAAACGCGGTGAAGACGTACTCGCCCGCATAGGGCTGACGGTAGTAGACATCCATGCCCGTCAGGCGTTCGACCGTCCGCGCCACATGCTCGAGGTCCGCCAGGTTCAGCCCCGTCTCGATGCCGCGCGAGTGGAGATTGCCCGCCAGCGTCACCAGGTCCACGTTGCCGGTTCTCTCGCCATGGCCGAACAGCGTGCCCTCCACGCGATCGCCCCCGGCGGCCAGGGCCAGCTCCGTCGCGGCGACGGCCATCCCCTGGTCATTGTGCGCGTGCAGGGAGATCTTCACGCTGTGGCGCCGCGTGAACCGGCGGCCGAACAGCTCGATCATGTCGGCGTAGTGGTTCGGCGGGCGCCGCTCGACGGTGGCGGGCAGGTTGAGGATCAGCGGCTTTTCGGGTGTGGCCTGTCCCCAGGCATCGTAGACGGCTTCGCAGACCTCGAGGGCGAAATCCAGGTCCGTGTCGGTGAACTCCTCGGGCGAGAACTCCAGGCGGACGTCGCTGTCGGTCATGGCGGCGGCCAGTTCGCGCGCCTGGGCAACGCCCCGGACGGCCATCTCGCGCGTCTGGTCCCGACTGAGACCGAACACCTGGTGCATGTGCAGCGGCGAGGTGGCGCAGTACAGGTGGGCGATCGCGCGCGGGATGCCCTGGATCGACTCGAACGTCCGTTCGATCAGGCCCGGACGACACTGCGTCAGGACCATAATGAACACGTCGTCGGGAATGTGACCCTCGGTCACGAGCCTGCGGACGAAGTCGAAGTCATCCTGGCTGGCCGACGGGAACGAGACCTCGATGTGCTTGAAACCCATGCCCGCAAGCAACTGGAAGTACTCGAGCTTCTGGTCCGGGCCCATGGGGTTCGGCAGGGCCTGGTTGCCGTCTCGCAGGTCCACCGAGCACCACTGCGGGCTGGCGGTGACGGCCCGGGCGGGCCACTGGCGGTCCGGCAGATCAAACGCCGCCGGGGCGATGTACTTCGGTACGTCCGTCTTGTCAGACATTAGCCGGTTCCTTTCACGGTTCGGCCGACAGCAACAGTACGAATGAAAGCAGCAACAGCACCAGACCACGACGACCGAAACAAAAACCCCGCGATCCTCTTGGATCGCGGGGTCGTGTGTCTCGTGGTGGAGGTTCGCCCGCGATCCGTCAGCGCAGAAGGAGCCCGCTCAACAAGGGCGAGGCCGATCTCTCTGCTCGACGAATCATGGCGTTCCTCTATATCAACTATACTCATCGCGGCTGTGCCGCGTCAAGGGGCCGGCGGAATAACTTCCCGCCCTTCCCGTCTTGCGGGGCATTACGGCGCGGGCGTCGTGCCGTTACCGTTGCCGTTACCGTTGCCCAGCTTGCCCAACACCTCGTTCAGCGCCTTGATCCGCACCTGGAGCATGTCGATTTCCTTGGTCAGGGCGGTCTTGAGCCCGCCGTCGAGGCCGCTGATCTTGGCGTCCTGGGCGGCCATCGACTTCGATGTCGCATCCGACAGGGCAGCCATCTTGGCGTCGAGGCGACCGGCGTTCTTCTTGAGCGTCGTGATCTCCAGCGTGATCGCGTCAGACTGCGTCTGGACCTTGCCCACCGATTCGCTCAGGTCCTTGGTCTTGGCTTCCAGGGGCGTTGTGCGCTTGTCCAGCGCCGCGACCGCCTGGTCGACGTTGGTGAACTTCTTGTCCACGTCGGCCTTGACAGCCTTCTCGGCTACCGCGACGCGCAGGGCGGCCCGGTCGGTCTTGGCCTCGTCATCGACCTTGGCCTGGGCGGTGAGTTTGTCGCCGTGGTCGGTCAGCAGCGTCTCGGCAGCGGTGATCCGTCCGGGCAGGGAGGCCATCGAGTCGAGCTTCTTGGCCGTCTCGTCGATCTTCGCGCTGAGGGCCTCGAGTTTCGTGCGCAGTTCCTTCAGCGCCTCGACCTCGGCCTTGATGGCGGTCAGCCCGTCGCGCGTCTCGGCGAGGCTCTGCTCCTGGGCGAACGTCACGAGTCTCTCGTTGATATCCGACATCCTCAGACAGCCGCCCAGCACGGTCATCGCCAGCAGCCCCAGGACAACCAGTCCCGTCGTCCGTCTCGCAGAAGCCATCGTCATCATCATGTTTCTCCCATGAAAGGTACCACTGATTCGTTTAGCGTGTCCCGACAGCGGGGACACAATGGAGGGCGCGGACCGCATCCCGGCGACCCGCCCTTCCCTGTTAAGTATCGGCCCGCCGGGCCACGCAGTCCATGAAATCCACATCCCGTTCCCCACGGGGCGCCCGCCCTACGTGTCCTTTTTCTTCCGCCTGCCCTTGCCCCTGCCCCGTCCCGACCCGCCGGTCGCCTTCGGATCGAACGCCGGGTTTGGCGTTGACGGCGTCGGGGCGTTGGTCTTGCGGACCCATGCCAGCAGTTCGGCTTTCATCGACGCCGCGCGGTCGGGGAACTTGGCGGCCACGTCGGTCGACTCGGCGACGTCGGTCCGCACGTTGTACAGCTCGATGCTCTTGTCCTCGTAGAAGTAGAACAGTTTCCAGTCGCCCTTGCGCATCACGGTGGCCGGCACGCCGCGCCAGTACGGCTTGTCCGTACCGAACACCGGTTTGACAATGGCCGTCCCGTTGCCCTGGAGGTACAGCGGGAAATGCCAGAAGATCGACTCGCGCTTCAGCTTCTCGCCGCCCCTGAGCAGCTTGACGAACGACTCGCCATCGACGGGTTGGTTGTCCGGGAGTTTCGCGCCGGCGACCTCGGCGAACGTGGGCATGAAGTCCACGCTGGTCAGCGGCACGTCGCAGGCTGAACCCGGCGCGACAACGCCCGGCCAGGCGGCGCACGTCGAGACGCGGATGCCCCCTTCGAACAAGGCCCCCTTCCCACCTCGCAGGGGCTGCACCGTCGTGACCTGCGTGCCGCCGTTGTCCGACGAGAAGATGAAAACCGTGTTCTTGTCGATGCCCAGATCCGCGAGCTTGGCCCGCAGCCGCGCGACGCTGGTGTCAACCGCCTCGATCATCCCCGCATATGTCGGATTGATCTTCTCACCGTTGGTGTTCTTCCAGTCGGCGGCCTTGGTCTTGTACTTCGCCACCACGTCCTTCAACGCCCGGATGGGGCCGTGTACATCCCAATGGGACACGTAGAGGAAGAACGGCTTGTCCTTGTTCTCGTCGATGAACTGAACGGCTCGGTCGGTGATCGTCCGGGCCACCGTGACGCTGCCGTAGTGCTTATGGCCGGGCCCGTCTTTGCCGTTGCAGGAACTGACGTCGAAGCCCTGGGTGTCCTTGCCCACGTGCCACTTGCCGATCCGCGCCGTGGCGTACCCGGCGGTCTTGAGGACTTCGGCAATCGAGGTGTGCCCCGCGTCGATGGTGTCGTTCTTGGAGACCAGTTCCCTATCGCCGGCCGGGTTGCCCCGCGTGGGCACCAGCAGGCGCATGAGCTTGGGGTTGCCCTTGGACTTGCCCCCCGGCGTGTAGAGCTGCGTCCGCGGCGAGTACATGCCCGTGATGATGCACGCCCGCGTGGGCGCACAGTTCGGCCCGCCGGAGTAGAACTGGTTGAAGATCATCCCGTCGCGGGCAAGGGTGTCGATGTTCGGCGTCTCGAAGAACTTCGCCCCGTGGAACCCCACGTCGCGCCACCCCAGATCGTCGGCGAGCACGAACACGATGTTCGGTTTCCGCTCGGCAGCGCCCTCCGCGCCAAGAGCCCTGCCCCCCAAGCCCGCCGCCGCCATCCCCACGCCCACCGTCTTAATAAACTCACGTCTGCTCGTACGTTTCATTCGTCGTTAGTCCTTCTCAGTTAGTGTGCGGACCGCCGAAATTGAAGGAGTAGAGTTTGGCGTTGGTGATTTCGAAGCGGAGGCGGATCGCTTCGGTGGTGATCTTCTTCGGCAAGGTCACGGGGGCGTCGGTGACGGTCTTCGTAACGGGCGCCGCTGTGGCGATGACCTTGCCGGCCTTGTCGAGAATGCTGACGGTGACCGTCCCGCCGTTGGCGACGTCGGCGCTGATCCGCAAGGGCTGTCCGGCGTACGAGACTGCGGTGGTCGTGACGACGGCCGGGGCGTCCTTGCGCTGGGGCTCATATCCCGCAAAACCGTCCGGGCGGAGCGTGGCGAGGCACAGCGAGCCGGTGCGCCAGCCGTTGTGCAGGTAATCGCTTCCGCCGTAGTAGAGGCGAATCTCGTTGTCCAGGAAGACCGGATACGCGCAGGGATACACGCAGCCGTAATCGTAGTCGAGCTTCTTCTGGGAGCAGGGAATCAGCGGCGTGCCCGGATCGATCCGATTCCATGTCTTCGTGTCGGCACTCCACGCCAGTTCCGTCCAGACACGATTCGACGGGATGTCGAACAGGGCGACCAGGCCGATATAAACTCCACAGCGGAAGAACACGGGCATGGCGTAAGTCTGCTGTTTCTTGCTGAGCCCTTCCAGGACGACCACTTCCTTGGTCCAGTTGACGAAGTCGTCACTTTCGATTCGCGCCACCTGCCTGCCCTTGTCGCCGCCCCAGGTGCGCGTGATGCCCACGTACTTGCCCAGCGTCGGCGCCCAGAAGGCGTTATTGTGCGTATCGCCGCGCACGCGGACGCCCTTGCAGCGCACGGGCTTGGCCCAGTGCAGCCCATCCGGCGAGACGCGGGTCCACAGGCCCTGGTAGATCGTCTTGTAGCGCCGCTTGGGATCCGGATCATGCATGTCCCTGAACACGCCCGCCCCGTGAGGCCCGCGAAGGACGATGTTGTTCTTCTTGTCGCCCGAGTTCTTGTCGGGTCGGTCCGTGGGATCGTAGTTCATCAGCCCGAGCTGCGGCTTGTCCCACGTGATCCCGTCCTTCGACGTGGCGTAGCAGATGCCCATTTCCCTTCCGCGGGGCCGGTAGCGCGTCTTCTGGCGTTCCTCGACGGTCATCTTCCGAGACCAGGGCGCGTCGATGATGAAGGGGCTGTACCAGCACTTGTAGAGCTTGTCCGTCTCGTCGTAGATGACGTTGCCGTAGAGGTTGTCAAACCGCATCTCCCAGGCCTTGTCCTCGATGAACAGCGGGTTGGCCTTGTGCTTCCGCACCGTCCCGACGGCCAGCTTCGCGTTGACCGTCTTGTCGACGATCCGCCCGTCCAGAAGCAGGAAGCGGCTGCGCTGGGCCGCCAGCGCGGGCAAGGCGATGACGGCAAGAGCACTTGCCATCACGAGAAGCCAACGAGTCATCACCTGGCGCTGCGTGCCGAATAAACGTCCCATAGTCGACCTTTCTCCTGCGAACTGGCCAAACCGCTTCGAGTCCCGCGGACATCGGACAGAGTCTGACCAACAGCGGCGAGAGGTTCAAGCAAAAGTAGCACGCCGCCGACATGCAAGGTCCATGGCTACCCGGATATTGCGAGACTTGCCTCGCGCGGGCCGATCGGGTAGAAGCGTCGAACTGAATGAAGGAGACTGGACTTGTTCGAACGATTCACTGAACACGCGCGGGACGTCTTGCGGCTGGAAGGGCTCGAGGCCCAGAGGATGCACCACGAGCACCTGGGCACCGAGCACCTGCTGCTGGCGCTGGTGCGCGAGCCGGAGGGGCATGGGCACAGGGCGCTGGAGAACCTGGGCGTGACGCTCAAGCAACTGCGCCGCGCCCTGGATGAACTCGTCGAGCCCGATCCCGACACGGAGATCCCCGACGCCTTCCACCAGACCCCGCGAGCCAGGCACGTGATGGCGATGGCCGTCGAGGAAGCCCGAGGCCACAAGGACGCCCACCTGGGAACCGAACACCTCCTGCTGGCCCTGCTGCGCGAGCCCGAAGGCGTTGCAATGCAGGCACTGGCGAAACTCAACCTGACCGCCCAGACTGTCGGCGCCGAAGTCCAGCGCCTCCTGCGGGAAGAAGGCCGCCAGTAAGCCCGCCCCCGCAGAGATCTGCCCCGACGCCCACCCCGGCGAGGCCCGCTTGAGACCCGGCCAGACGCCCTGGCTTTGCGCCTAGCCGACTTTCGACTCGACAGGCGGGGTCAGGGTCCCTTGCGGGTCCGGCAGGCGGCCAGGACCCCTCTATGGAGCTTAGGCCGCGTACTGCGAGGGCACCCCTGCGCTCGGTGGGATTGGTGCTGGACCGCACGACGGGGACGGGGGTATCATGGGACATCATGCAAGTGCTGATGCTTCAGTTTGTTCAGCCGCGGGCCGAGGCGGCGACGAGCGTCTTTTCGCACGGCCTGGGGACGCTGGCGGCCCTGTTGAAGGCCGAGGGGTTCGCCTGTCGTCTTGTCACGCTGGCCGGACACCGCCCGGAGGTGCTCCGCGAGGCGATTATCGAGCACCGCCCGCGTTACGTGCTGGCCGAGCTTGACCTGTACACCGTCGACGCGGCCCACCGGACGATCGCGGAGATCGCCGCGGGCTTCTCGCTCCCGGTCGCCGTCCTGGGCCAATACGCCACGTGCGTGCCGGCCAAGGCGGCGAGCATTCCGGGCGTCCACGCGCTGGTGCTGGGCGAATACGAAGCCGCCGCGGTCTCGCTGCTGAAGGCCTTCCGCGACCGCACGGACGCCGAGGGGCTCGACGGGCTGTGGGTCAACAGCCCCGACGGGCTGGTCAAGGGCGAACTGGCCCCGCTGATCGAAGACCTCGACGCCCTGCCCTTCCCTGATCGCGACCTGTTCGACTACCAGCGGATCGTCAACGCCACCGGGCAGGCGGACTTCAAGGTCGCCCGCGGGTGCGGCCTGTGGTGCGCCTACTGCACCAACGACTGGTACATGGACCTGTATGCCGACCGGGGCCCGTTCGTTCGGCGTCGCAGCCCGGCCAACGTGATGGACGAGGTCCACCGCGTGGTGACCCGATACGACGGCGTGGGGTCGGTGGGGTTCTACGATCACTGCTTCGCCGCCGACGCCGAGTGGCTGGGCGAGTTCGCGGCGCTGTACCCCAAACGCTGCCACCTGCCCTACCGCTGCCACGTTCGCCTGGACCACGTGACGCCGGAGATCGCTTCGCTGCTGGCGGTGTCGATGTGTCACACGGTCCACGTCCAACTGGGCTCGGGCAGCCGGTTCATCCGCGAGGAGGTCCTCTCGATGCGCCTCCGCGACGACCAGATCGTCGACGCCTGCTCCACGCTCCGGGGCGCCGGGCTGACCGTCAGTGCGGAGGTCTTCGTCGGCTGTCCGTACGAGTCGGAGATCACCGTCGAGGAAACGCTCTCCCTGGTGCGGCGGGCCGGGGTGGACGAGATTCATCCGCGGGTGTACTATCCCACGCCCGGGACGCGAGCGGCGGAGTTGTGTGCGGAGAACGGCTGGACCAGCGGGCGCGGCGAGGCCAGCTACTGGCGCGGGCGAAGCGTCCTGGACATGCCCTCGCTGTCAGCCCACGAGATCAGCGCCGTAGTCGAGAAGTTCCCGCGCCTGCTCAAGGGCCCGCCGGCGACCGGCGTGAGCAAGCTGCTGCGCCGCGTTTCCCGCAGTCGCCGGTCAGGACTCCGCAAACTGATGGGCCGGTGAGCCGCCCCGGTAACCGGCAGGTCGGGCTGGTCGCTTCAGCGACCCAGCAGTAGGGCGTGCAACCTGTTGCACGCGGCAAGGATGCGCCGGTCGTCCCCCGGGGCACGGGGTGGCCGCCCGAACGAGGGACCGTCG
>CAZVEV010000091.1:0-7320 GCA_964625865.1 uncultured Planctomycetaceae bacterium | reverse complement strand
CACCCAGCTGTTGGGCGTGCACGGTGTTTCACGCGTAATGGAGGCGCTGGTCGCCCGGCGTCAACTGTGTTGCACGCCCTACGATGGAACCTTCAACCAGTAACCTTTAACCTTCAACGCCGTTAAGGATGTCCGTGTTCAGTTCGCTGGAAAAGAAGTTTCGCCTGTTCCGGTCGTGGACGTCGCGCCACCCGATCTGGTGCGCGTGGCAGGTGACGTACCGGTGCAACTACCGCTGCCGGTTCTGCCATTACTGGCACGATCCGCTGGGCCGGACCGCCGAGCCCACGGTGGCGGACTTCGAGGTCGGGGCCAGGAAGCTCGCGACGTACGGCACGCTGATGGTGTCGCTGGCCGGCGGCGAGCCGCTGCTGCGAACCGACCTGCCCGATATCGTCCGCGCGATCGGGCGGTATCACTTCCCGTTCGTCACCACCAACGGCTGGTTCGTCACGCCGCAGGTGGCGTCGGACCTGATGGAAGCGGGCCTGTGGGGCGCGTCGGTGAGCATCGACTACGCCGACGCGGCCCGTCACGACGAGCGCCGCGGCATGGACGGGGCGTGGGACCAGGCGTGGCGGGCGGTGGAGATGCTCGCGGCCGCCCGCACGAAGAAACACCAGCGCATCAACGTGATCGCCGTCCTGCTGGACGACAACATCGATGAACTGGACGCCTTGGCGAGCATGGCTGCCGAGCGCGGGGCGTTCTTCATGGTCCAGCCCTACGGGTATCTCAAGACCGGCACGCGGGCGTACGAGCACAACAACGGCCCGGTTTCGCCGCGCCTGCTGGACCTGCACACGCGTCACCGCAACGTGCTGTCGAACCCGCGGTACCTGGGCCTGTTCGACGCGTTTCTCGGCGGCGGCGTCCCGGACTGCCGCGCCGGGCGGGCGTTCTTCAATATCGACTCGACGGGCGACGTGGCGATCTGCGTCGAGTGCAAGGACCGCCCGGTGGCGAACCTCTACCGCGACCCGCCGCAGAACATCCACCGGCGTTTGCGGGCGGCCTCCCGGGCCAACGGGTGCACCTCCTGCTGGTACAACTGTCGCGGCGAGGTCGAAAGCCTCTACAAGCTCGACGGCCTTTTCAAGGCCCTGCCCACGTTCATCTTCGACCGCGGCGCCCCCGCGCCGGGGTCGCGGAAGAAAAAGGGGTCAGGTACCTTTTCTCTTCCAAGCCCATAGCTGCTATAGTTAAAGGACGTATCGAAAGAAGAAAGGTACCTGACCCCTTTTTCTGAAGGACACCTTGAGATGAGCAAGGCACTCTACCGTTTACTGACCATCGTGGGCTTTTCGTGCCTAGCGGCCGCCCCGCTGCTGGCCGCCAAGCCCGCAGCGCCGTTCAAGGTGACCGCCCACCGGCAGGACCACCGCGCGCTGCAACTGGACCGCAGCTTCATCGCCGAGCCCCTGCGGATCGGCTCCAAGACATTCTCCCGCGGTCTGGGCATGCACGCCAACAGCCTGACCGTTATCGAACTGGGGGCCGGCTGCAAGACATTCACGTGTTTCGTCGGTGCGGACCTGAACGTGCCCACTCGCAAGGCCGGCGGGTCGGTGGTCTTCATCGTCAAAGTCGACGGCAAGCAGCGGTTCCGCTCGAAGGTGCTCAAACCGGGCGACGAGCCGGTCCCGGTGGCGGTGGACCTGTCCGGCGCGAAGAAACTCGAACTGGTCACCGACACGTCGATCAACGGCTATATCGGCGATCACGCGGACTGGGCCGACGCACGGATCACGACGACCGACGGACGCAACGTCTTTATCTCCGAGCACTGCCGCCGCCTGCCACCGGCGCCCGCCAAACGCCCCGCCCCGCCGGCGACGGGCCCCGCCGAGCCGGAGACCCGTACGCTGAGCCCCGACGAAGCCGAGGCGATGCTCGAGCATGAATGGCTATTCCAGGCCGAGGGCAAGCCGCTGGGCGAACGGGCACTGCAGGAGATCGCCTGGGCGCGGGAACTCGCCGCAAGGCTCGCCCGGGCGGACAAGGCGCCCGACCTGTCTGCCGACCTGGCGAAGCTGGCCTCCCTCGAGGCCAAGCTCAAGGCCCTGCCCGCCAAGCCGGACGCCGCGACCTGCAAGGCGCTTTACCTCGCCGTCCGCCGCGCCAAGCGACGGATCATGTTCGCCGACCCGCTGGTGGACTTCTCGCGGCTGGTCTTCGTCGACATCCCTGAGCGGTACCCGCACGAGTCGATGCACCGCGTCTATCCCCAGGCGCAACTGAACTGCGTCCGCCTGCTGGTCCTTGACGGCCTGGGCCCGGGGGGCAAGCTGCGGAAACTCGCGGGCGAGTTGGGCACGGGCTGGTACTGGCGGCCTGACGTGTCGTTCGATGGCAAGCGCGTGCTGTTCTGCTTCCGCCCCAAGACCGACCGGACGTTCCACCTGTACGAAACGGACGTCGATGATGGCACTGTGCGTCAGCTCACCTCGGGCAGCTACGACGACCAGGACCCGATCTACATGCCGGATGGGCACATCGTGTTCGTGTCGAATCGGGGCAACTCGCACGCCCGCTGCACGGTGGGCCATCCGAGCACGGTCGTCGCGCGGTGCGACGCGAACGGGAAGAACATCTACCTGATCAGCGGCGGCAACGAGCCGGAGTACACGCCGGCGCTGATGCCCAACGGACAGGTGCTCTACACGCGATGGGAGTACACCGACAAGGAGCTGATGCGCATCCAGAGCCTCTGGACGGTGAACCCCGACGGCACGGGGACCAGCGCGTACTGGGGCAACCAGAGCTACTGGCCCGACATGCTCGTCGAGGCCCGCGCGATCCCGGGCTCCGGGCGCGTGATGTTCTCCGGCCAGGGCCACCACAACGTGTACTGGGGCTCGATAGGCATCGTCGACCCGAAGAAGGGCTTCAACTATCCCGACGGGCTAACCAAGGTCACCTGGGACGTGCGCTGGTGCGAGGTGGGCAACGGGCCGGCCGAGAAGATGGAGAACCCGAAGTACCACACCTCGGGGGCCTACCGCGGATACAAGTCGCCCTATCCGCTGAGCGAGGAAGTGTTCCTTGTCTCGGCCCGGCCCGCCGGGCGGGGAAGCAAGTTCAAGTTGTTCCTGATGGATACGTGGGGCAATCGCGAGCTGATCTACGAGAGCGCGTTCCACGCCCTGTACGCCATGCCCATCCGCCCGCGCAAGGTCCCGCCGGTGATTCCCGACCGCGTCGAGTGGGCCGGCGCCCAGGCCGACGGGCGACCGATCAAGCCCGGCGCGTTCTACTGCGCCGACGTCTACCAGGGCGCGCCGAAGGTGCTCAAGGGCAAGGCCCGGTTCCTGCGCGTGATCCAAATGGACTGGAACACCGGCACGCTGGGCAAGAAGCTCCAGGACATGGACCACCCGCGAAGCCAGCCCCACCTGCACGTGGGGCCTGTCGTCTCGCTGGCGGTCAACGACGGCGTCAAGCGCGTCCTCGGCACGGCGCCGGTGGAGGCCGACGGCTCGGTCTACTTCGAAGCCCCGCCCTGCCAGGCGCTGCACTTCCAACTGCTCGACGAGCGCCACCGCACTCTGCAGACGATGCGGTCGTTCACGAACCTCATGCCCGGCGAGCGGCGCGGCTGCGTGGGCTGTCACGAGAACCAGCGCATCGCCCCGGCCAGCGAGAAGACCCTCGCGATGTCCAAGGGGCCCGCCAAACTCAAACCGTACCCGACGGGCGTCGATCACAGCTTCGGGTTCGAGCGCGACATCCAGCCGATCCTGGACAAGTACTGCGGCAAATGTCACCAGGGCAAGGGCAAGGGGCGGGCCAAGCTCGACCTGACGCTGAGGCCGAGCCCCGACATGGGGGTCTTCCCCGAGCCGTACGTCACACTGGTCCTCGGCGTCAAGCGCCAGCGCCGCGGCGGGTTCGTGGGCAACTGCTCGGGCGGGATCGCCGGGACCATCCTCGCCGAGGCCCAGCCGTGGCGACCGCAGGACTACCGCACGTCGGCGCCGATGGTGTCCCTGTCGTACGCGAGCAAGCTGGTCAAGATCGCCGAGAGCGCGAAGCACGGCAAGGTCACGAAGAAACCCGTCGACCCGCTGAGCCTGACCAAGCTGATCCTCTGGGTCGACCTGCTGTGTCCATATCGCGGCGAGCGGGAACTTCGCGCCATGCCGGACCCGGACCCGAACCATCCGCTGTTCAAACGGTCGAACTACCCGCCCTCGGACGTGACGATCACCGACGTATTCGCCCAGAGTCCGTATCGCCCGAGGATGCGAACGGCGCCCATCGTCAACCGCGCCTACCGCCAGGACGAGTTCCCCACCACCGAAAGCCGCCTCCTGCGTGACGCCGACGGCAACTTCATCCCGCCGGTGACGTTCACCGCCGATGGCAAGCGTGTCGTCCGAGTCGCACCGGGAATAGTCGGAGCGGGCCTTACCAATAAGGACTAGCGCCGGGCGGGCAACTCGCGGCTGGATCGTCTGTCTGCTAACGCTTCCGGTCGGCCCACCACGCCAGGGCCTGCTGCACACGCTCGGTGACCACACCTTCGCGAGGAATGCCCGCCGGGATGCGGATGGTACAGCCCGTGGACGATCTGAAGGCGTACATCGCCCGGGAGAGGTATCGGGCCTTCTCCGCGTCCTTCAGCCCCGCGTCCATGAAGTCGGCCAGCGCCTGGCCCGATTCTTCGGCCTTGATCTTCCCCAGCACGCGGATGGCGGGGTACATGGCCGCCGGAGGATAGACCTTGTCGATGATCTTCTTCAGCTTGGGCACGGCCACCACCGGGGCCGGACCGGACAATGCGTATGCCGCCGCCGTGCAGATCGCCGCATTGCGGTCTTCCAGTTGGGCCAGCAGTTCCGGCGTGACCTCGCGCCCGTCGCGGCTGTATTCCAGCGCCAGGATTGCCGGCACCCTGATCGCCAGGCGTTTGGCCTTCTCGAGAAGCAGGAGCAGCTCGTTGGTCTGGATCTCCTCGCCGGCGGCATGGACGGCAAGGATGCAGGTCAGACGCACAGCCTCCGGCTGCTTGAGGTCCTGGGCGGTCTTGTCCAGATGCGGGGCCTGGCCGTCCTTCCGCAAGGCCGCCAGCAGGGGAACCACGCGGTAAGGCACCTGGTGACCCGACGCCTTTGCCTTCGGGACCATCTCCGTGCTGTACCCCGCGATGGCCAGCATGTGAGGCACCATGACCGCGTGCAGATCCTCGCGACACCAGTACGGCCGGTCGGAACTGCTGTACCGCAGCATGCGCGACAGGAGGTAGTAGACCTTCTCGGGGTTCTCGCCGTCCCGCGCGACGTCGTAGCTGCTCGAGCGCAGGACGCTCTTGGCAACGCGAGTTGTCACCCGGCGGACCTCGTCGGCTTTCATCTTCTCCAGGTCTGTCGTGATCGTGCCCTTCTTCGGCCCCCACCATGTCCGAACGAGCTTTTCCGCATTGTCGCGGCCGGACTTGGCCCGGTCGCGTCCGGTGGGCGCCGGCAGCGTGATATCGGCCCCCGTAAGGATGACCAGCGTATCGCCGTAGGTCGGAATCACAACATGGGCCGAACTTAACCCCGCGTGCCTGACGGCGTACTTCAGCAGCAGGGGAATCGCCGCCTTGGACCGCGACTTGCGGATGATCCGCACGGCCTTGGAGTAATCCGTCCACCGGCTGGACTGGTTGGTCCCCTCGAGCAACCGGGCCGCCTCGCGCAGCGGCTGGGGATTGCTCTCCTCGGCCAGGAGCTTCTTGTAGTCCTTGTCGAGTTGCTCGATCAGTTCGTCTCCCCCCGCCGCCACACCGCAGCCCAGGCCGAGGACCGTCATCAGAATCACCGTCCGCATGTCGAATCTCCCATATCGATTACTCCCGATCCCGCCGCGACCGCAAGACGTAGCCGCCGCCCGGATTACCGCCCTGCCACAGCTTATCAGACGCCCCGGGGGAGCGTCGAGTTCCCGTTTCCGCAGTTGACACTGAAGAGACCCGCTGGTAGGGTTCCGCCTCTCGCATCTTTGCGGCAGTGTCCGAACGACTCAGACAGGCAGGAGCATTGATTTGAACACGATTATTCCCGAGGGCTACAAGGCGACGATGGATGTCTGCCGGACGGAGCAGGCCATCAAGTTCACCAAGGACCATTTCGAGCACGCCCTGGGGCGGCGGCTGAATCTCGACCGGATCACCGCCCCCCTGTTCGTCCGGACCGACTCGGGCGTGCAGGACAACCTCAACGGCATCGAGCGCCCGATATCGTTCGGCGTCCGGGCTGACGGCGACAGGCGGTGCGAGATCGTCCACTCGCTGGCCAAGTGGAAGCGGCTGGCGTTGTACAAGTACGGGTTCGAGGTCGGCCAGGGCATCTACACGGACATGAACGCCCTGCGACCGGACGAAGAGGACCTCGACAACATCCACTCGATCTACGTCGACCAGTGGGACTGGGAGCGTGTCATCACGCCCGAGGAGAGGAACCTCGACACGCTCAAGGCCGTCGTGCGCGACATCTACGGTGCGATCAAGGACACCGAGGCGGAGCTGGCCGAGACGTTCCACAACCGGACGACCTGGCTGCCCGACGAGATCGCCTTCGTCCACACCGAGGAACTGGCCAGCCAGTATCCCGACGCGACCCGATGGCAGCGCGAGGCCGCCGCCTGCAAGGCCCACGGCGCGGTGTTCATCATCGGCATCGGGGGCGAGTTGCCGGACGGCACGATCCACGACGGCCGCGCGCCGGACTACGACGACTGGACCACCCAGACCTCACCCGGAACCAGGGGCCTGAATGGCGATATCTTCGTCTGGAACCCGCTGCTGGAAATCCCGTTCGAACTGTCGTCGATGGGCATCCGCGTGGACGCCGAGACCATGCTCAAGCAGTTGCAGATCCGCGGGTGCATGGACCGGGCGGAGTTGCCGTGGCACACGCTGCTGCTGGAAGGCAAGCTCCCCCAGAGCATCGGCGGCGGGATCGGCCAGAGCCGCCTCTGCATGCTCCTGCTGGAAAAAGCCCACATCGGCGAGGTCCAGGTCAGCCACTGGCCCCCCGACGTCGTGGACGCCTGCGCCAAGGCCGGCATCCCGCTACTGTGACCCGCCCCCCATTTCGCCCCGGGTGAACACACCCGGGGGATTCCCCGCGAACGCGCATCGGCACCGAGAGCGGATCGTGGATCGGTACGTGCGTGCGGAAGCACTGCGCCGGTGGGCGGAACCCCCCGGTGTGTTCACCGGGGGCGAAATGTCCACCTGCAAACAAGCGTGCCCCGTAATCGTACGCCTTGGGTTAATCGCCCTCGGCGTAGGCGGTCTCGACGATAGGCCTGAACTCCGGGCCGCAGTTATAC
>CAZVEV010000090.1:0-19373 GCA_964625865.1 uncultured Planctomycetaceae bacterium | reverse complement strand
CAGGAGCGGGCGCACGCGAAACGGCTGTTCAAGTTCATGGCCGGTGGGGAGGCGGAGATCACGGCGGCGTTTCCCTTCGGCGTGATCGGCGCGACGACGGACAACCTGAAAGCCGGTGCCGCAGGCGAGAACTACGAGTGGACCACGATGTATCCGGGCTTTGCCGCCACCGCGCGCGAGGAAGGCCTCAACGAGGTCGCCGACGTGATGGAAGCAATCGCCATCGCCGAGAAGCAGCACGAGAAGCGGTACCTGGAGTTGGCGGCAAACATTGACAACGGGACGGTCTTTGTGAAGGATGCACCGGTTGTCTGGCGATGCCTCAAGTGCGGCTACGTGCACGAAGGGACCGAGGCCCTGGCCGTCTGTCCCGCCTGCGCGCACCCGCGGGCACACTTCGAAGTGCTCGGCGAGAACTGGTAGTTCGCAGGGCACATGAGAACGAACGACACGTGACTTCAGACAGGATTAGACAGGAAAGGATGCAGAGATGACTGAGAAATTCCAGGTGTTCAAGTGCGAGGTGTGCGGGATCATCGTCGAGGCGCTGGACGGCGGCGCGGGCGAGCCGGTCTGCTGCGGCGAGCCGATGACGCTGCTGACCGAGAAGACCGAAGACGCGGCCACCGAGAAACACGTGCCCTTCATCGAGGCCGTTGACGGCGGGGTGAAGGTCCGCGTGGGGCAGAACGCTGCCCACCCGATGGAACCCGAACACTACATCGAGTGGATCGAACTGCTGGCCGACGGCAAGGCGTATCGCCAGTTCCTGAATCCCGGGGATGCTCCCGAAGCGGTGTTCCCGGTCACGGGCGAGAACCTGTCGGCCCGCGAGTACTGCAACGTCCACGGATTGTGGAAAGGATAGACCGCCATGTTAAGTGAAAAGATAGAAGCTGCCCTCAACGACCAGATGAACTTCGAGATCTACTCGGCCAACATCTACCTGTCGATGGCCATGTGGTTCGACTCGAAGAACCTGGCCGGCTGCGCCAAGTGGATGAAGACGCAGTACCAGGAGGAGATCTTCCACGCAATGAAGATGTACGGCTTCATCGACGAGCGCGGCGGGCGAGGGGTGCTCAAGGGCATTCCCGAACCTCAGGCCGACTGGGCCACGCCGCTGGCGGCCTTCGAGAACGCCCTGGCCCACGAGCAGATCGTCACCGGTCGCATCAACGACCTGGTGTCGCTGGCCGTCGACGAGAAGGACCACGCAACGGCGAATTTCCTGCAGTGGTATGTCGCTGAACAGGTCGAGGAAGAGGCCTCGGTCGACGGCGTCGTACAGCAGCTCAGGCTCATGGAAGGCGCCGCGGGCGGCCTGTTCATGCTGGACCGCGAACTCGGCCAGCGCGTCTTCACCCCGCCGGCAAGCGAAGAGTGAGTTCGCCATTGATTGATTGATTGGTTAACTGCCTGACTGGTCAATGGGTTGACTGCGAGCGAACAGAGTCTGTAGGGCGTGCAACGCGCTCGCACGCGGAACGAGCAGCCAATCCGCGCCGCGTGCAACGAGTTGCGCGCCCTACGGACTGGTGGACTGGTTAATTGGTTGACGGCGGGACCGACGCAACGACATACTGGCACGTTGCCGGCGGCTGGCCCGTAGTCCGATTCTGCCGTAGCGACAGGGCCTGCGGTGCCGGCAGCGACAGGGAGACAACGATGATCGACTTCAACGCAGACGAGATCTTTGAGATGGCCGAGCAGATCGAGGTCAACGGTGGCCGATTCTATCGCACCGCGGCCGAGTCGGCCGACCCCGACGCACAGCAGTTCCTGCTGGATCTGGCGATCATGGAAGATGAGCACGTCAAGACCTTCGCGGGGATGCGGGCGCAATTGAAGGCGGCCGACAAGACCTCCTTCACGTTCGATCCTGACGATGAAGCCGCTCAGTACCTCCAGGCGATGGTTGATGGCAAGATCTTCAGCGGCGACCCGTGCGACCTGCTGGCCGGCGGGAAGACTCCGGCGGAGATCCTCACGATCGCGATCGGCCTCGAGAAGGACTCGGTCGTCTTCTACCAGTGCATGAAGCCGTACGTGCCGGCCGAGATGGGCAAGGACCGCCTCCAGGACATCATCAGCGAGGAGATCGGGCACATCCTTCTGCTGACCAAGAAGCTCCGCGAAGTGGAAAACTGATCGCCCGGACGACCGAAAGAGCATCACAAAATGAAACATGCTTTCGAAGCCATCAAGGTCACGGACAACGTCTACTGGGTCGGCGCCATCGACTGGGACCTGCGCAACTTCCACGGCTACCTGACCAGCCGGGGCACGACGTACAACGCGTTCCTGATCGTAGCCGACAAGATCACGCTGATCGACACGGTCAAGGCGGACTACGTTGACGAGATGCTTGCGCGCATCGCTTCGGTGGTCGAGCCGGAGAAGATCGACCTGATCGTCTCGAACCATGCGGAAATGGACCATAGCGGCGCCCTGCCGCACACGATAGCCGCCGTCAAGCCCACGACAGTCTACGCCTCGAAGATGGGCGTCAAGGCCCTCGGGGCCCACTTCAGCGGCATCGAAGCCGAAACCGTGACTGACGGACAGGTTCTTGACCTGGGCAACCTGAAGCTCTCGTGCGTCACCACCCCCATGTGCCACTGGCCCGACTCCATGGTCAGCTACCTGCACGAAGACGAGATCCTGTTCTCGCAGGACGCGTTCGGCATGCACCTGGCGAGCAAGGAGCGGTTCGCCGACGAACTGAGCAGGGAGATACTCGACTATGAGGCGGGCAAGTACTTCGCGAACATCCTCCTGCACTTGCCCCAGCACATCTCCAGGGCGCTGGACAAGCTGACGGGGCTTGGCATACCCGTGACGACCCTCGCCCCGGACCACGGCCCGATCTGGCGGACGGCCGACGATATCGAGCACATCATCGGCGCCTACGGGCGCTGGGCGGCCCAGCGTCCCACGAACAAGGCCGTCGTGGTCTACGACACGATGTGGCAGAGCACGGCGGCGATGGCACGGGCGATCGGAGACGGGCTGGCCACCGGTGGGGCCGACGTCAGACTGATGTCCACCGCCTCGCACCACCGCAGCGACGTGATCACCGAACTGCTGGACGCCGGCGCCCTGGTCGTCGGAGCCCCCACGATGAACAACAACGTCTTCCCCGCCATCGCCGACGTGATGACGTACCTGGCCGGCCTCAAACCCCGAAACCTCGTCGGGGCGGCCTTCGGCTCGTACGGATGGAGCGGCGAGGCGCCCAAGCTCATCCATGCCATGCTTGACGAGATGGGCGTCAATCTGGTCGCCGACCCTCTCCGCATCAACTACGTGCCCGACGGCGGGGCCCTGGCAACGTGCCACGAACTGGGCCTGACCATTGCAGCCGCCACGCGAGCGGCCGCTGACGCCGACGCGCAAGAATCTGTCGAATGAACCGCGTAACATGAGTTAACAGCACGGCAAGGAGTAACCGATGCAACAGTATGTGTGCGAAGTGTGTGGTTTCGTGTACGACCCGGCCACTGGCGACCCGGGCGAAGGCATCCCTGCGGGGACCGCGTTTATGGACCTGCCCGACGATTGGGTCTGCCCCGAGTGTGGCGTGGGGAAGACCGACTTCGCTCCGGTCGCATAGGCCGCCTCGCCCCGTCCACGGCAGACGAGGTGATTCATGGACAAGCTTCTCGACAACAAGCTCAAGCGACTGACCGACGAGATGCTCGCCAGTTGCGACGCGAACGGCGCGACCCATCGCATCGGCGAGATGTTCCTGCCCTCGCGAGACGGGGCCGTCGAACTGCTGGGCATCATACGCGAACTGATCTTCCCGGGGTTCTTCGGGAGAAAGACTCTCACGCCGGAGAACATGCCCGTTTACATCGGGCACCTCTTCATGGAAATCGCCGAGATGCTCTCCGAGGAGATCTACCACTGCTTCTGCGCCCACCGCCATGACGACCCGGACGCCCCGAGCACCGTCTCTCGCCGGGAAGCGGCGGACCTCGCCGTCAAGTTCATCGAGCAGACGCCCGAGATCCGCCGCCTGCTCGGCCTCGACGCCCAGGCCGCATACGACGGAGACCCCGCCGCAAAGAGCATCGATGAAGTGATCTACTGCTATCCCGGGTTCTCCGCGATAGCCGTCTACCGGATCACACACGTGCTTGAGACCCTCGGCGTGCCCTTGCTGCCGCGGATCATGTCCGAGTATGCCCACCACCTGACCGGGACTGACATCCATCCCGGGGCCAGGATCGGCGAGCGGTTCTTCATCGATCATGCCACCGGCGTGGTGATCGGCGAGACGACGGAGATCGGAAATAACGTCAAGATCTACCAGGGCGTGACGCTCGGAGCGATGAGTTTCCCCAAGGACGAACGCGGCCGCGTGATCAAGGGCCACAAACGCCATCCGACGATCTGCGACAACGTCACCATCTACGCCAACGCGACCATCCTCGGCGGCGATACGGTCATCGGCGAGGGCGTAACGGTGGCTGGCAACACGTTCATCTCCGAGTCGGTCACCTCCGACAGCCTGGTGGCCGCCGAAGCGCCCAAACTCAAGGTCCGCACCAAGCCCGCCCGGAAGAAGTCCGACGACGCCGAGTAGGAGCCTGCGCCACGTTCGTCCCGTCAGGGACGGTCTCTCTCTCGCTGGGCGCCTCGCCTCTTGGCGATACTCCGCCCGCCCGATAAACTGACACCCATGCAGATCATCTTCATGACGCCCGGCAGTGGAGACAACTTTTACTGCGAGAACTGCCTCCGCGACAAGGCGGTCGTCGTGGCCCTGCGGGAGGCCGGCTACGACGCGATGTCCCTGCCGATGTACCTGCCCCCGCTCATGCAGGACACCACGCCCGGCACGGACGTGCCGATCTTCTTCGGCGGGGTCAACGTCTTCCTCCAGCAGCACTCGTGGCTGTTCCGCCGGACGCCCCGGTGGCTCGACCGCCTGCTCGACTGTCGTTGGCTGCTCAAGTTCGCTGCGAAGAAAGCGGGCATGACCACGCCGGGGGAATTGGCACGCACGACCGTCTCCATGCTGCGCGGCCGCGAGGGCAAGCAGGTCAAGGAACTCGACCGCCTGGTGAGTTACCTCGGCGGCCAACTGTCGCCCGACGTGATCGTCCTGTCCAACGCCCTGCTGCTCGGTACGGCGAGGCACATCAAAGAGACCATCGGCTGTTCGCTGGTCTGCATGCTCCAGGACGAGCACGACTTCGTCGACTCCCTGCCGGGCGAGTTTCCGGGGCAGGTGTGGCAACTGATGCGCGAGCGGGCCGACGACGTCGACCTGTTCGTCGCGGGAAGCAGGTACTATGCGGGCCTGATGGGCAAGCGGCTGGCCCTGGCCGACGACCGCGTGCGCGTGGTGTACAACGGCATCGACCCGACCGGGTACGTGCCGGCCGACCAGCCGCCGACGCCGCCGGTGATAGGCTTCCTCTCGCGCCTGTATCCGCAGAAGGGGCTGGACCTGCTGGCCGAAGCGTTCGTCCGCATCAAACGCCATCCCGACCTGGGCAACGCCCACCTGCTGATCGCCGGAGGCCGGACCGGCGCCGATGCCCGCTTCGTCAAGTCCGTCCGGCGCATGCTCGACCGGGCGGGCGTCAGCGAAGACGTTCAGTGGCTCGACGACTTCGACCGCGATGCGAAGCGCCGGTTCCTGCCCGGCCTGTCGGTCATGTGCGTGCCTGACCGCGTGGGCCCCGCGGCGGGACTGTTCGTCATCGAGTCGATGTTCGCGGGCGTACCCGTGGTCGAGCCGGCCTGTGGGGTCTTTCCCGAACTGATCGACGCGGCCGGGGGCGGCGTGCTCTTCGAGCAAGGCAACGTCGACGACCTGACCGAGAAGCTCACCGCCCTGTTGACCGACCGCGAGGCCATCCGCCGCCTCGGCCAGGCCGGACGAACCGGCGCCATGGAGAAGTTCACCGCCGCAGCCGCCGCGGCCGGGCTGGCCGAACTCTTCGACGACGTAACGCAGGTGACCCGGTGAGTCTCCTGACGATCATCGGCATAGCGATCGGCCTGGCCATGGACGCCTTTGCCGTCTCTCTCGCCGCCGGGCTGGCCATCGGGCGCCTGACAGGACGTCACGTGTTTCGCGCGGCGTTCCACTTCGGCCTCTTCCAGTTCATGATGCCGGTCGCCGGCTGGTTCGCCGGGCGGACCATCGCTCAGTACATGGCGGCCTGCAACCACTGGATCGCGTTCGGGCTGCTGGCCTTCGTCGGCGGCAAGATGATCTGGGACGCCGGGCAAGCCGAACACCCCCGCGGCGACAAGGACCCCACGCGCGGCTGGTCGCTGGTGATCCTCTCGGTCGCCACGAGCCTCGACGCCCTGGCGGTGGGTTTCAGCATGGCCCTGCTGGGCGTGTCGATCTGGCTGCCCAGCATCATCATCGGGCTGGTGGCTGCGGCGATGAGCCTTGCGGGGATCCTCATCGGCAGCCGCCTCGGCGGCGGGGCCAAACGCTGGGCCGAACGACTCGGCGGCCTGATCCTCATCGCCATCGGCCTGCGCATCCTCATCGAGCACCTGTCGGGCTAGGGTAGGGCGTGCAACTCGTTGCACGCGGGACGAATACTCAATCCCTTCCGCGTGCAACGAGTTGCAGTACGTGTTTAGCCTGGTCCGACGTGTCCGGGCCCCGAAGGGGTCCTGAGCACTTGGCCGGGGGTCGCCGAAGGCGGCCCCCGGAACCGGACCCACTGTCGCCAGAGCCCCGAAGGGGTGAAAGCGCGAACATCTTTCACCCCTTCGGGGCTCTGAGGAAAAACGCCTCTCTTCCGGGGGCCGCCTTCGGCGACCCCCGGCCAAATGCTGATGACCCCTTCGGGGCCGACAAGCCCCGGTGCATGTCCTTCATCTGAAGACCTGTGAAGGCTAAACACGTACGAGTTGCACGCCCTACAGGCAGATGATAGATGCGTCGTGGTTGCTCCGCTTCGCTCCGCAGCCCACGGCACCGGACTCACCCCGCCCTGCTATCGTCGCCAGGCGAGGACCTTCTTGAGCAGGCGGGCCGTCCTCGGGCCCAGGGTGGTCCGGCGGTAGGCGTCGGCGAGGTGCTTGATGACCTCGGCCTGCGTCGGATACGGATGAATCACACCCGCTAGCGCCCCCAGCGACAGCCCCCCCACCATCGCCACCGTGATCTCGCTGATCATCTCCCCCGCATGGGCGGCCACGATCGTCGCCCCCACGATCCGCCCCGAGCCTTTCCGCACGTGGATGCGCGCCAGGCCGCATTCCTGGCCATCCGCCATCGCGCGATCCAGGTCGTCGAACGTCTCGGTGAACGTCAGGACTTCGATGCCCCGTTCGTGTGCCTCGACCGGGCTGAGGCCAACGTGGGCGACCTCCGGGTCCGTGTACGTGCACCATGGAATCGTCTGGGCGCTGAGTCTCTTGCGACCGAAGAACATCGCGTTCTGGATGACGATCCGCGCCGCGGCGTCGGCGGCGTGGGTGAACTTGTGGGCCATGCACACGTCGCCGGCGGCGTAGATCCGCGGGTTGGTTGTCTGCAGCCGGTCGTTTACGGTCACGCCGTGCCGCTCGTCAAACTCCACGCCGACGGTTTCCAAGCCGAGGCCCTCCACGTTCGGCACGCGCCCGAGGGCCACCAGTATCTCATCCACCGTCACGGTGAACCGGCCGTGCTTGTCCGAGTCCATGTGGACGACCTTCTCGTCACCACGCCGCTCGATACGGCTAACGGTGTAGCCCAGCCGCAGGTGCACGCCGTCGCGTTCCATGGCCCCGGCGAGGATGGCCGACACGTCATGCTCCTCGCGCGACAGCAGTTGCTCGGCGCGTTCGCAGATGGTCACCTCGCAGCCGAGCCGCGCGAAGGCCTGGCCGAGTTCGCAGCCGATGGGCCCGCCGCCGATGACGGCCAGGCGACGCGGCCGCTCCGTCAGCGAGAAGACCGTCTCGTTGGTCAGGTATCCCGCCTCGGCCAGCCCGTCGATCGGCAGGGCCAGCGCCCGCGCCCCGGTGGCGATACAGGCGCGGGCATACTCCAGCGTCTTGCCCGCCACCTCGACCTTGCCCTCGCCGACGAACCGACCCTCCCCGAGAAACACGTCCACGCCCTTGTCGCGAAACCGCTCGGCCGCATCGTGCGCGCTGACGCGGCTGCGGATGCGGCGCATCCGTTCCATGACGGCCGCGAAGTCCACTTCCACGTCCCGGGCGCGAATACCAAACGCGGCGGCGTTGCGGACCTCGTGGGCCGCGCGGGACGAGCGGATGACGCACTTGCTCGGTACGCAGCCGGTGTTGAGGCAGTCGCCGCCCATCAGGCCTCGCTCGATCAGCGCGACCTTGCCTCCCAACCCCGCCGTACCGGCCGCCGTAACCAGCCCGGCCGTACCCGCGCCGATCACGACCATGTTGTACCGTCCGTCCGGCTCGGGATTGATCCATCCGTCCGGATGGGCGCTGGCGACGAGCGTCTTGTTGAACGTATCCATCGGTTCGACGCTGAACGTGTCGGTCATGTTCGGCCCCTTCCGGCTGCAACGCCGACTAGTGAATCGCACAGAACTGCATGATGTCCTCGAGGCGCGCCGTGGCGAGGCAGATGCACGTGTCGGCGGCACCGTAGTAGATCCGGATCGTCCCGTCGTCTTCCATGATCGCGCCCGAGGAGAACACCACGTTCGGGATATCGCCGACCCGTTCATAGTACTCTCGCGGCGTCAGGATGGGAATGGACGAGCGACAACTGACTTTCCAGGGCTCGGCCAGGTCCAGCATGGCGGCGCCGAGGCGATAGATCGGCCCGTGGGAGGTCGCCCGTACGCCGTGGTAGATCTCCAGCCAGCCATACTCGGTCTTGATCGGCTGGGCCGACGCCCCCACGCGCCACGAGTCCCAGTGCTCTCCGCGAACGGGCATGCACAGCCGCGCGCATCCCCAGTGCACCAGGTCGTCGGAGAAGCTGATCCATATGTTGCCCATGTCGCCGACCATCGGGCGGTCCAGGCGAGCGTAGCGCCCGTTGATCTTCTCGGGGAACAGCACGCCGTCCTTGTTGTCCGGCTCGGAGATCAGGGCGATGCGATCGAAGGTGACGAAGTCCTCGGTCCGGGCCAGCGCGAGCCTGGCGCCCAGAGAGGAGGCGGCGGTGTACATGATGTAGTACACGCCGTCGACCTGCGTGATGCGCGGGTCTTCGATGCCTTTGCGCTCGTAGACGGCGAACTCGCCTTCGGCCGCCGGCGTCATCACCGGCTCGTCATCGACGGTGAAGTCCAGGCCGTCGTCGCTGCGAGCCAGCGCGAAGACGCTTCGTCCCGTCAGGTCCTCCACGCGGAGAAGCAGCAGGTACTCGCCGTTGTGCCTCGCCACCGCCGCGTTAAACACCGTGTTGCACGGGAAGGGAATGTCGTCGGGTGTCAACAGCGGGTTGTCCTCGTACCGCGTGACCAGGTCTCGGCCGAATCGTGTCGCCATCAGTCATCTCCTTGGGATTCGGGGTCATCCATCGCCGGGGCGTCGTCTGTCGCGACCGCCTCGGCCAGCGCTTTGCGGGCCACGCGCGTGACGAGAACCGCCACCGCCACCGTCGCGGCCAGGCCCACACCGTAGAGCACCCATTCGCCGGTCGTCCGCTCCCTGGCCCCGCCGGCGGCCAAGCCCAGCAGCGACCCGATATAGACGAACATCACCGTGCCCGGGAACATCCCGACCCACGAGGCGAAGAAGTACTTCCACAGCGGCACGTCGGTCAGGCCGTACCCGTAGTTCAGCCATGCGAACGGGAAGATCGGGCTCAGCCGCGTCAGCAGGACGATCTTGAACCCCTGCGTGCCGACCGCCTCATCGATCGCGGCAAACCGCGGACGCGCAAGCACCTTCCCGGCCACCCAGTCCCGTGCGAGGAACCGCCCGACCAGAAACGCCGCCGTCGCCCCCAGCGTGCTGGCCAGCGACACCGTTATCGTGCCCAGCGCCACACCGAAAATCGCCCCCGCACCCAGGGTCAGGATCGTGCCCGGCACGAGCAGGACGCAGGCAGCAATGTAAACCACGCCGAGAACCAGCGGGCCCCAGACGCCCAGGCTCTCGGTCCAGTCGAGGAACGCCTCAAGCCACCGCCCCACCGGCAGGACGTACGCCAGGACCGCCAACGCCGCCAGCGCCACCACGAACACGACCGGCCGCCACGGCAGCCCCTTCGTCTGTGGCACGGCCCCGGGTGATGCGTGTGACTCAATCTCGGCGCTACCCACGATATCCACGCCCTTTCAACTGGCCAGACGCCATCTCGCGCTCCAGGCGTACGTTACGCCTTGTTCAATTCTAGGCGCCCGGGCAGTGTCCGTCGCGGCCGGCCCGGCACTCAGGGCGTGGCAGACTCGTATCGACGGGGCTATACTGAAATGACGTTCCACGACCGAGCGCACACGAGGTGACCATGAGTTCTGAAGGCAAACTGAAGGTTCTTTTCCTCTGTACGGGCAATTCGTGCCGCAGCCAGATGGCCGAAGGGTGGACGCGACACCTGAAGGGCGACCGCATCGAGGCCTACTCGGCCGGGATCGAGACGCACGGCCTGAATCCGCGAGCGGTAGCGGTGATGGCGGAGGCCGGCCTCGACATCTCCGCCCAGCGATCGCAGCGCGTCGAGGAGTTCGCGGATGTCGAGTTCGACTACGTCGTCACCGTCTGCGGCCACGCGCACGAGTCGTGCCCCATCTTCCCGGGCCAAACGACCGTGCGACACGTGGGCTTCGACGATCCGCCCAAGCTGGCCGAAGGGTGCGAGTCCGAAGATGAGGCGCTGGCCCACTACCGGCGCGTCCGGGATGAGATTCGCGCATACGTCGAGACCTTGCCTGACAGTCTGGCCGACGGATAGTCCGCGGCATGGGAGCGCGAACATGACGAAAGATACTGCGGATTCCCTCGGCAACGCCGGCGGCGCGGCAGCGATGTCGCCCCCCCTGACACTGGTGATCTTCGGCGCCTCGGGCGACCTGACGCGGCGTAAGCTCCTGCCCGCCTTCCACCGCCTGTACTGCCAGAACCTCCTCCCACCTCAGACCGCCATCGTAGGCTATGCGCGAAGCGACAAGACCGACCAGAGCTTCCGAGCGGAACTCCGCGAGTCAATGGCCCAACTGCCCGCCTGCGACGGTCAGCCGTTTGACGACGCCGCATGGGACGGTTTTGCCTCACGCCTGTACTATCAACGCGGCGCCTATGACAGCGCCGACGACTTCCTGGCCCTGGGCAAGCGGCTGGAGGACTTGTCGGCCGCCGACGGCAGGACGGGCAACTGCCTGTACTACCTCGCCACGCCCCCACAGTTCTTCGCGCCGATTACCGACGGGCTGGCCGAGATGGGCCTCGCCCAGGGGCCTCGCGCCGACACACCGTGGGCCCGAATCATCATCGAGAAGCCCTTCGGTCGTGATATCGAAAGCGCCCGGGCGCTGAACGATCATCTCCGGGCCGCCTTCGACGAAGAGCAGATATTCCGCATCGATCACTATCTCGGCAAGGAGACGGTTCAGAACATCCTCGTCCTGCGTTTCGCCAACAGCATCTTCGAACACCTGTGGAATCACGACTACGTGGACCACGTGCAGATCACGGTGGCCGAGTCGCTGGGCGTAGAGTCGCGGGGCGGGTACTACGACCAGGCCGGCGCCTTGCGCGACATGGTCCAGAACCACATGATGCACCTGCTGTCGCTGATCGCGATGGAACCGCCGATCTCCCTGACCGCCGACGCGATTCGCGGGGAGAAGGTCAAGGTCCTCCAGGCCCTTCGCCCGATCCCGGATGTCTGCGCGGCCAACGGCGTGGTCAGGGCGCAGTACACCGCCGGAACCGTCGGCGGGACGCCCGTCGAGGGCTACCGGCAGGCCGACGGTGTCCCGGACGACTCGGCGACCGAGACCTTCGTGGCCTTCAAGACCTACGTGGACAACTGGCGGTGGGCCGGCGTGCCGTTCTACCTGCGGACGGGCAAGTGCCTGCCCACCCGCTGCACCGAGATTTCCATCCACTTCCAGCCCGTGCCCCAGGTCCTGTTCAATCGCCCCCCCACCGGGCCTCTGGCGCCCAATGTGCTGACTATCCGCGTCCAGCCGGACGAGGCAATGTCGATCGAATTCCAGGTCAAGCAGCCGGGCCCCGCGATGACCATCACGCCGCTGAAGATGGACTTCTCCTACGCCGGGTCGTTCGGCTCGGCCCCGCCGGACGCGTATGAGCGACTGCTGCTCGACGCCGCCGTCGGGGACGCGACGCTCTTCACGCGAAGCGACGAGGTGGAGGCGGCGTGGCAATTCGTGACGCCGGTCCTCGAGGGCTGCTCGGACACCGGCTGTGCGAACCTGGCGTGGTACGAGGCGGGCACGTGGGGCCCGAAAGAGGCCGACGACCTCATCGCCGCCGACGGAAGACAGTGGCACCTGCGGTAGCGGAACTCTGGTTGACTGGTTAGTTGGTGGACTGGTTGATTGGAAACGGCCCAACACCGTTTAGCCGTCGATCGTAAGATCGACGTACCACCCCTCAATTGCCGGGTGCCGTGGCTTGACGCGAAGCGGCAACCACGATACTCCGATCACGTCGAGATCGTGGTTGCCGCTTCGCGTCAAGCCACGGCACCCGCCTTCCCGTCTTCGCACGCTACGGCACGAGGGCGGGGGGCGTGCCCCCCTGGAAGGCCTTGACGATGCCCATCGCCTTGTCGCGCGTCGAGTAGTCCGGGTAGTTGGGCTCGGCCGTCTTGCCCTTGGTGGCGAGCAGCCTGGCCAGCATCACGCGGGCCTCCTGGGCGTTGTCCGTCGCGTCGCCCAGAATCCGCATCGACTCCTGCGGCGCGTGGAAGCCCATGCCGTTGTTAGCGGCCACGTAGTCCCAGCGGAACTGCGCGTGGCGGATCAGCTTCCGCGCGGCGGCCAGTTCGTCATCGTTGGCCCCGGCCTGCATGGCGGCGGCCGCGTCGAAGTGGGCCCGCACGATCGCGCGCTCGGCCTGCAGGCGCCCGTTGGCCACCTTGGTCTGGATACTCTCGACGCGGGCCTTGATCTCCGACTCGCTCCAGCGATGACAGACCGAGCAACTGTTCGAGATGTTCAGCAGCGGGCTTTGCACGTGGTGATCGGTCACCTTCATGCCGCCCTCGCTTCGGTAGGGCATGTGACAATCGGCGCAGGCGACCTTCCGGTAGTGATGCACGCCGGTGGTGAAGATCTCGTAATCCGGGTGCTGACACTTGATGATCCTGGTCTTCGAGATCGGGTGGGTGTAGTCGACCACGTCGGCGCCGTCGTAGTACTCGATCATCTTCTCGACGGTGGTGCCCTTGGAAATCGTCTCGCCCTTCATCCACGGGAACGTCAGATACTTGCCCTTGCCCTTGAAGTAGTATTCCGAATGACACTGGGCACAGACCAGCGACCGCATCTCCTGGTGCGTGGCGGTCTCGATGCTCTTTCCCGTGACCACCTTGTACGCCTCCCGCAGGGCCGGGCGGGAGATCCGCAGGGCCATGGTCTTGGGGTCGTGGCAGTCCAGGCAGCCGATGGGATGGTTCATCTCGCTCTTGAGGTCGTGGAAGTTCGTCGCATAGAACTTGGCCGCCCCGAGGGAGATCAGCTTGACCGGGTCCTTCTCCTTCGGATCGGCTTCCTTGCCGAACTTCGCCATCATGCGCGGCACGTCGGTCGACTTGCAGGTCCAGCAGGTTCCGGCGAACTTCTCGGGCTTGACGCGGGCGGTGCCCTTGATGCCCTTGTCGGGGTTGCCCTTGATATCGTCCACCGCGTGGATGTGCCCGCGGGCCTGGAGGTAGTCCTTCGAAAACCCGTACCCGCCGAAGAGGATCACCAGGTTCGGGTTCCCCTCGGGCGGATCGTCAAGGTAGTCGCGCGGAAACGCCCCGCCGTACATCGTTCGCGTCGTCGAGTCGTCCTGGGCGTTGTAGCCGTCCATCTCCAGCGGGTAGTTCTTGCCCCAGACCGCGTTGTCGGACTCGAACTCGCCGATATTCGCAGCCGCCACGAGCATGGGGCGGGCGGCCTCCCAGCGGCGTTCAAGAATCGAGACGCCCAGCAGGAGCAGCAGGACCACCGCGAGGGCCGTCAGTACGACGATCGTCACGCCGGCCCACTTGGGCAGTCGCGGCACGGGATCGGCTTGGGGAGCGTCGGCAGGCGTTGCGGCGGGTTCGTCAGTCATCGTCTATTCCCTTCTACTGTCTCGCCGGGTCACAGGCCGGCGGGGTCTACTTTCGGTCGCAGCGCGCGCGGCGAGGCCGACAGGCCGTGCACCTCGCCGTGAATGGTATGGTGGCAGTCCCAGCAGGCACGTTCTTTCGAGTCGGCCAGGCGGACCATCTTGAACTGGTCGGCGTGGCAGCGCAGGCAGTTGGCCTGCACAACGGGCCTCGCGGCGGCGGACAGTTTCAGCACCTGCGGCTCGGCACCCAGGGTGAAGACCGTCGAGTGCTTCATGCCGTCAGACGCCTTGAAGGCCATCGCAGCCACCGGATTGTCGTGAGGGATGTGACAGTCAACGCAGGTGGCCACCCGCCCGTGACTGCCCCGCTGCCACGACGCGTAGGCATCGCTCATCACGTGACAGTTCATGCACGTTTCCGGAGCGTCGGAAAGATAGGACGCCGCGTTGCCCACCGCCCCTACCACGACCGCCAGACCTATCGCCACGCCAACGCAGACGCACACCGCGATCTGCCAGCCACGTGTAAGGCCCGATAACGTACACACCGACTTGACCCGTGTGAATATATTCACTAACTCAGTGTAGACCGCCGGATTCCCGAAGGCCAAACCCTCTTGCAGTTTTTTTTCGGAATCGCTCGCGCGGGGGCGCTATCTCGCCGTCGTCCGGCGGCGTCTGGCGACGATGAACAGGCCGACCATCGAGGCGGCGGTGAACATCGCCCCGGGCCACCCGGGCGCCTGCCCCGCCGGCAGGACGGCCAGCGGGTTCTCGCCGGCGTACAGCGCGATGGGAATCGCCAGCAGGATCCCCAGCAGGGCCTCGCCGGTGATCAGGCCGGCGGCGAACAGCACGCCGGGCCCCGCGGCGCTGGAGGCAGGCTGCTTCCGCGCCCGGGCGACGCCCCACGACACCAGCCCGCCGGCCAAGACCGCCATCCCCAGGCTCAGCGGAAGGTAGATCCCCACCGCAACGGCCAGCACGGGCGCACGGAACCGGCTGCCGCAGCAGATCAGCATCTGATCGGCCACGATGACCACCACCGCAATGCCCATGCCGATCGCAATCATCACGCCGGGCAGGCCGGACCTGAAGACGCCCTCGGCAACGGATTTCATGAGCGTGGCCTGCGGAGCCAGAAGCGACTCCGGGCGTGCGACCGTTCTCGGACCGATGCCGTACGCCTCCAGCAGGGCCGTCAGAATCGGGGCCATCACGACCGCGGCGGCGAGCACACCGATGGCCTGCATCACCTGCTGCTTCCACGGCGTGGCGCCGACGAGTTGCCCGGTCTTGAGGTCCTGGAGGTTGTCGCCCCCGATGGCGGCCGCACAGCAGACCGCCGCACCGATGAGAATCGCCGCCGCCGGGCCCGCTGTCCGGCCCATGCCCAACCCCAGAAGCAGCAGCGCCGACAGCAGGACCGTCGCGATGGTTACGCCCGAGATCGGGTTGTTCGACGAGCCGACCACGCCGGCCATGTACGACGCGACTGCCGTGAACAGGAAGCCGGCCGCGAGCATCACCGCCGCCATCACCGCGGCGATCTCTGCGCTGCCGGTGATGTGGCGAAAGAGGAAGAACAGCGGAATGACGGCCAGGGCGCCCGCGATACCGATCCATCGCATCGGTACGTCGCGATCGACGCGATCGAGGGGCCCCGCCCCGTCAGATCGCGCCTGCCGGTGCGCCGCCAGACCCGACCGCACACCACCGACCAGGCTCGGCACGAGGCGAATGATGGCCCAGACGCCTCCGACGATCATCGCGCCGACGCCGATGAACCGTGTCTGCGTGTCCCACAGGTGCGAGGCGAAGTCGGCAGCGGCAACCGTCTGCCCCTTGATCACGAACGACTCGTAACCCGCCGACAACGCCGGAATCGCCACGTACCAGTTCATCGCCCCGCCGATGAACACGAGGATCGCAATGTTGATGCCCACGATGTACCCCACCCCGATCAGCGCCGGGCCCAACTCCATCCCCACGTACGCCACCGATCCGCCGATCGATCGCGCCATGCCGATCGATCCCTGCCACAGCCTCAGGCCCGATGCGCCCAGCTTGTACAAGGCCCCAATCGCCGCCCCGGCCGCTATCGCCCCGATTCCGCTTTCGCCCCCGTGGCCGACCTCGAGCACCTCGGCCGTCGCGACGCCCTCGGGGAACCTCAGCTTCGCTTCGATGATCAGCCCGCGCCGGAGCGGTACGGTAAACAGCACGCCGAGCAGCCCGCCCAACCCGGCGATGATCGTCGTCTGCAGGTAATCGAACTCCGTCCAGGCGCCCAGGAGGATCAGCGCGGGAAACGTGAAGACCACCCCGCCGGCCAGCGACTCGCCCGCCGACGCCGCCGTCTGGACGATGTTGTTCTCCAGGATGTTCGACCGGCGGAACATGCGGAGGACGGCCATCGAGATCACCGCCGCCGGAATCGACGCCGAGACGGTCATCCCCGCCTTGAGGCCGAGATACGCGTTGGCCCCCGCCAAGGCCGCCGAGAGCACCACGCCCAGCACGATCGCCTTGACGGTGATCTCCGGCAAGGGCGACTTGGCCCCATCGTCAAGAAGGGCCCCACCCCCGTCATCATACACATCAGAACTGCCTGGATCGGGCATCGGCCATGCTCCACTACTGCCGCCGCGAAAAGAGGTCCGCCCATTCTAGCCCCCGCCCTTGCCCCCGTCCACAGCCGAGACACACCACCGAAATGCCTCCCCTTGGGCTCGGGTGGACTGCCATCCCATCGATATCTCCGGGGCGTATTGTGGTGTCTCCGAGCCCAGCCGGACGCCCTGGCAGGCGTCAGGAGGCGGCCTAAGCGACGATCGGACCTCCAGGCGGGTCGAGAGTCGTTTTCGCTCGCGGCAGGCGGCCAGGAGGCGGCCTGCGGGTCTGGCCGGGCCGCCCGTCAGGTCCATGCAAGACCGAACCGGGGCGGTGGCGATCAGCTACCAGCGACCGAGGATCAGCCCCCGGGTCGTGTATTAGGCCACGGCTTCAGCCGTGGTGTCTCGGTCGCCCCCCCCCGCACATTAGCCCGTTTTACGGGCTTCCCACAGGGCCGGCCTGGGCCTGCTCGGCCGGGCAGCACGACGCGATGCGGGCATTGTTCGCGCTGCTCCGACGTGGATAAGCCCGTCAAACGGGCTGATCGCACTCGTCTGACGTCTCGGACACCACGGCTGAAGCCGTGGCCTAATACACGCCGGCTGGGCCCCCTGCCCCCACCCTGAGCCGCGGGGCGTGTCCCCGTGGTGGCCTCACGGGCCATTGCCACGGGCGACCCCCTTGGTTCTACCTACTGACGAGGGATGCACGCAAAACAGAGGAGCGCCCTCAATTGTTCGTGACAATACGATCTGAACTTCTTCAAATCAACTCACAGGGCCGGATGGCCGGCCCCCCGTTACCGTGAATGAGGCCCGTTGACATGAGCGAATCGAAGCCCTCTGGCCGTGGGGTCCTTCTGGGGCTGGCCGTGGGCGTGTTGGCGACGGTTGTGCCGTCGGCTGGCGCGGACAAGCCGCCTGCAGCGCCCAAACCGCCGAACGTCGTGTTCATCCTGGTCGACGACCTCGCCTGGGCCGACCTCGGCTGCACCGGCAGCAAGGTGTACCAGACGCCCCACGTCGACCGGTTGGCGCGGGAGGGGATGTTCTTCTCGGATTTCTACGCCGGCGGCCCGGTGTGCTCGCCCACGCGAGCGTCGATCCTCACGGGCAAAGCGCCCGCGCGGACGGGGATCACGACGTACCTGCTCAATCCCACCCGCGACGCGAAGCATGTAACCGGCCACCTGCCGCTGACGGAGGTGACCTTCGCCGAGACCCTCCAGACCGCCGGATACGCTACCGGGTACTTCGGCAAGTGGCATTTGGGGTACAAGGCCGAGCACTGGGCCTCACGGCAGGGGTTCGCCACCGCCAAGGGGGGCATGGACCTCCCCTGGGCCTGGACGCTGTGCTACCCCGACCGCACGCCGCCAATGACCAAGGGCCACACGCGCTTCTTCAGCCCCCACCACCTGACGCACCTGGCCAACGGCCCGGAGGGCGAGTACCTCACCGACCGCCTGACCGACGAGACGATTCGCTTCATCCGGGCCAACAAGCACCGGCCGTTCCTCGCGCTGCTGTCGTTCCACACTGTTCACACGCCCCTGCAGGCCAAGCCCCACGTCGTCGCCCGATATCGTCGCAAGATCGAGAAGCTCGGCCTGGACAAGCTGACCGAGCCCAACCGGCGGTTCAAGCGGCACCAGAACAACCCCAACTACGCCGCCATGGTGCACCACATGGACGAGAACGTCGGCCGACTGCTGGCCGCACTGAAGGAGATGAACCTGGCCCGGAACACGATCGTGATCTTCACCTCCGACAACGGGGGCAAGGGCTCGGTCACGTCGAATCTCCCACTGGCGGGGGCCAAGCACGACCTCCGCGAGGGCGGCGTCCGCGTGCCGCTGATCGTCCGGTGGCCCGGCAAGATCAAGCCCGCCAGCCGCTGCCGCCAGCCGTGGATCTCCCACGATGTCTACCCCACGATCCTGGACCTTCTGGGCCAGAAGCCCCGGCCCGCTCAACACGCCGACGGCGAGAGCTTCGCGGACACTCTCCTCGGCCGCGGACAAGCGGTCCGGTCGGAGCCCCTGTATTGGCACTATCCCCACAGCCGATTCGAGGGCGCCGTCCGCATCGGCGACTACAAGCTGAATCTCTTCTACAAAACGGGCAAGGCGAGGCTGTACGACCTTCGCAAGGACATCGGCGAGGCCAACGACCTGAGTGAATCCCAGCCTGCCCGCGCGAGGCAGATGCGTCTGGCCCTGAAACGCCGGCTCCGGGAGGCCGGGGCCCGCTTCGGGGCCCGCTTTGACCGGGAGGCATTCTACGGCGAGTTGCCCCGCACGGACGCGACCGGCAAGCCCTAGCGCCCCGGATATGGGATATGGGGACGCTGGGGCTGGTGAGAAAGACATCAGGTCCACGAACGTCACGAATGGGTAGCGTCCCAGAAGTGTAGGAGAGATTGTCGGCATACGGGGCGGGACGTTCGCAGCGACGTGGGTCTTTGGGCCCTGGAAGGGTCCTGAGCACTTGGAAACTAGTGTACCGTCAGTTTTGAATAATGGGGTTTGGGCTATTTGGCCGATCTCT
>CAZVEV010000089.1:3185-19432 GCA_964625865.1 uncultured Planctomycetaceae bacterium | reverse complement strand
ACCATCTGCCGCCATCAAGACCGTAAACGCACCACCGGTGAGAAATGCGGGCTAGATCGCACCTGGTGACGCGTTTTCCGACCAGCCTGCGCGTCTACTTGGCCGGTGGCAGGGGCGCTACGCGGTCGGCTTCTTCGAGCGACATCTGGCCGACCGACCCGTCGGCGCGGAGGACGTTCACATGGTCGCCGTGTACCGCGGTGGCATCGCGAACGATAACGGCCGACCAGGGCGTGTTGCTTCCGGCAGGGGGAATCAGGACGTAGGGCTTGGCACCCTTCGCGGGGCAGGTGGGCGGCCCCCCATCGAGAATGCCGGCCTCGATCAACTGCTCGAAGTTCGTCGGGTAGACGTTCCTGTTCTGGGTCCGATACATCATGATCGCCGAGCTCAGCCCGTGGAGATTGGTCTTGCAGGCCACGTCGTGGCGCTTGTTGTAGATATGCACCATCGTGCCGAGGTAGTCGGTCTTGGAGGGCTTGGCCTTGCCCGTCTTGCCGGCATCCTTGTCGTCGTCTGAGCTTCCGTCCGAACTACATCCGCAGGCCAGGGCGACCAGAAGGACAGCGGCGCCCGCCAGGAACAGCCGCCCGGGCGTGGTCTGAATCGTGTGCATGGTCCACCTCTTGGGTATTTCACGGGTCCGCGTCGGGACCTGTGATGGTGTCTACTACATCGCCGCCCTCGTCGCCAGTGGCGTAGCCGACCTCGGCGCGAGGCGTCTGTTCGGGGCGGAATCGTCGCCACACAGCCAGCCCCACCCCGGACAGGGCGTAGAGATTCGCGAAAACCGCCGCCGTGATCGTGAACGCGAGAACAAGCGCCAACACGACAACGACGAGCTTCAGTAGATAACTGAGGGGCCTGCGCCCTCGAATCCAGTGGTTCACCAGGTGGGCGTACCGGATGTTCGAGACCATCAGCAGCGCTGCGGTAAGCGTCATCGCGGGCAGCACGGCGCTGACGGTGATGAGAAACCACGGCGTGTCGTGCCAGTCAGGCATGATCTCCGTCAGGCGGGCAAACAGGAGCACGAGCGAGGCGACGACCCCGGCGGCCCCGGGCGAGGGCAGGCCGCAGAAGTCCATATGCGCCGACTCGTCCGGCTCGTTCTCAACGTTGAACTTCGCCAGGCGCATCACCGTGCACGCCAGGTAGATCGCCCCGACCGACCAGACCACCCGCTCAACCTGCAAGTACTTGCTGATATCAAGGTTGCGAATGACCATGACGACCGTTCGTGTCATCAGGATCGCCGGGGCCGCCCCGAAACTCACCGCGTCGCACAGGCTGTCGAGCTGCCCCCCGAAGTCGCTGGTCCGCCGCGTCATCCGGGCCAGGCGCCCGTCAAGCATGTCGAAGATCATCGCCAGCGCCAGCAGCCAAACCGCCGTGCGAAGATTGCCCACCGTCTCCAGCCCCGTCACGCCCAGGGCGTCTTTCGTGGCGTAGTGGATGGCCCCCAGGCCGGCCAGTCCGTTCAGGATCGTCACGAAACTCGGCAGGACGGCCGTGCTCCGGAGAATCCGCTGGCGCGCGCCGTGGCGCCACCCGCCGCGACTCTCGTCGCTCTCGAGAAGGTCCCCGTCGTCGTGTGGGGGCTGGCCGTCACTCGTCATCGTCGCCCTCCGAATCTGAGGCCGCCAGGACCGTCAGGCCGGCGCTGACCTTCTGCCCCAACTCGACGCAGATACGACCGGCCAGCGGCGCAGGGATAAACAGCTCCACCCGCGAGCCGAACTTGATCATCCCGATCCGCTCGCCCCGGGCCAACGGCTTGTCGATCTCCACGTCCGTAATGATCCGCCGGGCGACCAGGCCGGCTATCTGGCGGACGACAAGCGGGAACTCCTGGCCGTCGTGTGTGTAGGTCAGGGTGATCGTCATCGACTCGTTCCGTTCCGATGCCAGCGGGTCCCTCACGTCGAGATACGCCCCGTCCTGGTGCTCGCAGGCCTTGACGCGCGCCGCGGCCGGACTGCGATTCACGTGGACGCTGAAGACGTTCATGAACACGCCGATCTTCACGCCGTCGCATCCCAGCACGCTGTCCGGACCGACCGGCGTGATGTCCGCGATGTTCCCGTCGGCCGGACTGATGAACAGCCCCTCGCCCTGGGGCGTTGCGCGATTCGGGTCGCGGAAGAACCACAGCACCCACAGCCAGAAGACCACCGGAATCACCAGAAACGGAAGAAACGCCCAGTGGATGCTCATGGAGAGCATAATCAGCAGCGCACAGGCCGACAACGCCGCCGCCGTGCAGGTGATGATCTCGCGACGCCCGTATACCGTCAGTCCGATGCGCACAGTGTGGGTTCCTTGTCAGTAGCCCGGGGCCGTCCCCGGAAACCATTGAGCTTATCGCCGGCAGCCGCGATTGTCAATCTGATCGACAGTCGTGGCCGCCGCGGCACGGCTGCGGTATCATGGCCCCAGGCACCGCGACGCGGTGATTCGCGACAGGATTCTCGAGGGACGTGACGACCATGGCACAATTGGACCAGCGCGACATCAAGGCGATCTCTTTCGACGGCGACATGACCCTCTGGGACTTCGAGGAGGCCATGCGCCGCGCGCTGGGCATTGTGCTTGAGGAACTGCGCCGCTGTGCCGACACGCCGGCCGCGGTGGATATGACCGTCGAGGCGATGATCGCGATCCGCGACGAGGTAGCCGAGGAACTGAGGGACCGGACGTTCGACCTGGGCGTCGTCCGACGCGAGGCGATGGCACGGACCGTCGCGCGCGGCCTGGGCCGGCAGGATGGCGAACTGGCCCGGCGGCTGACGGAACTGTACTTCACGCACCGGTACCACGTAGTGCTCTTTCCGGATGCGCTGCCCGCCCTGGACGCCCTCGGGGCGCACTATCGGCTGGGGCTGGTGTCTAACGGCAACACGCCGCCGGACCGCTGCGGACTGGGCGGGCGGTTTGACTTCGTGGTCTTCCCGCGGGACGTCGAGGCCGTCAAGCCGGAGGCGAAGGTCTTCCAGGTCGCCTGCGCCCGTGCAGGCTGCACGACGGACCAACTGCTCCACGTGGGCGACTCGCTGGAAGACGACGTCCGCGGGGCAAACGGCGTGGGGGCCGCATCGGTCTGGCTGAATCGCAACGGCAGGGCCAACGAGACCGGCATTGAGCCGACGGCCCGGATCGCCTCGCTGGCCGAGTTGCCCGCCCTGCTTGGCGTCCGCGGGACGGCATCGGGCGAACCATCGTAGGGCGTGCAACTCGTTGCACGCGGAACGAATACGCGGTCCTTTCCGCGTGCAACTCGTTGCACGCCCTACCTGTCTGCTCGGATTCGAGGGGGCAAACCCGAGCAGCGATTCCTGACCGTACGGGTCGCGTGGGGGCAGCGGCGTGGCTATAATACGGCAGCGACGCGTCGGGGCCGGGGCGGTCAGCGTCGAATATGTCACCCTCATTGGAGTTGCTGCCGTGGACAGAGCGTTGATCGAGGCCGAGCTTGAAGTGCTGCGGAACGAGTTGGAGCAGTTTCGCCAAGAGAAGGAGAGAATCCGCGACGTCATCGGGCAGATCGGCGGGCAGATCGACAGGTCGAAAGAGCGACTGATCAACATTGTCTTCCTCGCGCTGGTGGGCGCCCTGTTCGTATTGGACGTCATCGTCCATATGGCCGGCTGGTCCATCCCCGGGCTCTCGCCGGCGTTTCTGCTGTCGGTCGCCGTCCTGCTCGTATCGGCCAAGATCATCTGGATGATCCACCGCCAGGCCAAGATCGACCACTTCCAGTTCTGGATCCTCAACTCGATTGACTTCCAGATCAACATGATCTCGCGGCGGCTGGGGGCCCTCGAAACGAAGGTCGACGACGCCGCTCAAAGCCCGACGGGCGAGCGGGCCCCGGCGGTTCGGACCTGACGCCGGCGGGTGACGCCTCCTTGTGCTCAGCCGGAGGCCCTGGCACGCACGAGGCCGCGGCCTGAGCGACGATCTGGCGCAAAACGGTCCCGAGGGTCCCTTTGATCGTGGCATGCGGCTACGGGGCGTTTACGGGGCTAGGCCGGGATGCATCTTGCGTGCGCACGCCCGGGCGTGCTAGGCTTGCCCCCCGCAATAGATCCGTCCGTTTTCAGGGAGCCTGATGGTCCTGCTTCGACTCATACGACAACTGCTCGCCGTCCCGCTGCTGCTGGCGGCGATGGTGGCGGCGTTCGTTTCGCCCCGGACCGCCGTGCGCCTGCAGGAGATCGCCTGGCTGGTCGGCCTGGACCCCACCGCGGGCCTGACGGCCCTGATCAAGCTCCTGCCCCTCGAAGGGCCTCTTGCCGTCCGCGCCCGCGCGGGGGCCATGCTCGCCAAACACCCCGCACCGGTCATCGCCGCCTACGCGGGCCTGCTGGCCCTTGAGGCCGGCGATCTCGCCGAAGCCCGGGGCATGCTTGACCTGGCCAAGGGCCTCGGCGGGGACCCGCAGTGCCTTACCGAGCTGCTGGAGTTCCGGCTGGTCTCGGCGTGCAGCACCGACCCAAGGAGCACGTGGGGCCTCGTCCGGGAGTTGGCCGACCGGCGCGACTTGTCACCGGTCATGAGCAAGCTGGTGCACACGAGCCTGCTGTGGATGGACCTGTCGACCGAGCGGTTCGACCAGGCCCGCCGGCGGGCCGAGTGGTGCCTCGCCATCGAAGACGATCCGCAAGTCGAGACCATCCTGGAGACGGTCCATCTCTGCCAGGGTCGCCCTGACCTGGCCGAACGGTGCACGGCGCGGCTGGCGAACGTACCGCCGGCCCACGTGCTGTACTGGCGCTGCACGGCCAGCCACACGGTGGGCATGACGTCGCGAGCGGCCGAGGCGCTGGCGGAACTTCGCGATCACGACGAGGCCCTGGCCGACAATGCCGCATCGCAGATTCTGCAAACGGGGGGCGGCGGATGAACATCAGCATCGAGTGGATTCTCTTCCCGGCGCTGATCGTGGCCTTGTCGCTACACGAGTGCGCCCACGCCTGGTCGGCCAGCCTGCTGGGAGACGACTTTGCCCGTCGTCAGGGCCGCGTGAGCCTGTGGCCGGGCAGGCACCTGTCGATGATGGGGACGCTGGTGTTCTTCGTACTGCGTTTCGGCTGGGGCAAGCCCGTGCCGGTGAACCTCTACAACTTCAAGCGCCCCAAGCACGACTACCTGCTGACCAGCCTGGCCGGGCCCGGCGCCAACGTGCTGACCATCGGCGTATGCTATCTCCTGATGCTCCTGACGCGCCGGACGTTTGCCTTCGGTCTCGAGGGCGAAGAGGCGATGGTGCTGGCCCACCTGGCGCTTAGCCTGCTGGCGCTGATCAGCGCGGTCCTGGCCGTTATCAATCTCCTTCCGGTCCCGCCGCTGGACGGGTCGAAGATCTGGCCCTGCGTTATCCCGGGGCTCAAGCCCACGCTGAAGCCCAGGACAACGTGGCTGTTCGTGGGCCTGCTGGTATTCCTGGTCTACACCAACTCGCTGACCCCGATCTTCGCCGCGACCCAGAGATTTGTCTGGAGCGTCCTGCCCGTGTCTGATGCCGATCGCGCCGAGGCCCTTCGCATGGACGGTTATCTCGCCATTGACGAAGCGCGCGAATTGGCCGAGAAGAAGCCCGGCGCCGCGGCCGAGGCTGCGTGGACGAAGGCCGACACGCTGCTGACGCAAGCCCTGGAGATCTGCCCCTACCGGAGCGGATCCTACTCGAGTCGCGCAGAGGCCCGCCTGCGACTGGACCGGCCGGACGAAGCAATGAAGGACGTCGAACGGGCCCTGGAACTCGCTGCCGACAACGCCCGGGCCCTCTGGTGCCGGGCCGAGATCCACCTGGCCGCCGATCGCCCCGACGAGGCGCTGAAAGCAATCGAACGGGCGATAGAGATCGACCCCGATGATCCGATGTACTACAAGACGCGGGCCGGCATACTCGACGCACTCGATCGCCCAGACGAGGCGCAGCAGGATCGGGACAAGGCCCGGAAGCTGAAAGCCAAGCTCGCGCCGAAGCGCCGGCCGCAAACGCAGCCGACAAGCAGGCCGACGACCGCGCCAACAGGTGTGAACTGAAGGTAAGGACAGCCCCATGTTGAGAAGTGAAGATACCGCCATCGTCGTCGTCGACGTGCAAGCCAAGCTGGTGCCGGCGATGGACCAGGCCGAGCGGGTGGTGCACAACGTGCGGACGCTGGCGGCCTCGGCCGGCGTGCTGGGCCTGCCGATCGTCTGGACCGAGCAGAACTCCCGCGCGCTGGGCCCGACGGTGGCCGAACTGGCCGATGTCCTGCCCGGCGAGCCGATCGAGAAGATGACCTTCAGTTGCGCAAAGCACCCGCCGTTTCTGGACGCGCTGGCCGCGGCCGCCAAGCCGCAGATCCTGCTGGCCGGCATCGAGGCGCACGTGTGTATTTACCAGACGGCGATGGACCTGATTGACGCGGAATACGAAGTGCACGTGGTGGCCGACGCGATCACGTCGCGCGATCCGGAGAACAAGGCGGTGGCCCTGACCAAGATGCGTGCCGCCGGCGCGAACGTAACGACGGTCGAGATGGCGGTCTTTGAACTGATGGTCACCGCCGAGCACGAGCGCTTCCGCGACATCCTGAGAATCGTGAAGTGACGCCCCGCCCAACAGAAGTCCTTATAATACCCCCGGTGAACCTGTGATGAAACAACGAACGAGACTGATGATGTGCGTCGTGACAGCGGTCGTCCTGGGCACCGCGTGGGCGCCCGCGTCGGCTGCACCGTCGCTCGAACTGGCCGCGCGACACGTCGACAAGATCAACGGCTTCTCGCTGCGTCCGCCGGCGGGGGCTGTGCGGCGGCGCGAGTATTCGCCCTCACGTCTGGTCAGTTGGACCCGGCGTGACAAGGCCACCGGCGCGATTAACATGACGCTGGTCGTGCTCAAGGCGACCTCGGCAACAAAGAAGATCGACCTGAAGACGTACGCGGCGCAGTTGAAGACGAAACTCGCACGCGAACAGCAGTGGTACATCGACAGGATCCGCATCACGACGGTCGGAGGCAAGGGGGCGATCGACATGAGCGGCCTGGGGGGCATCACGGGCCTGGGGATCTGGCAGAGGCAGGTGTGGATCCTCGTGGGCGAGGGACAGTTTCTGATCCTGGCCGTCTCCGGCCCCAAGGGGCCCAAGAAGGACAAGGGGCGGAATGTCCATCTCGACGCGCTGTACGACAAGGTCCTGGCGTCGATGGAACTGATCGATCCCACCGAGGCCCTTCGCGTGCGGAAGGCCAACCTCCAGCGCGGCCAGGACCTGCTGGCGGGCCTGACCGACGCGAAACTCAAGGTCGCCTTCGACGCAGAAGCACGATGGTACCTGTTCCGCAAGGATGACAAGGACGTGGGGTACATGTTCGTCAAGGGCGCCCCCGCGCGGCGCGAGGGGTCGTCCGGGTATGAAGTGGTCAGCGCGATCCGCCTGAAACTGCCCAAGGACCGCGTCCGGCGCGTCCGGCGCGAGCAGTTCGTCACCACCAATCGCACCTTCTGTCGCTGGCGCGAGACGATGGTCGTCGGCGTGGGGCCCGGGTCGGGACAATATACCGAGGAGGGCGTCAAGCAGGCGGACGTCATCCTCTGCCGCGCCCGCGCCGGCGGACAGGAAAGCACGGTCCAGAAACGCCTGACCACGTCCGTACAGAAGATGTACCTGCCCCGAGCCCTCGGCATGGTCCTGCCCAGGCTCGTCGACTTGAAGCGCCCCCAGGTCTATGCCTTCGCAACCTACACCGCCCGGGCCAACGCTCTGGACATGCGAACGGTCACTGTCGGCGGGGGCGAATCGATCACGCTGGAGGCCCGCAGCGTCAAGGCCGTCCGCATAAGCGACCGGGCCGCCGACGACGCCGAACCGGCTACCGTATGGGTCGACGCCAAGGGCGTTCTCCTGAGAATGGCCACCCCCGACGGCCTGGTCATGGACGCCTCGACGCGCGGTGCGATTATCCGGCGCTTCCCCACCGAAGAGGTCACCATCCGTATGATGAAGTAGTTGGTTGACTGGGTGATTGGTTAACTGGTTAATTGGGAACGACTCGAGCCGTTACCAGTTAACCAATCAACCAGTTAACCAACGAATCAACCAAGGACAACCTATGACTGACACTACACCGTATGACGTGATCATTGTCGGCGGCGGGCCGGCGGGGCTGGCGGCGGCACTCTATGCCGCGCGCGACCGATACAAGACGCTGATCCTCGAGAAGAACGGCCTGCCCGGCGGGCAGATCATGCTTACCGACCGGATCGAGAACTACCCGGGCCACGGCGTGATCTCGGGCTTCGACCTGGTCCAGAACCAGCGCGACCAGGCCGAGAGGTTCGGCGCCGAGATCGTTGCCAACCGTACGGTGGGCGCGATCTCGCGGCGTGACGACGGGCTGATCGACGTCGAGACGGTCGGGGAGGGCACGTATACGGCCCGAGCGGTGATCCTCGCTCCGGGCAGCGACTACCGCCAACTCGGCGTGCCGGGCGAAACCGAGATGCGACAGGCCGGTCGCGTAAGCTACTGCGCCACGTGCGATGGAGCCTTCTACACCGACAAGTACGTGCTGACCGTCGGCGGGGGCAATACAGCCGTCGAGGACACCGTCTATCTCGCCACGCGGTTCACCAGGAAGATCACGCTGATCCATCGCCGTATGGAGTTTCGCGCCCAGCAGGTGCTCGTCGAGGAGTTGTACGAGACGGCCAAGGAAAAGGAGATCGACGTCAAGTTGCCCTACGTCCTTGAGCGGATCGTCGGCAATGACAGCGGCGAGGAACTGGACCACGTGGAGATCCGCAACGTCGAGACCGGCGCTATTGAGAACCTGGTGGTCGACGGCGTGTTCATCTTCGCGGGCATGATCCCGAACACCGAGTGGCTTCGCGGGCTGGTGGACGTCGACGAGGCGGGCTACGTCGCGTGCGACCCGGTCACGCTCAAGACGTCAATGCCCGGCGTGTTCGTCGCCGGCGACTGCCGCCAGCAGGCCGCGATGCAACTGGCCACCGCCTGCGCCGACGGCGTGGTGGCGGCAATGATGCTCAAGGACTACTTCCGCGACCCGGGCACGTGGCAGGCCACCATGCCCATCGACGGCATCGCCCCGGGATGGTGAAGAAAGAAGTTGAAGGTTCAAGGTTAAGAGAACGGCCCGTGGCAGGGGCGGACGCCGTTTGACCTTCAACGTTCAAGCTGGAACCTTCAACTCCTCTTCCCCTACGACGCCTTCTTGCGCCGGGTCTTGCGGGGGGCGGTTATTCGGATCATCGGAACGACGAAAGACTGGCCGCAGCCGGCGCACTTGACGCGCTGGCCGAACGCCTCGCCAGGGATCATGAGCATCAATCGACACTGCGGATTGGGACACTTCAACTGCAACGGCCTCATACTGATTCACTCCTCCACACCAAGAAATCTATCGACCTTCGCCGGGGGGGCCTTGAGTATCATCTGCCGCGCCGAGACGTTGATTTTTCCCCCTGACCGTGATAGCGTGCCCGTATGAGCGCGAGGCGATATGCCGTCATCGGAACCGGCGCCGTGGGCGGATTCTACGGGGCCCGGTTGGCCCGCGCCGGCCTTGACGTCCACTTCCTGCTCCACAGCGACTACGACCACGTTCGGGCCCACGGGTTGCGACTCGATTCGCCCGACGGCGCCATCCACCTGCCCTGCCCCAACGCCTGGGCCCGCACCGCCGACATCCCGCCGGTCGACATCGCCGTCGTGGCCCTGAAGACCACGCGGAACGACCTGCTGGGCGAGCTGTTGGCGCCCCTTGTCGATAACGGCGCCGCGGTGCTGATGCTCCAGAACGGCCTGGGCAACGAGGCCCTTGCCGCCGAAGCGGTCCCCGACGCGCACATCCTCGGCGGGCTGTGCTTCCTCTGCTCGAACAAGACCGGCCCGGGACACATCACACACCTCGACTACGGGTTCGTGACCTTCGGCGAGCATCGTCGCGACGGCGCGGCTGCAGGGATCACGGACACCATGCGCCAGGTCGCGGCGGACTTCGAGGCGGCCGGCATCGAGATCAAGCTCGCCGAGGACCTCGTGGCCGCACGGTGGAAGAAGCTCATCTGGAACGTCCCGTTCAACGGCCTGTCGGTCACGCTGGACACGCTGGTGGACCGGATCATGGCGTGCGAGCACACGCGGGCGCTGGCCGAGCAGTTGATGCGCGAGGTCGCGGAGGCCTCCGGGGCGTGCGGCAGGCCCATCGGCGAGCGGTTCATTCAGTACATGCTCGGCCTGACCGAGAAGATGACCCCCTACCGCACGAGCATGAAGATAGACCACGAGATGAAGCGCCCGATGGAGGTCGAGGCGATTTTCGGCGCCCCGCTGGCCGCCGCGAACGCCGCCGGCTGCGCCTGCCCCCGAATCGAAGCGATCTACCAGCAGTTGAAGTTCATCGACGCGCAATCCGCCCACGATGCGCAGACAGGACCATGACATGACCAGAACACACCTCGCCATCGCGATACTCCTTTCCACCGCCCTGCTGCCCGGATGCCTCGATCGCGGGACGGGCCAGAAGCTCTGGGTCGCCGGCGCCCGACAGGAAAGCCGCGTCGACCGGGCTATACAAGAAGGGGCGTGGATCGGGATGGACAAGGCCCGACTCGAACGCGTCCTGCGGGCGCAGGTCTTCCCCGACCACATTGTCGACTTCTCCTACGGCCCGCCCGACGACGGGCTGTTCGGCGCGGAGTACGACGAGGCCCTGGTCATCCACCGCCCGCTGAAGTTCGACGACGTGTGGATCCTGTTCCGCGACGGCAAGGTCGCGGCAGTCAAGCCCATCTTCATCGAGTGACCCGGGCCGGCGCGCAGCGAAATGGCCGCGCAAGTGCACCCCAAGAACCAAAGAGAGATGACATGGTCAAACGACGAGATTTTCTGAAGCGTATGGGCGTCGCGGCGGTGGCGGCCGGACTCGGCGGCCGGATGGCACGGGGCGCTGAGGCCAAGGCGAGCAAGCCGAACTTCGTCATCATCTTCACCGACGACCAGGGCTACGGCGACCTGGCGTGTTACGGGTCCAAGACCATCCGCTCGCCGCGCCTGGACAGGCTGGCGAAAGAGGGGACGCGGTTCACCTCGTTCTACGCCCAGCCGGTGTGCGGGCCCAGCCGTTCGGCCCTGCTGACGGGGCGCTACCCCATCCGCTCGAAGGGCTGGGGCATGCCCGGCAGCGAAATCACGTTTGCCGAGAAGCTCAAGACGGTCGGCTACACCACCGGATGCATCGGCAAGTGGGACGTCTCGTCTCGCAAGGCGATTATCGACCGCATGCCCAACGCCCAGGGCTTCGACTATTACTGGGGCACGCTGGGCGCCAACGACAACGGCACGGTGCGGTTCCATCACAACAACAAAGCGCTTCACACCAGTCGCGACATGGCGGGGCTGACCAGGCTGTACACCGACAAGGGCATCGAGTTCCTCAAGGCCAACAAGGCCCGTTCGACAAGCTCAGGGCAAGCCAAGCCGTTCCTGCTGTACCTGGCCCACACGATGATGCACTCGGTGATCGACGCGACGGAGAAGTTCAAGGGCAAGAGCAAAGGCGGGCTGTACGGCGACGTGGTGGAGGAGTTCGACTACGAAACCGGGCGCCTGCTCGACGCGATTGACGAACTGGGGCTGCGCAAGAACACGATCGTCCTCTACACCTCGGACAACGGCGCGTGGAACAACATGCAGGGGCCCCTGCGCCGCAAGCACAAGGGCGCGGTCGCGTGGGGCTCGTCGGGGCCGCTGCGGGAGGGCAAGGGCTCGTCGTGGGAGGGCGGCGTTCGCGTGCCGTGCATCGTCCGCTGGCCCGGCCGCGTCCCCGCAGGGCGCACCAGCGCCGCGATCTTCTCCACCCTCGACATGATGCCCACCTTGGCCAAACTCGCCGGCTACGACGTGCCGACCGACCGCATAATCGACGGCGTGGACCAGACGGCGCTGCTGACCGGCAAGAGCGCCACCGGCGCACGGGACACCTTCCACTACTTCTGCGGGGGCAGCATGCACGGCGTGCGGAAGGGCAAGTGGAAGCTGCTTATACCCGGCCGCAAGTACTGCTACGGCTATGTCAAGGACCGGGGCACGGGCGGGCTGGAACTGTACGACCTGGAAGCCGACGTGGGCGAGAAGACCAACCTGGTCGACAAGCACCCCGACGTGGTGGCCGAGTTGCAGAAGCTCATCAAGGCGTTTCGGTCTCCCAAGAACAAGAACATGGTTGGACCGTCGGGCAGACCGCTGCGATAGCGTCGTCGCAAAGGGGGCAGCGTCCGTCGAAACAAGCAAACGCCCACAGGCTCCGCCTGTGGGGTCTTCGGCGAAGAGGCCTCTCTCTGTTTCCATAACCGCGTACCAAGACGCACTGCGCGAGTTCGCCTCGGGAGACGAACGTCTTGGTCGCAGATACCCCACGGGCGGAGCCCGTGGGCGTTTCTTCGCTTCGTCACGGTCAGCGCCGCACGCAAGTGGACCGTCTCCTCGCTCCGGCCGCCCTCACGCGACGATCAGCAGCGCGAGGTACGGGACGACGTTGAACACGAAGATGAACGTCTTGAACAGTGCGATGCCCGCGTAGTGGATCGCGTCGAACCGCTCGACCGACAGCTTGAACCACTTGCTGTGCACGCGATAGACCCAGTCGTGGGCCAGCGCCAGGAACGCGAACCACACCAGCAGCAGCCCCATGTTGAAGACGATGCACCACAGCAGCGCATTTCGGACCATTTCAACAGTCATCGGACACCTCCCGGATGTCTTAACGTCCAGTTGTCAGTCTGCGTGTCGAGATTATCGTCCCGGGGCGGCCAGGCACGTGACCTTGCCGTCCACCGTGGCCATGTAGAGTTCCCCGCCGGCGGCGATCAGGCCGTCGAAGACCGGAGCCACGTCCAGCGGGATCTTCGCCCGGGTGGCGCCGTCCTTGGCGGATACCGCGTACAGCAGGCTGCCCCTCGCCCCGGCGAACAGGGCCTGCTGGGTCGCCAGTTCCGGCGGGATCTTCTCGGTGCTCCGGACGGCCCCCATCGCCTTGTTCTCGTCGACGATGTCGGCGGGGCCGGCGGCGAAGATCGTGTCGCCGGCCTTGACCATCGCGCGAACCAGGACGGGCAGGTCCACGCTCCATAGCTCGGCGAACTGGCCCCCTGCGCGGCCTCGCGGTTTGCGCCGGCCGCCCTTGACCGCAGCGCCCTGGCCCGGACGAGGCAGGCGCCGGTCGACGGCAAAGAGGCGGTACTCCGTCGGCGTCGTCCATCGCCAGAACTGCATCCGCCGCCCGAAGACGTACAGGGCCTTCTCGTCGAGCACCATGATCTTGCCCGACGGCGCCGACTTGCCGGTGGCCGAATAGCCCGGCCCGCCGAGCACCGCGCGGCCGTACACCCAAAACGACCTGTGCCACCAGTCGTCGTCCAGGAAGCCGTTGGGGGCGAACAGGTGTGCATCGTCGCCGCGCTGCGTGTTCAAGTCGAGCTGTGCCACCCGCGGCCGCTTGCCTTCCGGCGTGAGCGGCTGGGATCGCATGTAGATGTTCTTCTCGTCGCAACTGAGGATGTCCGACGAGGCGACAGGCATGGACAGGACCTTGATGTGCGAATGGAGGTCCTTGCCCGTGTTCGGGTCGCTGCTGTCCATCTTCGTGCTGGCGATCAACTCGCCGGTGACCGGATTCAGGCGATGCATGGTCAGCCCGCCGTCGAGGAACATCGACCGCCCCGCCACGACGTAGAGCACGTCCTTACGAATCAACACGCTGCCGTGGACCGGCCAGACCGACTCCAACTGCTCGCGGACCATGATCCGCCGGTCGCAGGGCGCCGCCCGGAATCGCCAGACTTCGGCGCCGTCCGAGATGCGGAGGCAATACACATGGCCGTCCCTGCAGCCGAACAGGGCCAGGCCCTTGTACAACGTTGGCGGGGAGTCGATACGGGCGCCCGCGATGAACCGCCATGCGACCTTGCCCGTCGCACGATCCAGGGCGACCATCGCGTGGTCGTCCACGGCGGCGACCAGGAGCATCCCGCCGGCGGCGACGGGCTGACTGAGCCGCCTTGCCACGGCGGAGCCGTCAGGCGAAGACGGGGCGCCGATCGCCGTCTGCCACTTGACCTTCAGGTCCGTACCGACGGCCTCCGCCGTCGAGCCGTCGCGCGCCATGTTGCCCCGAAACGTCGGCCAATCAGCATTATCTGAGATCTCAGATTTGAGATGTGAGATGCCGCTCCCGTACGCGGGCCCCTTCTCGAGGCGCGGGATCTTTGACCTTCGACCTTCGACCTTCGACCTCTTCCCCGCCACCGCGTTGAACCCGGACAGCTTGGCTTCGGGATAGCAGGCACACGGGTGCGGCGGGGCGTAGATCAGGCCGTTGGCGGGCATCACGCCGTAGAGGCAGGCCCCGCGGACCCAGTGATGCAGGTGCCATTTCCCTGACCGGATGTCGATCATCTCGATGCCCGTCCGCGAGGTCAGGAAGAAGTTCTCCGTTGCCTTGGCGCGGTGGCAGCGATGGTGGAACCAGTAGTTGTCCGCCCCGCGCGGGATGCTGCCTGCCGGCTTGCCCGTGGCCACGTCGTACGCGATGAACTGACCCGTGCTCGGCGCGACGTCGGGGTAGCGCCTGTCGAATTCGCCGGGCTTGGAGTTCAGGCTGCCGCACCACGCCTTGCCCCCGATCACAAAGATGTCCTGCGGCGACTGGTAGCCCGAGGGCAGATGCGGCCGCTGCCACTTGATCTCGCCCGACTCACCATGCAGAAACGTCATCAGCCCCTTACTGCCCGCGTGCTCACGCCAGTTCTCCCCACCCGCATAGAGCACGCCGCCACCCGCGGCGACCAGCGTGGGGGCGAAGTAGGTGGGCATCTTCGTCCGCTCGGGCAGGGGCTTGGACTTCCAGAGCTGCTTCCCGTCGGCCGGGCTCAGGGCGATCACGTGCGGACCGTCCGTCAGGTAGACCCGCCTGGCCGTTACCGCCAGCGTGCAGGGGGCGATCCACGGATACGTCTTCTTCCACAGGACCTTGCCGTCGCCCTCCCGGACGGCCATCACGTGCTTCGGCGCCCGCGTCCAGGTCCCGCCCCGCTTGCCCGGATCAATGCTCGGATTGACCACCAGGTACAGCACGCCGTCGCGAAAGACGATCTCCTCGGTGCGCTCGGTGCCCGCGTAGACCTTCAGCGTCTTGCCGGTCGCCCCGTCGAACGTCGTCACCGGCGCAAGCAGTCCGGGCGTGAAGTAGACCTTGTCCTTTATCGCCACCAGCCGCCGCGGCGTGTTGGACGGCCCGCTCTTGAGCGGCCAGAGACGGCTGGTCCACTGGTCGATGCCCTTCCGCCAAAGCACCACGCCATTGAATGCGTCGCGCGCCACGAGCTGCCACTTCGACGCCCACAGCACCGAGGCGCGGGGGCCTTCGTCGGCAACGTAGTACAGTCGCCCGCCGGCGGTCACCGTCGAGGGAAAGCTCGACGACTTGTCGTGATGGCGGCTGTATCGCGGACTGCCCTTCCACTGCAGGTGCGTGATCGGCGCCGTGATGCCCGTGTCGGTGCTGACGGCGTTGTTGTCCGCGTCGTGGAGATAGTGGTTCCACTCGTCGTACGCGTCCGGCCAGGGCTTGGTGATCCGCCTGGCCGTCGCGCCGTCGCCTATCAGCGCCACGCCCCTCGGGGCCAGCACGCGGAGGATCTCGGCGTCCGTCAGGTCGTATCGCCGCGAGCAGACCAGCAAGTTGACCATGTTGTCGACGTAGGGCAGGTGCTTCCCGTCGAAGGCGGCGGCGGAGACCTTCCCGGTGAGCTTGCGTGCGGCGATATGCGTGCGTGCGGCCCGAACGTTCGCCCCATCGGTGTCCAGCCCATGAACGACATAAGCGTCGCCGGTTCGCAGCGCGGCGGTCAGCGTGCCCTGGCCGCACCCCACGTGAACGACGAAACCGCCTCGTATGCCGCTACTGGCGATGACCGCATCGCCCTGCCCCGCCGCCCTGCCCGGCCGGGCCGACAGCGAGAGGGCAAGCACACCGACGAGTAATCCACATACGACCGTTCCTGGCGCCTTCCACATACTCCGTTCTCCTTACGGCACGGACTTTCAGCCTGTGATCCGAACTCAGCACAGCCGGGCGCGCGTGCCGTGGTTTGACGCGAAGCGGCAACAACGAAGAGGCGTCCTAGTGGGTTCCGCTTCGCGTACACCCACCGCACCGGGCACCCC
>CAZVEV010000089.1:0-3175 GCA_964625865.1 uncultured Planctomycetaceae bacterium | reverse complement strand
GGGGGGGGGGGTGGTTGCCCCGCCCGGCCCACCCCCGTGGGGGGGGGGGTGGGGGCCGCCTCCCCCCGTCCACCCACGGCACCGGGCACCCGACAGTGTATCGACCGGGCTCTCCTGAAGCCAGAACCCCGCCGGGCCTTCCCGTGAGCACGCCACGCCATCCGGCGTTGGCACGCCGCTGAGATGCGGCAGGGATGCCGCGTCCGCGCCCACGCCCGGCCAGACCCTCCAGAACGCACGAGGCCGCGGCCTAAGCGATTCTCTCACGCCTGGAGGGGCAACCGTCGCTCGTCTTGCCAGAGCACGGCCACGGGGCGACTACGGGGCTTGGCTGAGACGCCAGCCGGACGATCAGCCTCGCCGACAAAGGCGTGATCTTCGCGCAATACGGTGAGTACGGGAACCCACCTCTCGGCTTCCGGCACTCACCCCCGCACCGCCATGGCCACCATGCGCCACAGTCCCATCGAACTGACCATGAACTACTACACCGATCCTGTCCTGCTCGACGTGGCCGGGGCAATGAATGCGCTGCCGGACTTCTCGTCTCGGCAGGGCGATGCCAACGGTAGGGCTGCTGAGGGGGCGTAGCTGATAGGAGATTTGATTCCGCGTGACCGTGCGTCGGTGGCCCGGGGGAGAGGGGGTTACTCCTTAACTTTTATGGTTACATTGTCTATCAGATTAACACCTCTCAATGCATAATTGCTCTCCTTAGCATCATCACCAACTATGAAGCTGATGGTATGCATCCCCGAGTCTACGCTGAAAGCGGGAGTGGTGTGCTGTGTCCAGGTTCGCTTGTCCCAGCCGCCTTTGAACGTCCGGCTCTTAAGAGTCATCAAGATGCGACCATCAATTGCGACGTTAATGGATGGGAAGCTCACACTTGTTCGGTGAGTGGTTGATCGATCAAAACTGATGGTATACTCACCCTTATCAAAGACGACTGACTGCGATATGCTGCTGCCCCTGCCTCCCAGTGCACCACAGTGTCTCGAACCATCTCTCGGGGGATTTGCTGCAATGGCATAGCTCTCTAGTGAAACAATGCCGATCGATGCATTTCTGTGTTTCTTGGTGAACGTCCAAAATGTCCCTGAAGGCGTCCTGCCCCAGGCACCATGATGCTGGTCAAGAGAGTCGAATGTTTCAAAACTCGCATTGGCCGGTCCCACGGCAAACTCCTTTTGTTTCACCGTGACGGTATAAGTCATGGTCTTACCATCTGGCGCGGTAATCACGTATTTCGGTGGCTTGCTGAAGTCCAGCTCTGTTCCCGATGCAGGCGTGCCTTTGACCTTTTCATATCCAGTCTGGTAGTGAGGTGCCAGCTTCTTGATATTTGCAGCCTTGGGCACCTCCACGCTGATCTGGTCGCCAGCCATGGTGACATCCGGCAGGCCCGGGAAAGCAAAGTCCAGGATGGTCGGGCTCGGACCGCCCGTGAGTTCCGCCATGACAACGAGCGGACTCGTGCCATAGGCCTTCTTGTCGATCTCAGGGACCACAATCGTTGATATACCCGCGTCAGAAACAGACACGTCAATCGACTTTTTCTGCGGGTCGGCAGCGAGCCACGCTCTATCGATCCTTGTTGTCATGCGCGGGAGCTCGATCTTCCTGTCTGCGGGCATCTTGCGTATCCCGATATACAGCGTAGCGTCCTTCTGCCTGACCCAGCCCCAGTCCCGTGCACACCTTCCCCATGGATAGGTCTTAGGCTGCGAGAGATAGAGGAAGGCTCTAGCCGGATCGATGTACTGCGCCAAATCACGCATGGAGATGACGTTGTAGCCCTTCTCTTTGAGATGGCTGACCATCTTCTTGAAGGTCTCGGGCTTCAGGCCGACTCCAGGATGCTCACCATCAGGTACGCCATGGAAACAGAGAACAACTATCTTGCCATCCCGGGCCTCTTCAACAATCTTCGTGAAATGGCCAAACCCCTTCTTCATGACTCCATCCTTTAAGGTGTATGAAGGCACGTCCAGTGGATTGTCTTTGACGGGATCGTAGGGGCGGCCGTGCCCGCCGCGAGCAAAGAGATACCCCTTCTCGGCCAGCACATCCAGAAACTCATTTTTGACCCTGTAGAGCGGCCAGCAGAAAGTTGTTGGATGAGAAATCCCGTGTTTCTCAAAGAGCGTCTCCATGCCAACTGTGGTCTTGATGCAGCCCTCAACCGAATGTGCCGACAACCCCCAGTGATGGACCGTGTGGTTGCCAATCTCAAATCCCATCTTCTCGACAGATTTGATCTCATCCCACGTCATGTACCAGTCTTTACGCTTCTTAAACCCCATGGCTTCCGTGATGTAAAAGGTCGCCCCAAAGCCGTTCTTTTTCAGCAAAGGTGCAACAGTCTTGACGTCACTCTTGCAGCCATCGTCAAAACTCAGGACCACGGTCTTATCGGGTATGGGTTTCTTGAGGATGCCGTAGGGATCTGCGATTTTGGTGGCACCGGGGTCCGCGGCAGCCGCCACGCCGGTAACGAGGAAAGTCAGTACAAATGCAGCTATCGTTGTCTTCATAGCCGTTTCCTTTCGTCCGAAACCGGCACCTTATAGAACGTCAGTGCTGCGGTGCTTTCGATAGGTGTGTCCGAGGTCAATCGACTACCTGGTATATCTGATTGGCGAAACGGTTGCGTCTTCCAGCCAACGAGACCACGCTTGGATGTCGTGGCTGAAATCACGCCGCGAAAGTGCCGTGAGTTCTTCGTGGGCGCTGCGAGCAAGAAAGCCTCGGATGTCCGTGAGATAGTCGATTAGAATTCGATACCCGCGTTTAGACCCACAGCGAGCCAAAGCACGTCCGATGCAGAGCTCAAGATAGGCATAGCGGTCCTCCCGAATGCTTGTTCTTCCTTTGCCGGTCTTTCGCGGATCCGTGCCGATCGGACGCAGACCGCCGGAAATCCCTTTCTTTTTGGCCAACAACGTTAGCGCCTGGATACATTCGGGACCGGACCCACGCACTTCTACCTCAAGGTTTAGATAATGTGTGTTCAAAGGGCTTGGTGCGCGGGCAAATAACATATTTCCACGTCTTAGGGACTGAGGAACGAAGTTTTGCTAATGGCGTTTGAAACTCTGGATTGCCGGCTAAATTGGTATATTCGTTCGGGTCCTTGCTAATATCATAAAACTCTTCAGAACCATCGGCATAG
>CAZVEV010000088.1:0-19492 GCA_964625865.1 uncultured Planctomycetaceae bacterium | reverse complement strand
CCGCGCATCTTCAAACCGCCCGATTTACCCCATTTTCACACCGGCGCTGACACCCGCGGACCGATTTTCCCGTTCGGCGGGTTTCGACTCTTGACACCGCACCAACAAGCCGATAGAGTCCTTGGCTCGACGCGACATCCGGAGAGGTGTCCGAGCGGCTGAAGGAGCTGGTCTCGAAAACCAGTGTGCCGAAAGGTACCGTGGGTTCGAATCCCACCCTCTCCGTTCCTTAAAGAGCACGCCTCGCAAGGCCTTGGATAGCACGGTCTTGCGAGGCGTGTCTTGATTGACACAGTTGGCGTCACCACGTCACCCACCTCGGCCTGCAGTGACGGCCTGCTCACAAACGTCAGCCGCTTCATCTCGTCCTGCCCTCGTTGATCGGCGACCGGGCCTACCTCGTCGATGCCACCAAGCCAGAGCGATCCAAGGAGGTCCACGTGAAGGTTGCCGCCTCCCAGAAGACCCAATCATCAGATTACTCGTGTCGCAGCGCTTCGATCGGGTCGAGGGCGGCCGCCCGCTTTGCGGGATAGAGTCCGCTGACAATCCCGACGGCGACGGCCATGAGGAAAGGACCGATCAGCATCGGGACCGAGACGATAGGAGTGACGTTTACAATGTCCTTCAGCAGAGGAGGAACGAAGTAGCCTATAACGACGCCGATCAATCCGCCCAGGGTCGTCATGGTGACCGCCTCGAAAAGGAACTGCGCGATGATATCGCGCTTCTTCGCGCCAAGGGCCCGGCGGACGCCGATCTCCTTCGTGCGCTCGGTGACACTGGCGAGCATGATATTCATGATGCCGATACCGCCCACAATCAGCGAGATTGAAGCGATCGCGAAGAAAATCATATCCCAGATCCGCTGCTGGGCGGCTTTGGCCTGAATGAGCTTCAAGGGAATCATGATAGCGTACTCGAGCTTATCGTGATTCTTCTCCATGATGGCCCTGATGATCGGGGCCGCCGCCATAACCGCCGATTCGTCCTTCATCCGCAGTATCAGCTGGCTGACCTGTACATCCTCCGATGTCATATTGCCCTGGTGCCAGTTGACATTGATCTGCCCGAACTTGCCCTCTTTCGTGGTCTTGGGAATGAATATGGGGATGTCTTCCTCGGTGATCCCGAGTTTCGATGGTATGTAATCGATCACGCCGACGATGCCGAAAGGTTGTCCCTTCAGCTGGATCGTCTTGCCAATGGGGTTCATGCACTTGAACGCCTTCCTGGCCAGCGTTCTGGTAATCACGCAGTAGGGCTTCTTATGGAGCATGTCCACGGCGGTGATGAACCTGCCCTTCGATATGCGAAGATTGAGTAGCTTCGCATAGTTCGGCGTCACGCCCATGACCAGCGAATACCGATTCCGGTCCTCCGGGCAGTAGTACCGCAACTTCACATCATGCACCGTGGCGTAGTCCACCACGCCGGGGACGTTATCGACAATGCACTTGATGTCCCGATATGTTGTGCCGAACTTCTTGAGCGTGATCATCTCTCTTCCGCGGCCGCGGCCGATCTCCTGGGCAGGCTCTATGGAGTTGATGATCACGTTGGTGCTGCCCAGGACGCTGAGTTCCTCCTGAGCTTCCTTGCTCGCGCCGGCTTGAATCGCGAGCATCACGCTGACGCCGCAGACCCCGAAGACAATCCCGAGCATGGTCAGCCCGGAGCGGACAAGGTGCACCGACAGGCTGTGGATGGCCAGGAACATGACGTCGAGCAGCTTACCCACGGGATTCACCCCCCTGGTGATCGGTGACGTCGGATTCGATGCGGCCGTCCCTGAGCGTTATGACGCGACTTGCGTGGGCGGCGATGTGGGATTCGTGCGTGACCATGAGGATGGTCTTGCCGCGCCGGCTCAGCCCTGCGAAGACCTCCATGATTTCCTCGCCGGTGTTGGTGTCGAGGTTTCCCGTGGGCTCGTCGGCCAGGAGGACCATCGGGTCGTTGACCAGGGCCCTGGCAATAGCGACCCGCTGCATCTGTCCCCCCGACAACTGGTGAGGGCGATGGTCAAGGCGGTCTCCGAGGCCGACCATACGCCCCAGTTCGGCGCTTGTCCTGTGACGCTGACTCCGACGAGCGCCCCTGTAGAACAGGGGCATCCCGATGTTCTGCGTGACGGTCATCCAGGGGATGAGATTGAACGACTGGAAGACGAAGCCTAACTTGGTGTTTCGTATCTCCGAAAGCCGATTGTCCGAGAGGGTTGAGACATCGTCACCGCCGAGGAAGTACTTGCCCAAGCTGGGACGGTCCAGACACCCCAGGAGATTCAGCATGGTGCTCTTGCCCGAGCCGCTGGCGCCCATGATGGCGAGGTACTGACCTTCCGGAACGACCAGGTCGACGTTGCTCAGGGCGGCGACTCCGAGGCCCACGCGGTAGGTCTTGGTGACGGATTCGAGGCGAATGACCGGTTCCATCTATCTGTCCGCCTGGGCACCGCTGCCATTGGCAGAGGGCGGGCCCTCGTCCTCGGCCTCGCCGTTTGCCGCTTCTTCATCCGCGTCGGCGACCAGGAGCACCTTGTCGCCTTCTTTGAGGCCGGAAAGAATCTGCACGCGGCTCTCATTCATCTTTCCGATCTCGATCCGGGTCTCCACCGGTGAGCCGCCTTCGATCTTCATGCAGTAGTACTTGTCCTTCTTGTTGTATACCGAGAGAACGGGAATCGTCAGCGCGTCTTCGATCTCGTCCAGTATCAGCGTCACCTTCCCGCCCATGCCGGGCCTGAGGTTCTTACCGGGAGTCAACCCATGGGCTTTCCAGTCGACGCCGACCCAGAGATCGTACGCCTTGGTTCCGGTCCTCAGCCAGTGCGGGCCGGTGCCTTTCGGCAGCGGGGAAGACTCCACGACCCGCCCGGGTATCTGCGTCTTCCTGGCGAACGAATCCAGGACGACCATGGCTCGCGTACCCTTGATCCCTACAGGCTTGCTGGCGGCGTCATCCTTCTTGTCAGGCGCGTCGGGCAGAGAGTCCCAGTCGATCTTGACAGGGGTGGGCTGGCCGCCGGCCACCTCGGCCGTCCGGGCCTCGCTCTCCTCCAGGCGGCGATAGAAGGCCTTAGCGTCCTTCTTCGTGAGCTTGCCGTCAGTGACCGCCTGCTTGATCATAGGGATGATCTGGTCCGTCTTGATCTTGAGGTAGGCCGCCTGGGCCTTCTCCTTCGGCCACTTGTTCATTATGGCCTCCATCATGAGTCTCTTGACGGCCTGGCCGACGTGTGCCTCGATCCTGGCGACGGCCGCTCTGCCCTCGTCGCCGCCGTCCTCCACGGTTACGTATTCCCGCAGCGCCTCGAAGATCATCGTCTGAACGCGAAGCGTGGTCATGTCGGGTATAATCATTAGTTTCCCCCTGGGGTAGATGCTTTCGCCTTCCTTGACCTCAATTCTCTGGCCCTCGCCCTTCCAACCCGGCTCGTAGAGCACCAGTCCGGATCGCTCCGCGGTCACCCGGAGCTTCGCCTGGTCCTCTTTGAGTTCCTGCATCTGTTCCTTGCGTTCGTCAAGCCCCCTCTGCTTGCTCAGGATCTCCTGCTTCTTCATTCGCAGTTCGGCTTCCTGGGCGAGCTTGGCCTGTTCCAGCTTCAGCTTGGCCTCCTTGATCGCCGTCAGGTTCTTGCGCGTGTTCTGGACGATCGTGTGCGTTTGGAGTATCTTCAATTCTTCGGCGGCCTGCCTTATGTCTTCTTCAAGCTGTCGAACCAGTTGAGGGATGGTGTATGTTTCCAGCAGCTTCTTGGCGGCAATCGCCTTTTCCAGCGTGTTTCGAAGGTTCTGGAGTGCAAGCTCATCGGATTCGATCTCGCTCTCGCTGTACGGCTTGTTCAACTCGGGCTTCCTGTTGACGTCCTTCTTGAACTCCAGCTTCTTCTCGGCGATCTTGACCTGCTTGGTGGCCATCTCGATGGCGATCTCGGCGTCTCGCAGGTCGTTCTCCCTTTGACCGCCCTTCGCGTTGAACCTGACGAGGGTCTCTTCGGCCCGCTTCAGAGCATCCTTCTTCTTCGCCAGCGTAGTCTGCGACTGCTCTTCGTAGAGTCTGTGGTTCTCCTCGGCATCCTTCACGGCGTTCTTGGCCTGTTCCAGGTTGATCGTCTGCTGCTTCTCAAGAAGGACCAACTGCTTGTTGGCCTGCTCCAGCGCCAGCTCGGCGTTGTTGAGGGCCAGTTCCAGGGCGTCGATGGCGTCTTCGAGGTTCTTGCACTCAAACTCGATGATCAGTTGGCCCTGCTTGACCACCGTGCCCTCGTCAACGACCTTTTTGATGATCACGGACCATTTCAACTGATTGGAGATAACGACCTTCTCTTCGGCCTCTACCGTACCGGACTCGGTAGACGTGATAACGAGCGTCTCGCGTATCGCCTCGGCGGTCCGATGGGCCGAGCCGTCCTGGTCATCCCCGAAAGGCCAGCACCCGCTCAGCAGCAGGCACAAGGCCAGAACCGGAAGTAGTCTATTGTCCATCTTTCTTCTCTCTGTCCTGATTCTCTCCGGGAGCATCTTGCCTTGCCTGTTCTGCGTCTCCCTGCGCGGGACCTCTACGGGCTTTGCCCGGTGCACGCGTCTTATCGTATTGGCCCGTTTCCAGATAGGGGTACCGTTTCTGAAGCCTGTCATATCCAAAGGGGGTCTTCCGTTCGTTGAGCGTTCCGTCCGGGTCCACACTGAGCATGCCCAGGCTGGCCAGAAACTGGAGTCTCGTGATAGTGTAATTGACCAGCGAAGTCGTCAGGCCGTTAAGCGACGCGTTCAGGGCCGCCTCGGCCTCGAGGACGTCGCGCGTTGTGGCCTGGCCCTGTCTTCGCTGGATGGCGACCAGCGCCGTCCTCCGCTTGGCGATCTCCACGCTCCGTTTCTGCAGGTCGAAGCTGCGACCTGACTGCTTCAGCGAGCGGAACGAGTTCCTCACGTTCAGCGTGGAGGTATCCTCGGCCTCGACGAGGCCCCTTTGTGATCGATCTCGTGCGATCATCGCGTTGCGGTAGGCGTCACGATTGCCGGTCTGGTCGAGACCGTAGTTCAGTGTCAGTCTCGCGCTTCGGGTATGGTGGTGCGTTTGGATGCGCGCCGGCTGGGCGCGATCCGTTCCGGGTGCAGAGACCCTGAGTTCGAGATCGAGCTGAGGATTGAAGTCATCTGCCGCCACCTCGACGTCCTTCTCGGCGTCTCGTGCGGTGGCCCTGGCCCTCAGGAGGGTCGTATCGGTTATGAAGGACGTACTGGTCGCCATGCGTTCGGCCAGGGGCAGCGGCCGGGGACCCGTGCGGTTAAGCCGCTTCAGGGCCCCCGGGTAGTCGAGCTTCAAGTCCTGCGAGATAGGCAACCCGAGGGTGATCTTGAACCGGTCCAGCGCGTTGGAGTACGCCAGGATGGCCCGCTCCATGCCGATCTGTGCGTTCAGCAGATCCTGCTGGGCCTGGTCTTCCTGGGCCCTGGTCAACTGGCCGCCCTGGACCATTGCCTGTGTGACGAGGTAGGCCGTCTGCAGGCGATCGACATTCGTTCTGCTGTTCTCGAGCTGGTCCTTCAGCGTGAGAACGCCATAGTAATCCTCCATGATGCTGACGGCAAATGTCTGCCTGAATCGGTCGAACTCATAGACGTCAATGAGGAAGTCTCTCTCACGGCGGTGCTGGTCCTCGAATGCCAATCCCCTCCACGCTCCGCGGAGCAGCGGCTGGGTGAAACTGCCCTCGACGAGCGAGCCGACCCGCGTCCCGTCGTTCCCGAGAAAATCGGAAGCGAAGTCCATGGAGGCTCCCAACGCCAGCAGCCCGCCCCCGACTAGCCGCCGGGTTAACGAGTAGTTCGCGTCGGCATTGATGTACCTGTTCGTGCTGTCGGTGCCCCCTTCCGGGCCGTTCCCGCTGGTGCGCAGCGTTTCGGCGGTGGCGTTGACCTGGCCGTTCGGCAGGATGGATTCCCATCCCCTGGAGAGGTTCGCCAGAGACAGCGCCGAACTGTACAGGGTCTCCTTCCTTGTCTGAAACTCCCTGCTGTTCTTGAAAGCCACCTTCAAGGTGCCTTCAAGAGTCAGGACGTCCACATCCCTGTCTGTTTCATCCTTGGTTCTCTTGAGGTAACGATCGCAGTCGACCGGAGTGTACGTGATATCGAACCCATTGCCCTTACCGAGGGCGGCGACCTGCCCCTCGGAGATTGCACCGTAGGCGTCGCGGTCCGCCTGTTTCGCATACCAGGAGGGAAGACACCCTGACACGAGGGACACGAACATGATCAGGGCCGTCGTCAGTAGACGAGTCTTACTCAGCATCAGTATCTCCGATGGCCGCCTACTCCAGGGGCCTGCCGCCGCAAGTGCCGTCGCCGCTGCAGCAATCTCGGTCTTCGGTCTCTTCATGTCAATCCTGTTCCCGTAGGCCTCCGATCTCCGGGTGAGCACGTGTTGATGGCTTTCCCGCCCCCGGGCGGGTCGCGAGCGATGGTCCCGGTCGCTTATTCCACGCGCATCTTCCTCATCGCGTCGCTCCCCAGGACCAGGGGGCCGAACCGGCCCAGCAGGGCGCGGTCGGCGGGCGTGAAGGTGGTGTCACCGGCGAGTGTCTTGATGTTGGAGTCGATGTCGGTTCGGAGGCGCATGCCGATACAGAGCATGTGGATTCGTTTGTCTTGCAGCGCCCAGCGGATTGCAGCGCCTGGCAGGAGCGGGAGGTGATTCTTGTCGAACGCGGGCACGACGTGACGGGCCCAGCCCCCGAGGAGCCCTGCGCCGACGACCTTCATCGCCACGATGCCCATCTTCAGTTCGTGTGCCTTGGCCAGGCACTTCTCGCGAAGAGCGATCGACTTGTCCGAGAAGCGCTGGTCGTGCCCCCGCGGCAGATAGCCGTAGGACAGCATGCACAGGTCGAAGCCCCCCGAAGAGATCAGGGCCAATGCCTTGTCGAAGTAGCCATGCGCCGAGAAGCCCACGAAACGGACCAGACCCTTGTCGCGCGCCTCGGCCAGTTCGTCCCGGACTTCCATGCTCTGCTCGACGGTCATCTGCTGCACCCCGGGCGTGCCATGGATCAGGACGGCGTCGATGTAATCCGACTTCAGTTCGGCCAGGTTCATCTTGATCTGCCGGGTGGCCTCGCCCTTCTTCAGCTTCATGATGCGTCCGTCCCGTCTGGCCATATTCCAGAAGTCCACCTTGGTGGTGATGAAGACGTTGTCGCGAACGGGCTTCAGGGCCTTGCCGATGATCGCCTGGCTCTCACTGTAGGTGTAGCTGATGGAGGTGTCGAAGTACCGGATGCCGCTGTCGTAGGCATAGCGCACCAGCTTGACACGGTCTTCGAGCGAAAGGGGGTTTCCCCATTTCTTCGGCAGAGCGGCCCCGCCGTATCCGAGCACGGGAAGCTTCACTCCCGTCTTGCCGAACGCGCGGGCGGAGATGGTGTCGGCGAGCTTGATCTGTTTGTCCTTCGGCACGGCCGCCGACGCGGCGCCGGCGCCGAGGCCCGCGGCGGCGACAGCGGCGGTACGCTTGAGGAACTCGCGGCGGTGGAGTCGGTCTGCTGCTTCTTGCATTGGGTTTGTTCCTGATCCGGTCGGTTACAGATAGTCAGTCATCAGTTGTCAGCTATGCGTGCACTACTTCGGCATCCTCTCACCGTGGGGGTATCGGTAATCAGCTCGCGAGTCCGTCGACACGCGGACCGTCGACCCGTCCGCCAGCGTATACAGGTAGAGCGACGGGCTGGCGTGATAGACGATGGCCTTTTCGCCCTTGGTCCAGCGAGGGTAGGCAAACCAGCGGTTCTTACGCTCGGCGTTGGCAAAGGGCTTGGGGTTGATGATGGCGGGCTTGCCGGCGTCGAAGCCGCCCACGTAGAGCGCCCGCCCGGGCGGAGTGTGCTTGTGCCCGATCTGGTGCTCGAAGCAGATCTTGTCCTCGCTGGGCGAGACGCTGATGCGGTCGAGTAACCCCTTCCGCTCCAAGCCGGCACAGTCCAGACGCTGGTAGCCAGGCTCGCCCTTGGGATTCGGCGTCATCAGGAAGTAGCCCCACCCCTGCTTGGGATGCACACACTGCACGAGGATGCGGCCGTCTTTGAGACACGTGTACGCCCAGTTGTGATAGGCCGGATTCGTAATGGGCACTTCCTGGCCGGGGCGATTGCCGACCTTGCTCTTCATGACGACGAAGTGCCCCTTCGGCGTCCGTCGGTTCCAGATCGGCGTGTTGGTTCCGTCGCGTGTCCAGGTCTGGTTGAAGTCCGTGTGCGTTCCGTCGGACAACTCGTGAAAGCCTGTCCCATCGACGTTAATCACGCAGATTTTGGTCTTCCAGTTGACCACGATCCGATCGTTCTTGACCCGGCGGAAGAAGACCAGCATGTCCCCGGTCTTCGACCAGGACGGCTTGAAGTCCTCCCAACTCTTGACCGGCGGTTTGGTGATCGGCTTGCCCTCCGGCGTGCCGAGGGTGTTCACGTAGATCCGACCGTTCTTGTAGTACGAGCAGCGAATGCCGACTGCGCCGGGCCGGTCGGCATTCCCGGCCTTCGGTTCGGCCTGCAGGTGGGTACATGCGGCCAGGAGGGTGATCGTAACGGTCCAGGTGCTGAGTGTCTTCATTGTCGGTTTCCTGTCTGTTATACAGCCATAGTCTGGCACATTCGGCAAAGCCATCACGTCTCGGGGCCCTCTCGTTGCGGTGGTCTTCTCCTTGCGCCCCTGGCGCGGAGGAGTTCGGCGATCTTGCGCTTGGCATCCTTGCGGGACTTGGGATCGTAATCGGTCGCATCCAGGGGGGTGAAGGCGTTGTTGTCGGGGGCGTTGATGTCGGCCCCGGCCTCCATCAGCCGTACGGCCATCTCGACTCGGCCCAATGCCGCCGCCCAGTGCAGTGGCGTGCCCCCGTGCTTGTCCTTGGCTCGAACGTTGAGATCCGCTCCCCGCTGGATGAGGAATCCGGCCATGTCGCCCTGGTTGCACAAGACCGCCATATGTAGCGGCGTGGCACCCGAGGCGGGGATGCCCGGGGCGACAAAGGCCCCGTCGATCCTGGCCCCCGCGGCGAGATGACGCTTGACCGCCTTGACGTTGCCCTGCGCGGCCGCCGCCCAGATATCCATGAGGGGCACTCGCGGGGGGGGGGCCGTCGGGCGCGTCGCAACGGTCGCGGCGCGTGGCGGCAGCAACTCGACGCCCGCGATGCTCAGCCCCGCGTCCTGGCTATCGGTGAAGCACCACCAGTCGACAAGCTCCAGGCCAACCGGCGAAGGAGGGAACTCCTTCTCCTGCGGCCTGAATTCCTCCACGGGCAATTCGATGTCCAGACTTCGACCCGTCCTGCCGGACACGTCGAGCTTCCGCGCTGTAACGTACTTCCCCGCAAAGCCTCCCTTGACGTGCTTCATCGTAATACCAAAGTAGAGATCTCCCGATGTCTCGACCCGACCGCGAATGCGAAACCTCCCGCCCGGAGCCGGCACTACCGGGGCAACCGAGCCGCGACACGCTGAGATGGCCACCAGGTGAAGCGTGGTCGGCCCCTTGCCCGGATTCAGGAGCACCGGCACGCCCCGCAATCTGCCCCCGGGGCCGTCTCTGTCCGGAACCCATTGCCCGTATATCGCTCCGGTCGGCAGGGTGCTCTGCCACGAAGGAACTGATTGGGGCCGGCTCTTGACATCCAGTTTTGCTCGCCGACTCGTCGAGACGATCACCTGGTGGTCGGCCGGGACCTCCGCCACGCTGCCGTCTGACAGCCGCGTCGCACGGACACGCCCCTCGTTCACGCGAAGCGCCGTCGAAATCACTTCCGCATCCACGGTGAGCTGCGTGCCCAGAACTTCCAGCCTGGCAGTCGGCGTGTGGATCAGCATAGGCCGGCCCGGCGGCTGCTGGGCAACGCTGGCAGAGATGCTCCCCTCTCGCAAGTGCATCTGCTTCTGCCTGTCCTCGGAGATCGTCAGCGTCGACTGGCCCGAGACCGTCACGGTCGAACCGTCACAGAAGGTCAACAGGGCCCAGGAATCGGCAGCCAGCGACTCCAGCGTACCGCCGCGCAGCGAGCTGCCTGCTTCCAGATCGCGAACCACCCGTCCACCGTCGCCGGTCCATTGCAGGGCCCCGTTCATTCTCGTTATTGTCACGATGGGCGGTTCAGTACCCGGGCGTGAGAGGTACACGCTCACGACTACCAGAACAGCAGCAGCCAAGCCAGCGGCGGTAGCCCATAGCCACCTGTGCGCCAGCGCCGTTGGGCCGGACCACACCGCGGTCACCCCCTTTGCCGCACCTGCCGCGTCAACCAGGGGGGGCGCCTGGTCCCCAACGCCATAGGCGAACTGGCGCTTCAGCGCCGAATGCAGATTCAGGTGATGCAGATAGTCTCTGCGATCCTCGGGGCTGGCCAGCAGACGGGCATCCAGTTCCCGCTTCTGCTGGTCAGACGCGGTTCCAGCCAACACCTGCTCGATCAGTTCAACCAGTGGCGTGGCACGTGGAGATCTCTGTTCGTCCATCGTCATATCCCATCAAGCCCCAGGGTCTGTCGGACACACGCCGACAAGGCCGTGCGGATCCTCGCCAGGTGTTTCCGAACGGCGTTAGGCGTTCGCCCGACGCTCTCGGCGTAAGCTTTGATCGTCGAGTCCTCCCGATAGCATCCGGACAGCACGCTGCGATCGTTCGAGTCGAGCTTCGCCACGCAGTGTGTAAGCACGCGGCGCTCCTCTTCCAGTTGAGCCGCTTGCTGCGCGACCTCATCCGCCAGCAGCCGGACAAGCTCGTCGCTGAAGAAATGCCTGTCCCGCTGCCTCTTGCGTCGGAAGTTCATGGCCTCGAAACGGGCGATCCGGAACGCCCAGTTGCGGAAACTGCTTCCCCTTTCGAACTGCTCGAACTTCCTCCACATGACCATGCTCGTTTCCTGCATCACCACTTCGGCGTGGTCGAGACTGGCCAGCAGCGACGTCAGGAATGAGTGGATCGCCGGTTCGTGCCGAACGAACAGGGCAATGAACTCCTCGTGTTTTGGTGACTGTGAAGACACGTTCACTCCCAGCGAAAGGGCAGTCGACTAGGATCATGTTGTTCGAAGCGGAACTCGGGCCGCGCCGTCGCGCCCATTCCACCATCATAACTAGTAACGTCCCCATGCCTGCGAATGAGCCCGAGATTCCGAGAAAAGATCCATGGTCAAGAAGATGCGCCACCGCGGCCTGCTGAGACGGCAAGCCACGCCCCGTGGCCTCGACGCCCCGCTGTCTCCGTCTCGCCCGTGGCGAAACAGCTTGCTTCTTGGCCGGACGCCTCGGACTGCCCTCGCGCGAGTACGCCCCCTACGCTAGCACCGCCTCGAGACAGGGCACGTATTGCGGGCAGACCTCCATCATCGCGACGTCGGCGGGGGTTGCCCAGCGGCAGTCGTCGTGCTCGTCGCTCAGCCGCACTTGCCCCTCGACAACATGGGCCTCCAGGATGATGTACGCCACGTGCACCTGCGGATGCTCCCACTGGGCCGCTCCGACCACGCGGTCCAGCGCGATCGTCAGCCCGGTCTCTTCGACCACCTCGCGGAGCAGGGCCTGGTCGAACGTCTCACCCGGGTCCATCTTCCCGCCGGGCAGTTCCCACAGCCCCGCCTGGTGCGTCGACTGCGACGACCGCTTGACCAGCAGACACCGCCCCTGCCCGTCGCGAATGATCGCGCGCGGGGACAATCCAAACGGCTTCTCACACATACCGGACATACCCATACTGAAAACTCCCTAAGCAACAGACAACGACCCGCAGACCCTATGCCATCACCCCACGAAAGACAACACGAATCACCGCCGGCCCCTCTGGGATCGCGGAACGTCGCATCGCAAGTGTCGGCCGACACTTGCCGTCGCATCTCCGCGCCATACGACATTCTGACGTTCTGCAGAACGTCAGAATGTCGTCCGCCCGGAGCGGCGCCAGGCGCCAGGCGGCGCCGCTGCGCGTCCCGGCCAAGCCCCGTAAACGCCCCCTGGCCGCATGCCGCGCCTTCAGACGCCCCCTACCCCTTCGGCCGGGAGATCGTCGCTTAGGCCGCGGCCTCGTGCGTGCTGGACGGTCCGGCTGAGCACGGGCGCGACAAGGCGACAACGGCCTTCGGCGGGACATGCGAGGTCCCCGCCGCATCCGTACCAGGCCCGCCGCCTGCGGTCAGTCGGCCTTGACCACCGCGTAGCCAACCTCTTTCAGGATGCCGATGATGTTCGCGATCTGGTCGCGATCGTATTGCTTGATGTCGTCGTCCAGTTCCTCCCAGGGGACCAGGTAGGGACTGTGGTAGGGTTCGGCTTCGGTCGATTCCCCCAGCGTGTAGCCGCGGCGGAGCTTGTCCTCCATCCACAACTCGTGCTCATATATGGACATCTTCTCGAAGTCGTCAGGCGGAAACTCGTCGATGCCGCACACGCCGTCGATGGGCGTCATGACGTAGCCGCAGCAGGCGAGCTTGCGGGGAAAGTTGCCCGCGGTAACGCGATTGGCTTCCTTGGCTTCTTCGGGCAATTCGTCGTAGTCCAGCAGCCAGGCGTGCGTCTTGGCCGTGTTGTCGCGGACGGGGGCATGGCTCCATCCGTCAGCTTCCTTCGCCTTCTTCCAGCAGTCGTGTGCCGAGGCGGCGACTTTCTCCAGCAGTTCCGGCGGCAGGGAGATCTGGTCGACCAGCGAGAGGAACATCTTCCCGTCGGCGTGGGTCTCGAGTTGGGCCTCGGACGGCAGGGACGCCCGTTCATAGCAGGAGCTGCGGCCCAGGACGCTCATGGCGATGATGAACTCCATCGACCGCGCGCCGTGCCTGAACGCCGGGGAGTGTAGAAATGCCCGCAGCACGCCGGGATCGATGCGCAGCAGCTTCCTGGTATCTCCGCCTTCGAAGAGCCCCTTGGCCCGTCGCGAGAGCATTGACCGCAGCAGGATCGCCCGCCGCAGGATGAACAGTTCGTCCAGGAACCCCGGGCCATGCTGTGGATTCGGGCCCAGCACGTTGAGGTAGCCCTTCAGGCGGCTGAGGAAGTCGTTGACCTTGGCGGCCTTCCGCTCGTCGGCGGCGGCCTGTTCGTTGACGCCGCGAATGACCGAGCCGAAGTCCGCGAAGCTCTCGCTGGTTCCGCCGGCGAAGACGAAGATGCACTTGCCGATCGGATGCGTGATCTGTCCCTCCTGGAACTCGCCGTCCTGCATCGGCGCCAGGAAGTACCGCAGCCAGCCGAGTGTCTGGCCGGCAAGGGCGGTGTCGAACTCGTCCCAGAACACCAGCGGGATCATACCGGTCAGCGCCACGTCGCGGACCTGGTGCAGCGCGCCGTTGAGTTCGCTCGGGCTGGCCAACTGCGACAGGTTGAACGTGAGGGTCTTGATCTTGTCCTTGCCGATAGTCGCCGCTATCTGCTTGACGCCGAACGACTTGCCCGATCCCGGAGGGCCGAACACCGCGATGCAACACGGCTGACGGTCACCCGTGTTGCGCACGTACTGCACCAACAGGCGGTGGACGTTGCGATACGACTCGATCTCGCGACGGTCCACCGTCGAGAGGAACCCGAACTTCGCAACCGGTACGTCATCCAGGATGACGTCCAGCCCCTGCTGCGCCACATCCGCCGCGATGCTGTCGATCACCGCACTGTACCTCGCGCCGAGTATGGACCACCGTTCGACCCGGTCAGGATGCGGAATCGTGGCCTCCTGCAAGACGGCGGGTGCCTGTCCGATGCCGTCCTCGCAGGCCGAGCCGTCGGTTTCCATCAGCAGGTCAGCAATCTGATCGTGCGGAAATACGACGCGGCTGTCGTTGTCGTCCTGGGCAAGGTAGCCGCAGGTAAACAGGTCCCGCATCGCGCGGACGCCGGACTGCACGGCCGCTGCCACATCGGGCTGATCGCCATCGACCATCAGGCGGCGGACGATCGCCGCGGTCAGAATCGTCGTGTAGCCGAACACCTTCCCGCTGGCTGGGCGCTCCCATTGGCCTTCCATCTTGACCGGATCGAACAGCAGCGTGGCCGCCGGCGACCCTTCCCTGGCGCCGGACTGGACGACGGCGCCGGCGGTCAGGAACGAGACGACCACGTGGGCGCAACGGCGCAACTCGTTGATGCGCGGATTGCGGTTCAGCTCACGCACCAGATCCCCGGCGGTACGTTCCCACGACAGTTGCCTGCTGATCTGGATCTGCCCGTGGCGAAGGTCGTTGGCGGTGACGATGACAATCAGGCGGTCGGCGAAGTTGGCCAGCAGGTGCTCCCACAGCTTGCCCTCGCACAGCGGATGGGACATCTTCAGTACGACCCACGGCTTGACGGCCGGCGCGGCGGGCCCGATGGCCTCGGGCCACAACGCCTCGCACTCGCGAAAGCCGTACGCCGCGTCATCAATCACGACGATCTCGGCGTCGGCGGTGTCATCAACCACGTGGTGCCACGGGCGCGTGGCCTGGTCCTCGCAATCCGCCGCCGCCGACATACCGAGCGACTCGGCCATCCGCCACACCGCCTTGCCGCCCGACCACGACGTGCCGTCATACTGCTTCCAGAACGCAAAGGAGTGGTTGTACGCCTCGTCGCCGGGCCCTACCGCCTCCCGCGCCGCACCGGTCTGAAGGACGCGAAACTCGCCCTGCCCGCTCCGGGCGAGGCGATCGGCTATGCATTCCACAAGATCCGCCACCAGCGCCGCCCCGCCCCGCTGCCAGTTGGCCGCGGTGACCGTATCGTGAAGCCACGAGCGCCCCTTGCTCGCCTTGCCCGTCTTCTGGGCCAGGTTCCAGTCCATCGTCACGTCGCCCGTGACTACAATCCGACCCGCCTCTTCGCTACGAACTGACTGCTCTGCCATCTGTCGTCCCTTCAACTACGTGCCCTGACCAAAGACAAGCCCGACCCCAGCAGGCGGTCGGCTGCTACAACGCCCCGCAACCACGCGAACGGCCGGACGTGCAAGTCCCGCGAATTGTAGCCGCGGCGGCGGTGGTTGTCCACGACGACAGGCCGCACGCACATCTTCATGCGAGCGATGAACTTGCTCTCCGCCGGGCGGGAGCAGCGGCTGGAGAGGCGGGCTACTTCCGAGGCGGGCGTTTCAGTTCGCGCCGCCGCATCAGGGCGATCTTCCGATCGAAGGTCGTGTCCCCCCGCTTGATCGTCACGGTGACGTGTTGGCCCGGATCCTTATCCGCCAGAACGGCCTCGATCTCGGTCTCGTGCCGGACGGGCTTGCCGTCAACCTTCAGCACGAGGTCCTTGGCAAGCAGTCCCGCCGACGCCGCGGGGGAATCGGCGTCCACGTAGCTGACCTGGCAGCCCTCTTTTGCCCGGCTGGTCTTAACGCCCATCATCGGCCCCCTGCCAGCGGCCCACTTGCCCCAGATCTCGCCCTTGATCAGGCGGCCCCAGTCCCTGGCGAAGGTATGAGTCTTGATGTACATCGCGTGCCGCCCCCCCCGCCTCTGGTCGTGGATACCGACCACACGCCCCTGCTCGTCCACCAGAGGCCCGCCGGGCCTCTCGCTGGGCATGGGCTCGGCCATCATAATGAGGGTCGGATTGAAATGCCTGATCGTCATGGCATGTCCCTGAGGTGCTTGCGCGCCGTCGGTGAACGCGAAGCCCACGTAGATGCGTGTGGTGTCGAACCACTCGCGAGACGAGAGCTCCGCGCCTTTGAACGTGCCGGCATCGGTGATACTGATCACCCCGACGTCCGTCTCGCGGCTGATGCCCGTGACCTTGCCGCTCACCTTCCGCCCGTCTGGAAGGCGAACCGTCACCTTCCGGCCGGCGCCGGCAATCTCGCGCCCGAGCGTAACGACCGAGCCGCCGGCCCCCACGAGTGTCCCGGCCAGCGTGCGCCCGTCGGCGTCGATCATGACCACGGCGGGCAGCACCTTGGCCACCACCGGGGCCACCACCGCCAGGCGCGCGGCGGCATTGGTCTTCGCCGCGGACGGCGCGGCCGTGAGGCGCTCGAAATCCTGCGGCCGCCGGGCCGCATAGATGTGATCCAGCACGACGTAGTCTCCGTCGGGACACGTGACGGTCAGTCCCGTCAGGTCCAGCCTGCCGAAGTCACGCCGCACGTCCCGGTCGATGACGATCCACTCGGAGGGGAGGTCCCATGTCCACGTACGGCATGCGAAGCGGACGTCCGACCGCTTGAGGCCTGCCTCGTAACGGCACGGGTTGTCACGGGAGTTGACGTGTTCCAGACCCAGGACCACCTTTCCGCGCCCGTACTTGCGGAAGGCGAACCGCAGGTACCTGAACTCCCCGGGGCCGGGACTCAGGCGTATGGGGACTATCCTCGGCAGGTCCAGGCGACACGTCCCCCCCGCCGCCACGCGAACCGCACGCCCGGGGCCGTGAGTGTCCTCGGACACCATGACGACCTTCGGTCGATCGGCTGGCTTGACGGGGACGAAGTGGTCGTCGTTCTCGAACAGCGCATAAGGCGATTCAGGCGGCGGGCCTGACGGCGTGCCCGAGGGGGGCGATAACGGACGAACGACGACAGCGACGGGCTCGGCCTTCGACGGGGGGTCGTCCGCGGTGGCCAACAGGCGAAACCGCCCCAGGGGCCTGTACCACCGCTCCTCTGCCTGCTTCAGGTCGACGCGAAGCCCGGTCCGGCGGACATCAACGGGATCCTCGAGGGCGAACACCGCCGCCTGAGATTGCCCCTGATACCGCGAGAGCATCCACCCATCGCGCGTGTGGGCGTCAAAGATCCGGCCGATTGTTCGCGAGTCGGGAGCCTCGACAGCCCAGGCGATGGGCACGTCCCGAGCGTCGGACTCGAAGACCTCCACCGCCGGAACGGGCGCGTCGGAGATGCCCCCCCGCCGCCACACCTCCCGGCGGTCTTCATCGAGGACGACCACGTCGAAGTGCCGCAACAGGTGCGAGTTGTCCAGTTCGACACGCGACCAGACAACGATCCGATCAATGTCGGACGCGGCGCCAAGATCCACCTGCCACCATGGACCGTCCTGGGCCTCCGTCTGGACGTATCTCCCGCCGAAGTGTCCGTCGATCGCGTGGGCGGGCTTGTTGTCTTCGACCATGCTGGACTGGGACGCCGTGCCCTTGCGGGCGATGTTCTCGGTGATCGTGTCGAGATACGCTCGCAGGCGCGTTCGCTGGGCCACGTCGCGCCGGGCGGCGGGGACCTTGAGAATCGCGACGATCTCCGCCGTCGCGTACTCTCGTGAGATGAGGTTGGATGGCGGCTTGGGCTTGCTCAGTTCGGCCAGCAGCGTCCGTTCGTCCGACGGCGGGGAAAAGACCTGGACCTCGGCCAGGTGCAGCGCGCTGCTGCCGTGCGGCATCTCGATGCGGACGTATCGCCCGCGGAGGGTCTTTCGCTGGCGGGCCAGCGTGCTGAGGCGAACGCGCGTGATCTCCCCGGGGCCCAGGCGTCCGGGCCCGGCGTTGGGAAGCGATGTGTCGGCCAACGCTTCGAGACGGATCGCCGTGATCCGCGGCAGGTCGGTGGCGGCGCTGACTTCGTACGTGTCGATCAGTCGGCCGACCGTTCCCCGTCCGCCGCCGTAGGCAGAGATCGAGCCGTCCGGCCTGCTCCGCAACCCCGCACCGTTCCACGATCTCAGGTCGACCGTCCGCAGGGGCGTCCAGTTGACGCTGGTCTTCCGCGGCACGAGGGCCAGGGCACGCCACTGGATACTCTCGTCCAACGAACCGGGCGTGTAGACCACCTGTAGATCGACCTGTTTGCCGCGCCACGGGTCCATCGGCACGACGTAGGGCAGGTCCTGCCCCGTGTGGTTGACGGGGATCCGCGCGACGGGCCGACCATCGACGCGAATATCGACGGCTCCGAGCACGTCAGGCTTGCCCACCTGTCGCACCCACAGTTTCAGCCAGCGATCCGCCTCGCCTATCCGGGCGCGGCGCGACAGCGTCAGGGGCTTGCCCCCCGTCGATACTGCCGTGGCAAACCGGGGGGACGACCTGTCGGACTCGTCCCATCGCGGCCGGATCGGCACGCCGGGGCCGGAAGCCTTCCACCCGGCCAGTGCGGGCATGGCCAGTGTACCGCAACGGGCCATCTCGGCGCGAAGCATTCCCGGATCCAGGTTTAAGACGGGCTCGGCCCAATTGAGCGCGTCGCGGATGTCGAGCGGATCGGCCCCCGCCGGCTGACCGGTGCCGACCGCGTCAGCGACCAGGACCAGGCGCCTGGCCCCTTGCCCGGCAGCAGGGAGCTTCAGCACGCCGGTATCGACCGCCGCCGCCGAGCCGACCAGCACGTCGCTGCGGTACAGGGGCTTGCCCTTTGCGGCATTGAGATAGACCAGCGCCCGCGCGCACCCGCCTGCGCCCATCGCTCCGTCCAGTCCGGCGCGGGTCCGGAACGACCTGGCTGGCGGGGGCAGTGTGAAGGTCAGTTCGCTGTGGGCGTGCACGCCGAAGCCCCAACCGACGGCCCGGCCCCCGGCGGTTGCGGCGCCTCCGCAAACGCTTCGGTTCCGGTTCCACCGCCATCGAAAACCCGTCAGGGCGCGTTGGACCACCCGGTCGGGCGCCAGGCGCGACAGGGGCACCTCGTGCGGGGCGAACCGCCACCACGTGCGAATCGTCTCGGGCGAGACCAGGATCGCGTCGGGGGTCCAGGCCGGCCCGATCGCGTGGTCGCCCCCGGACTTCTTCCTCCGATCGCCCCCGGACGGCGTCCTGTAGCGTCCCGTCGAGCCGGTCAGGACCATGCCGGTCGACGTCTCGATCCGAATCAGGGCGGCCGTGCCGTCCGGACACAGAACGGCCAACTCGCGGTAGTACGCTTCCCACGGATCGCCCGCCTGCAGGTGCAGTTCGGATGCGTCGCCAAATCCAACGACCCGAATGCCGCTATCGGTCAACAGCCGCAGGCCCGCGTTGGTCCACTGCAGGGACTCAAACGCGATGCGCCCGCCATCGGCCAGGAAGAGCGTCTTGGGTCGAAACGCCCGGCGAGGCTGGCGATCCCAGACAACGCGGCGCACGTCGGTCTGGAAGACACGGATGACGTCGCGCCGCAGGCGAGAGTCCTTGGTCAGCACATCCGGCAGACCGATCCGCAGACAGGCGCCCCCCCACGCGCCGCCCGGGTCGGCCTGCTCAACGCCGACGACCCGCCCGATCATGCGATCTCCGCCCACGAACTCGACGTATCCGGAGGCATTGTCCGACTCGCTGCGCCACGGACTCAGCGCTCGGTTGCGCAGCCATCGCAGCCGACTGCCGCCCCCCCCCAGCGGCGCCTGGTCCAGGTGGGCGCTGTCCAGGTCGCCCTGCCACCCCGTCAGCGCGTCGCCCTCGACGCGTCGCCCGTCGGCAAAGACAGCCAGGTAGCGCCCCACGGGCCCTCTCGTCTCGCCCCACGCGGCGGGCGCAGCGGCAAGCAGCATCACCAGAAGGGGCGTCGGATTCTTCACCACCGTACGTGCTGTCATTGCCGTCTGCGCACCTTCGCCC
>CAZVEV010000087.1:0-19565 GCA_964625865.1 uncultured Planctomycetaceae bacterium | reverse complement strand
ACGACACCCAGACTAGAAACTCCAGGTTGCGGGGTTCTCCGACAGGCTCCTAGGGGGTCTGGCAGTCCCGTGGCCGCACTTGGCCAAGAAAAGCGACCTTCCCCCCCACCATCGCGTCAAGACGCGGCCAAACGGGCTTGGCCGGACTCCACGACGCTTTCGGGGTATTCCGAGTAGTACGGACCGCAGCCATGTGGCACACAACTCGTTGTAAACACAGGCGTTGCCCCTCGGCCTACGCGCGACACGTTTACGTCCTTCGACTGACAGACGGCCTGATGTCGCATGGGCCTCGCCGAAGACGTCGATCCGTCTTGCGGGGGCCTTCCTACTCTCTTGGGGTGCCGGCAATTCGTGGACCGCGAATCCGGTGGTGCTTTTCAGTCCTGATCCGGCCCGGCGGGCTGTGCCGGCGTGCTGACGTCAATGGTCGTTCGGCCGGGCTCGGAGGAAATGACGGTAGTCCCGCCGATGGCGCGGGCGCGTTCGTCCATCGAGCGCAGGCCCAGGCCCCGGGCGGCAACGGTGGTGGCATCGAAGCCGACACCGTCGTCGATGACGGTCATCGTCAGTTGCGAGTCCTCCAGACCAAGTGCGACGCGGATGCGGGTCGCGCGGCTGTGCTTCAGGACGTTGCTGACGGCTTCCTGGGCGATGCGGAACAGGGCGATTTCCTGCTCGGGGGCGAATCGTGCTCGGGCCAGCGTCTCGGGGCAATCGAGATGGAACTGGATGGCCGACCCGCAGGACCGCCCGAGTTGGCGAATCGCCGAGGCCAACCCCATCGACTCCAGCGCCGGCGGATACAGCCCGTGACAGATCGCGCGGACCTCCCGCATGGTTTCGGCGCATTGCTCGACGGCAGCGTTCAGCACGGTGAGTTCTTCTTCGTGGCCGGCGGCGTCCCGGCAGGCCTCGACGGCCAGCCGAATCCCCACCGTAATCGCCGCGAGATTCTGCCCCACCGAATCGTGCAATTCCCTGGCCAGATGCCTCCGCTCGGCCTCGCTGACGTTCAGCAGCCTGCTGTGAGCTTTGCGTAACGCGGCCTGCGCCTCGACGACCTGACGCGTGCGCTTCTCGACGATCTCTTCGAGGTGGTCGCGATGGCGTGCGAGTTCGTCCTCGGCGGCCTTCCGTTCAGTGATGTCGCGCCCCTCGGGAATCAGCAGGACGACGTTGCCCTCCTCGTCCTCGACGGGTTTTATGGAGACATCGACGTAACGCGTCTGTCCGTCGGAGCCGGGGTGAAAGGCCTCGAAACGGGCGAACTGGCCCGCGGCGGCCTGGTCGATGGCGTCGCGCAGACGGTCTCGCAGTTCCTGCGAATGGGCCCACCAGGGCGTCTCCCAGAACGGCTTGCCCACCACGTCCGACTCGTCGAGCCTGCCGAAGTCCATCGCGGTGTTGTTGGCCTCCAGCACCGTGCCGTCGCACCTCAGCAGCCCGATCATCTCGAACGTCTGGTCGAAGATGGCACGGAACTTCCGCTCGCTCTGGCGAAGGGCCTCCTCAGCCCGCTTGGGCTCGGTCAGGTCTCGCTGAATCCCCGCGAATGCCAGCGTCTTTCCGTGTGCGCTGACCAGCGGGAAGACGGTCAGTTCACAGGGGAAGACACTGCCGTCCTTTCTGCGGTTCAGGATCTCGCCTCGCCACGACTGCCCCATCGACACGGCCTGGTATATCTCGTTCTGAATACGCTCGGCGTCAGGTTCGGCGTTCAGGAAGTCGGGAGACCGCCCCAGGATGCTCCGGGGGTGATACCCGTAGATGCGATGAAACGACCGGTTGGCGTAGGTGATCTCGTAGTCCGGATTCGTGGTGATCACCGAGTCGGCGACCTGCTCTGCGATCAGGCCGAGCAATTCGAGCCCCTCCTGGGCCCGCTTGAGTTCGGTCACGTCCTTGGTGATGACGCAGTACTTGCGCTGGCCGGCGATGGTCATGTGCCTGTGGCTGACCAGAAGATTGCGTCGCGTCCCATCCTTGTGGACGATGTCGACTTCGTAGGGCGCGCCCTTGCCGGCCTGCACCTCAACCCACCGCTCGAGGATGAACTCGTGCAGGTCCTCAGGGACGACTTTGATAAAGTGATGCCCGATCAATTCGTCCTCGGGCCAGCCAAAGATCCGGAAGAACGCCTCGTTGCCGAACTCGAATCGCCCCACGCTGTCGACAACCAGAATGCCGTCGTGAGACGTCGCGATGACCGTCTGGAGGTACTCGTCCGCGTCGTGCATGGACAGCATCCGCGGCGAGTGGCCCGCGGCGCCGAGGGCGGTGTAACAGTCGGCCAGTTGCTGCTCCAACTCCGCCGTCCGCAGACGCAGGGCCTGCACGTCTCGATCCGCCTCATCGCCATGGGGTCCGTTGCTCATGGACGTCGTCCTGTTACCCCTTACAGATCATCTTCGGTCAGTCCGGCCTCCTTCATGATGACTCTCTGAAGCCCCCTCTTCAGATCACGACTGCCATGCACGGGCACGGTGATCCGAACGGTGCGACCTTCCCTTATGAAGATGTGATGGCTTCCGGTGACTCGGGCCAGCGTCCTCCCCTTGCGCTCCAGTATCGCGCTCATCCGTTTTCCACTGACGGTCTTCATGTCAGACAGCGAGTTCCATGACCTTGGCACCATGATCGAGATGGATCTGTTCCATGTCTATCGCAAGGCATCCCTCGACAGCGTCATACAGATTCTCGATCAACTCCTCGATAGTCTCTCCCTGAGTCGCACAGCCGGGGATGGAGGGCACTTGGGCCCAGTAACCCCCTTCTTCCGCCTCGTGGATGACCACCTTCAGTTTCATGATGCGCGTCTCCTCAATCCGACCAAGACGTATTGCCCGACAGCCTGTCAAGTGAGTATGCACTGCCGAAGGGCAAAAAGCAACGTTACCTTTAGTCGAAGCCCTCCCGGTGGTGTATCCCACTTGAGTAGGTCATCTCTTCGGTGTATCCGGACCGCAGTTGCAGCCGACGGGCGAGTGTGTCCCGACAGGATGACATCGCGTATCCCCGTTGTGTAGCAGGCCGCGGCTTCAGCCGTGGTGTCCGGGGCGCATCCCCCAGCACATCAGCCCGTTTACGGGCTTCGGCTAGGACCGGCGGGGGCGAGATGGCCCAGTTGCTCATCGCCACGGACGAACCGGGCGAGATCGTCGACGCAGCCGGTATCCGCCTGCAAGGCGACGCGAAGCACCTGATCGGCGTCCTGCTGCCCAACCAGCACCCCGTCCTGGCCAAGTGGGACCACATCTGAGGTCCGGAATCCGCGGCGCCTACATGTCCGCCTGATCGTAGTGCACGCAAAGCATGGTCAAGCCGTCGGCCGGGGCCGTCGGGCCGGCGTCGGCGCGGTTGCAGGAGGACAGGATCCGGTCGATGCGATCGGGCCCCCAGCGTCCGCGCCCGACTTCGATCAGCGTGCCGGTGATGATGCGGACCATGTTGTAGAGGAACCCGCCGCCCTGGACGGTCACGTGGATTTCGGGCCCCACGGCGGCCACGTCGCAGCGGAAGATCGTCCGGACGGTCGTCTCGCGCTCGTCGGCCGACGCGGCAAATCCGAGGAAGTCATGCGTGCCGACCAGCCGGCGCCCGGCGGCCTGCATCGCCTCGACGTCCAGCGGGCGCCAGTAGTGGCAGACCTGGCGGTGGAGCATCACCGGGCGCGTCGGCGCCACGTGGATGCGGTATCGATAGGTCTTGCCGATCGCCGACCGCGAGGCGTGGAAGTCGTCTGGAACCTCGCAGGCCGACCGCACCGCGATATCCCGCGGCAGGCGGGAGTTCATCGCCCGGCGCAGTCCCTTCAGCGGAACGGCCAGATTCGTCGTGCGAAAGCTGGCAACCTGGCCCTCGGCGTGGACGCCCGCGTCGGTGCGCCCGGCCCCGCTGACGCTGACCGGATGGGCCACCACCCGCGCCGCGGCCCGCTCGATCTGCAGTTGGACCGTGTCAATCCCCTCCGCCTGCCGCTGCCACCCGTGATAGGCCGCACCGTTGTAGGCGATGACCAGCTTGATATTCCGCGTCGCGGGCGTGTCGTTCATGGCGGACGCTACTGTAGCGTATGGACTGCCACCTGAAAACCGTGCACCAAGGCGAATCGGCATTCGGCCGCAGATAGAGTTGATGGCGATGGATGAGAACTGTAAACTGGAATCAGAGACAGTGGAGCATTCGGGCAGATGAAAGGTGCTAATGGTCCTTACGCTCGATAGTGAGTGGATCGACAAGATGGCCCGTTGCGTGATCGAGCGGTTTGATCCGCTTAAGCTGATCCTTTTCGGTTCACATGCGCGAGGTGACGGTGGGCCTGACAGCGACGTGGACTTCTTGGTTGTACTTCCCCATGTCGCCGACAAGCGTCTGACCGCAATCGAGATTCGGCGGGCGTTGGCAGGCTTCCCCGTGCCCAAGGATGTTCTCGTCACATCCCCACAGGAAATCGCCGCCCGCGGCGATCTGGTGGGCAGCATTCTCAGACCGGCCCTGCGAGAAGGGAAGGTTCTCTATGACCGAACCGAAAGCTCTCGCTGAGACCAGGCGCTGGCTGCGTTTCTGCCACGAAGACCTGGCCGGGGCACGGGGGAGTCTCGGATTGGACACGGGGGCTCCCCGCCATGCATGCTGGCTGGCGCAGCAGGCGGCGGAGAAAGCAATCAAGGCCGCCCTTGTCTTCCTGCAGATCGACTTCCCCAAGACACATGATCTGGACGCACTGCGGAACCGGTTGCCCGGCGACTGGCAGACCCGGGACACGTGCGCGGATCTGGCCGGCCTGTCGCAGTGGGCAGTCGAAGCCCGCTATCCGGGCAACTGGCCCGAAGCGTCACCATCCGACGCATCGGCCGCCGTCGAAGGGGCAGACGCTGTCATCCAAGCGATCACCGGAGACCTGGAATCCAGGGGTTTTCGGCAATAACATCGCCTACAGCAACTCGGCGATCTGGACGGCGTTCAGGGCGGCGCCTTTGCGGATCTGGTCGCCGGCAACGAACATCTCCAGGCCGCGTGCGCCGTCCTGGCTGATGTCCTGACGGATACGCCCGACAAGGATGTCGTCCTGGTCGGTGGCGTCCAGCGGCATGGGGAAGTAGCTGCTGGGGCGGTCGTCGACGATCTTGACGCCCGGGGCGGCGGCAAGAATCTCGCGGGCCTGGGCTTCGGGCATCTCGCCGTCGAACTCGATGTTGATCGACTCGCTGTGCGCCCGCATGACCGGCACGCGGACGCAGGTGGCCGCCACGCGAATGGGCTCGCAGTGGAAGATCTTGCGCGTCTCGAGGACCATCTTGGTCTCCTCGACGTTGTACCCGTCTTCGCCGACGTCGCTGTTGTGGCTGAAGACGTTGAAGGCGGCCTGGTGAGGCAGGACCTTCGGCTCGAACGCCTCGCCGGCCAGGAACGCCCGCGCGCCGTCCTCGAGTTCCTGCATGGCCGCCGCACCGGCGCCGCTGGCGGCCTGGTACGTGCTGACCACCACGCGACGAATCGGGCAGACCTTGTGCAGCGGCCAGACCGGAACGTTCATGATGATCGTCGAACAGTTCGGGTTCGCGATGATGCCCTTGTGGTCCTTGATGTCCTCGGGATTGACCTCGGGAATCACCAGCGGCGTCTCGGGGTCCATCCGGAACGCCGAGGTGTTGTCGACCACGACGGCGCCTTCGGCGACGGCGATCGGGGCGAACTCCTTCGAGAGGCCCCCGCCGGCCGACGAAAGGACCAACTCGACGCCCTTGAAGCTCTCGGCACAGAGAAGCTCGACCTCGATCTCCTCGCCGCGGAACGTCAGCTTCTTGCCCACCGACCGGTGCGACGCCAACAGCTTCAGGCTCGCCAGCGGAAAGTCCCGCTGCTCGAGAAGTCTCAAAAACTCAGTGCCTACAGCGCCCGTGGCGCCCATGATCGCAGCATGCCAGGCCATGATCTCTCCATCACTCTTGCAGTCAAAGTCATCTACGCGGGCCGATCCCGCCCACCGAGCCAAGTAGTATACTCCATTTTCCCTCCTGCGCCAACCCCTAACGAGACGACGTGCGACGCGTAGTTACAGCCAGCCGAAGTGGTTGCTCGCGGCGGCCAGCGTGTAGCCGACGCCCACGACGACCAGCAGCGCGCCGCACCACGCCCGCCAGAACGCCGCAACGAAGAACACGAACGCCAGCCGCAACATCGAGGCAAGTGGTACGCCCAGGGTCACGCCGAGTTCTTCGGCGATTGCTCGCATGGCCGGGTGCAACTCGACGGCGGCGCCGTTGGCGTACATCACGCGCATGGTGGTGATCGTGTCGAGGGCCGTGCCGACCAGAACGATCGCGGTCGGCCAGCGGTAGGCGCGAATCAACGCGGCGGGGCGACGCAAGAGCAGGCCCAGATTCGTCTTGCCCCCCCACTGCCACAGCGGCCTGTGCCGTTCCACCCATGCCGTCGCATGGCCCAGCAGGATCGCACCGATCGGGACGCCCAGCGCGAACAGGTTCCCGGCGGTCAGGGCCTGGAGGGGGCTGGATGTGAACCATCGTCCGCGCACGGCAACCAGCAGGGCCTCGGCGGCGTAGGTCACCGCGACGGCCAACTCGGGCATGAAGTGGTAGCGGGTCAGGAGGCACAGGGCGATAACGACGATAACCGTCGGCCCGACGTAGGCGGCGGTGTGGCTGATCTCGGCCAGGACGCGAGCCGTCAGCGGCTGACCCAGGGCCGCCAGGGCCAACAGCGCCGCGGCGGCCTTCGCACCGCCCAGGGGACGTCGGGTGGGGCAGCGGTCGGTCACGTGTCGGTCTCTCCCAGCGTCCGGCCGGCCCAGGCGTCCCAGACGGCGATCCCCAGCGGCACGCCGTCGCACAGGTACGGCTGCCACGCCGCCAACAGGGCCTGGCGTGCCTCAGGGGCGTCGAGCATCTCGTGATGCACGAAGGTGGCCACCAGCGCCACCGCCACGTAGCTCATCGGCAGGGCCGTCTCGAGGACGGCGCTGGTCCAGAACTGCTCGCGGTTGACCTCGATGCCCGCGACGTCCGGGGTGCGGAGGATCGCAGAGCCCAACACGCCGGCCAGCCCGCCGTGGGAGAAGTGCGACAGGCTGTCATAGGCCGGGTACAGCAGTTCGGCCAACTGGCGACGGGTCGGGTCGGAAAGCTCGGGAAGGCTCTTGCGCGGGTTGGGCATGTCGGGGATGAACCACCGCTTCCAGCGCGGATCGGCCTCCTGGTCGGCCAGCATGTCGCTGCGAAGGGTCTGGAACTCGTCCTCGCTGACGTCCATCTCGCGAGCAAAGGCGCGCAACGCCGCAATACCCGGCCCGTTGGAACTGAAGTAGTCGCGGTACGGCTCGAGGTGCCCCACCGTGCAGCGATCGCGGAAGAACTTCTCGGCCAGCGCCTTCCAGGCGTTCTTGCGGTAGCGCGTGTGCCATCGCTTGGGTTTCTCCGCCAGCAGCAGGGCCAGGAACGCCCGCTCCAACTGCACGCGTGCCAGCGGCAGGGCGTCGACGGTCAGATCCAGGTCGTCGTCGCCCTGGTGCGACATGAGGCAGCGAATGGACCGGTGAGTGCTCTTCATCGCCCCGAGCAGGTGCACGTGGGTGGCCAGCAGGTGGATCTCCGCGATGGAATGGCTGGACTCGATGGCGGCGCCGAGCGCGTCGGTCACCGCACTGACCGCCGCGAAGACCCGGTCGTCCAGTTCGGCGGCGCTGGCCTGCATGTGGACCTTCGGCGCGCGGGCCAGCGGCTCGGGACGCGGCTGGGGCTGGTTGCGTCGGGGACGACGGGCACCTTTCCTGCGCTTCGATTCCATGGGGCCAATAATACGGCAGGCCCGCGCGGTTGTGAACCCTCAACCGAAGCTACGCCGCCTTCTTCTTCGCCGGACGGGTCTGCGGCTGCGGCTTGGGCTTCGGTCTGGGCGCGGGGGCCAGGCGATCGGGCACGGCGCCGAGGGTGGCCGTCACCGTCGCGTACGTGCCCCCCCTGCGGTATTCGATCTTCACCTTGTCGCCGACTCTGTGCGACGTGACGGTTCGAAGCAGTTCGGGCACGTCGACCATGCGGCGCCCGTCGAGCTTGGTGATCACGTCGTCGGGCTTGAGGCCGGCATTGGCCGCCGCGCTGCCCGGGACGACGCGCAGGATCCGCAGCCCGTCAGCCTGCTTGGCCAACTGCACGCCGATATACGCCTGCTTCGGCGCCAGGCGGCGGGGCACGCCCCTGACCGTGCCGATCCACTTCAGCCAGTCGGCCTCGATTTCGCCCAGAGGCTTGCCCACCACTTGCGCGATCGCCTTGGCGCCGGTCTTGTCCGTGGCGTATCCGGCGGTGTAGGCGTCGTACCACTTTCTGAGCAGTCCCTTCTCGTGAAGGTACATGAAGATGTACCGCCCCTGCGGATAGGCCGTCGCCGCCTTGCCCATGAAGTCCCGGTGCGACAGCGCAAAGAACGTCGACCAGGGGATGTGGCGCTTGCGCTGCACGAGATACTTGATCGCGTTGGATCGCTGGTTGGGGATCGGCGTGGGGACCCCCGCTACCAGGTGTGAACTCTCAAACAACGTGGCCAGGCCCTCGGTGACCCAGATCGCGTGGCGCTGTCCGCGGGCCTCCTGATCGGCAAAGTGCAGGGCGTGGGTGAACTCGTGCGTCAGGACCATGCCGATCGACTTCGCCGTCAACTGCTTCGCTCGCGGGTCAAACAGCCCACCGATGCCGCGCGGAATCATCGACGCGTCGCGCGGAATCACCACCGTGACGTACTGGTCGAACCGGTTGGAAAACAGCGTTCGCCACTGGGCCGCCGCGTAGGCCGACAGCGAGGCCTGCAATTCGTTCAGCGTGCGGCGGTCAACGTCCGTGGCGAACACCAGCTTGCTGTCGTGATCGATCTCGCAGATGAACCCCTCGCCGAAGCGCTTCTTCAGGCCGGCAAGGATCTTCCCCGCACGCTCGCGCTGGATCTGGCCCCGACGGGAAAGGACCTTCTTGTAGCCCGGCAAGCGCCGAAGCGCGTCCAGGTCCGGGTCGCGTTCCATATGGCCGAACGACGAATAGCCCTTGTCCAGGGCCGTGTTCAACTCGCGGACCGCCTGGTCGAGCTTCTTCTGGGCCGTGTACACGCACGCCAGGTTGTAGTGCGCCAGCCCGCTGCCCGGATCGATCTTCAGGATCTTGTTCAGCAGGTCCTTGCAGCGTTCGAGGCGACCGGCCTTGAAGTGACGCATCGCCTCGCCGTTGATCCCCATGATCTGCCGCGCCCGCGCCATCCGCTGGGCCGCACTGACGGTTGCCGGGGCCTCCTTCGCCGATGCCCCCTTCGGGCGGGCCGCAACCGCCCGCGACCCACCCGCCGCGGCCAGCACCCCTGCCACTGTCAACGCCAACATCACTCGTCGTGTCATAGCCCAGCCTCTCGCTCCGCGAGTAACCGATCGTCCTGTCCGTCACACCATTGTACAGACCCGGAGCCCCAAACCCAGACATTTGGTCCCCCAACTGAGTCCCGCAGAAAAAAAGAGCGTTGTACTGGGCTCTTGGCAGACCCACGGTATAAAATACATTGTTGCACTCGGCTTGGCGGCATGGCAGCCGAGTGACGCGACATGGCAGATCAGTTTATCCATGTGTGGTTCGTGAACCGGGGGCGACAGAGCCTGGTGGCGGTTGCGGTGTTCGCGAGTCACACTACAGCGTGAAAGGAGTTGCGCATGTAAGAGATGTGGTACCTCGCAGTAGGGCCGAATGGAGGCGACCTGTCTTATGGAAATATCTGCTCAGTTCGGAAAGGAATCCGGCATGTCGGCAGATATTCAGAGCCGCAATATCTGAGTTTGGCAGAGGGCATTGCCAGTTCGAAGCCAGGCGACACCTCGTCAACAATATCAAGGAGAGCGGAAGATGAAGAATCTGTTCATAACCGTAATGTTCACAAGTGCATTGGTGTTTTTCGCAGTTCCGGCGGCCGCAGGTCCACAGATCAGTTTGCAGACCGAGGCAGAGTGGACCGCAGCGCTTGCCGGTGGTCCCGCTGGGACGGTCCGGCCGATGACGGCGGCGGAGTTCAGCAGTCTCACACCCGCCAGCCCGACGGGTTCCCCCTTCGACTGGCCGGGAACCTACAGCGAGCCGACGCTTGCCGCGGTGGACCTGACCCTTCCTTTCCCCCTGGAAGGGGGCGAGGAGTTGAACGGTCCCGGTCTGGTCATGAGTTGGGGGTCGGCCGACACCAATGACTACACCGCCGCCTGGCGGTTCGAGTATCCGGCCGACCCGAACATCGTTGGGCAAGTCCTGACGGCCACAGTCTGTCCGCCTCAGTTCACCGTGGCCGGCGGGCAGATGAACTCGATCGGGTTCGGTTTCACGGACGCCGGCGTACCGGGAGTATCGCCGCCTCAGATACGGACCTACACGTGGGGCTGCGCTGCGGTGGCGAATCCCGCCACGAACACCATCGCATGGAACCAGAACTGGACCATAACCATCGGCCCGGTCCTCGGGGCCATGCCGCCGGCTTTTCCACCCGACCCGGCCTCGGCCGTGGACCAGGCAACGGGGCTGACCACCGTTGCCCCGATCTTCTTCAGCGCCGGGGCCGGTGCGCCGTTTGGGCCGCCCCCACCGCCGACCTTCAACCCCACCACTGTCATGTTCCTCGACGCCTACGAGAACGGCGGCATGGCGGGCAGCGTGGCAGTGCCTCCGGGCGGGCTCCCGAACGTGGCGCTGTGGAACTGGTGGCAAAACGTGGTCGTGACGCCTGAGCCGACGACCATGGTGCTGTTGTGCGGCGCAGGGATTCCGATGCTGTTGAGGCGTCGACGCAGGTCCTGAACGCAAGGCGACAAAGACGCGATAACCGGAGCTCCGACCCGTTGCGGGGAGGCGCAGCATGATGCCTCCCCGGGCGGGTGAAGGCGGAACCCCGATCCCGGAGCAGACCGCGATCGGGGTTCGCCTTACACACCGCCTGGGGCGCCGCGGTCAACGCCACCGCCCGCGGGGCCGGCAGTCTCGGACATATACCTCGCCCGGAGCTAGGCGCCGCGTCGTCGTCGCCGCAGCACCGCCATCGCACCGATCATCAGCAGGCTCACCGTACCCGGCTCGGGCGAGATCGTGTCGATGATGACCTGCTCGACGATGACGCCCTGTGGCAGGCTGAAGTAGATGTCCTCCCAGTCGGGATTGGGGACGATGATCCAGTCCTCGTAGAAGTGGGTCGCATCGACATCCACACGGCCCTGCGGGAACTCATTGTACACAGTGGTACCGGGGTCGTGCCCTTGAACGTCGATGATGCTGGGCGACCTGTTCTGTCCCCAGCTATCGCTGAAGGTCACCTGAACACGGATCCACTTCTCCGTTTCGGTGTCGACCCAGTTGATGACGTGGGCAGCGAAACTCGCGGGGCGATCAGGGCACCAGATCCCCCCGCCACCCGGGGGAACGAGGGCCCAGTCGCTATAGGGAGTATCGAAGTCCAGATGCGTCTGGAATCCGCCGTACTCGATTCCGCCATTGGGCGGCTGAGGACCCCAGACGTCACTGTCGGCATCGATCCCGGCGTTGAAGCTCCCGTTTAGGAACATATCCCACTCGGCCTTATACGACCCCGCGCCACCGCGCCACGTCGGCGGGGCGAAATCGTCGGCCAGCGCCGGCACGGACCAGAGGGCAACGACAAACAGACATAGAATTGATTTCTTCATTGTCTTCTCTCCAGAAAAAAGGTCCTTCGTCTAGTCAGATCTGCTCAGATCTGCTCACCTCTTGCGTCGCCGCACCAGCACGACGGCCCCGATCGCCAACAGCGTCATCGTCGCCGGCTCGGGGATGGGGCTTTCCGAGACGGTCATCACCAGTTCGGCCTGCGGGAACAGGCCGTAGCTAACGCGCACGGGATCGCCCACGACGTTCTGCCCGCCGATCGGCGCCGGCGCCAAGGGCGGCAGGCCGGTGAGCGGGTCGATGTAGTGCAGGAAGGCAGGCTCGCCGGCGGCACCGGCGTTGATCAACCCGTCATTGTTGGCGTCGATCCACTGGATGCCGGTGACCGTGAGGTAATGGCCCCAGTCGCCGTCGACGATGAGGATCTCGACGTCCTCGCAGGCGGCCAGTTCCAGCGCCAGGAACACCGCATCGGGCTGGGTATTGTGCTGCACCCAGGGGGGCTTGGGAATCGGCGGGATCTCGTCGGCCGGCCGCGGCGGGGCGCCGGGCCACGCCCACGTGCTCTTGAGTTGGGCCGAGTAGATCGTCTTGTTCGGGAGCATGGTCTCGATGTACTTCTGCTTGCCGTAGATGAACATGTCGTCCCACGTTCCGGCGCCCCCGCCGGCGCCGACCAGGGCGGCCTTGGTGCCCATGTACAACGGCGCCGGAGGTACGGCCGTGGGCTGATCACCGACGGTCATGGCCACGGCAATCATGTCGTCATAGGCATCGCCGAAGTTGCCGTCCCCGTCCAGGTCCTGTCCCGCTGAGGCCCCGATGGGCACCAGTGAGTTACCGTAGAGAGCCGGGTAGGCGTTCTCGAGGTACTTGAACGAGTTGACCGCCGCGGTCGGCCCGCACATGAACGCGCCGCCTTGCGGGATATCGTCCTGGTCCAGGTTGCCGTACAACTGCTGGTTCTTCAGGATCGTGTAGTCCGTCGCCCCTACGGCGACCGGCGCGAACCCCAACAGTGCAATGCCCAGCGCTGTCAGGTACGTCAGTTTGCGTCTCATGGTCTTTGTCTCCTTCATCTGTGTGCCTTCGAAAGCACGCATCTCGAAGCACCGCATATCCGGTGGGCTGTGACCTCCACCGGGCCTGCCCGCGGGTGGCTCCCTAACCGACCCAGACTTACGATGTGCTGTCATGCAGGCGTTGATCTCTGCCGCATCGCTTGAGAGGGCCGGCTGGGCCTCCAGCCGCTGCCCCGTACCTGCCGGCCGGGGACTGCCCACGCCGAATCACGGCGGAGGACGAGAGAAGTGAGTCTTCATGGCAAGCTCCTCATGTGCAGACCGGAACGCTTTGAACAGGTGGTCACGTGGTCACTGCCGGCCGGCGAGCTACCCGAAGGTCATGCTGTCCGGACAGGCCCGACTGCAGGCCGGAAACGACAGCGTGGAGACAGTACAACAAAAGCGTATGAGGAACTCGGCCGGTGCGGCCTTGAGGCATGGGCGAGGGAGCGATCGACGCTCAGCCTCGATAGTTGATCAAGCTCCGCCGCTCCCCGTGCGGACCAGAGCAAAAGTAATTATAGCGCCGCGAGGTCGCGTGTCAACAAGAGTCTCGGCGGTTCTTCGTGAATCGGGGTTCACGCGGGGCGTCTGTTCGGTGAATGGATGGGAGACAAGAAACGCCCCTCGGGTGCGTCAGGAGGATTCCATGACGCAACCGAGGGGCGATCGGATCTCGTTGCGAAGCCGCAAGCGGCGCGCCCGCAAGCGGGCGCGTGGAAGATCTACAGCTCGACGGTCTGTCCGGTCTGGACGCTCTGGACTTCGGCTTCGACGATGCGGATGGACTCGGCGGCTTCGGCGGCGGTCACAACCGTCGGCGGCGTGCCCGCCTTGACGCACTCGGCCATGTAGGCGAGTTCCGCGCAGTAGCCGTCAGTCGCGTCGCATTCGATCGCCTGCTTCTCGCCGCCGGAGGCGACGATCAGCGGGTCTTCGCGGGCCATGTCGTAGTCAGCCGTCGCATTCTCGAAGTTCACGGTGTAGCGCATCGAGAAGTCAGCGCCGTCGGCGAGGCACCAGCCGCCCTCGGCGGCCACCATCGGGCCGTCATCGTAGAGGTACTGCGTCATGATGTAGTCGATGCCGTCGGTCGTCTTGGAGTACCCCTGCGACTGGACGGCGCGGGGCACGCCGAACAGGAAGTGGACGAAATCCGTGTCGTGCAGGTGCAGGTCAAGGGCGGCCGCCCCGGACATCTCCGCATTGCCGAACCAGCCCGGCGGCATCGACGCGACGCGCCGGAACGTCGCCCCGCGCACCTCGCCGTACGTCCCGTCGTTGATCACGCCCTTGAGCCACGCCCACTGCGGCCAGAACCGGATGCACATGGCGGGCATGAACAGCCCGTCGGCGGCCTCGGCGGCGGCGACGATTCGCTGGGCCTGTTCGTACGTCCGCGCCAGCGGCTTCTCGCAGACCACGTGCTTGCCCGCCTCGAGCGCCGCGACGGCCAGGTCGGCGTGGAACGGCGTGGGCACGCAGACGTCCACCAGGTCCACGTCGGCCATCCCGATCAGCTCCATCGGATCGGTCGTGCCCGTGATGCGTTCCATGTCGAACGCCTCGGTCTCGCCGTCGATGTTGCTCCATCCGCCCGACAGGTCGCCGGCGGCGCGCTTCGGGTCGGTGTCGGCAATGGCGACGACTTCCGCGCCGTTAGCGGCGTCCCAGCCGCCGTAGTGAAACCGCCCCATCATGCCCAATCCTATCAGTCCTACTTTGATCATGCTCAGTCTCCCTGCCCGAGGGTGGTGGTGATGAATTCGGCTGCCGTCTTGATGTCGGCCGCCCGCTGGTCGCCTGCTTCGCGCTCGATGGCCATCGCGCCGCTCATGCCCCCTTCGGCCAGCGCGCCCAGGAAAGCGACCCAGTCCACCGCTCCCGTGCCGACAACCACCTCGGCCCCCCACGTGCCCGGCGTCTCGGTGGGAATCGCATCCTTGATGTGGACCTGGCGGACGTACGGCATCAGCGTACGGACGGCGGCCACCGGCTCGCCCTTGCCGTACAGGATCATGTTCGCCGGGTCGAAGTTCACGCCCAGGTTCGGCGCCGCCAGGCGGTCGAGGAAGCCCTTGAGGGTGTCGGCGTCTTCCTGGCCGGTCTCGAGGCCCAGGTCGACCCCGGCGGCGGCGAAGGCCTCCGCGATCTGCGAGAGGCGTCCGGTGAGCTTCTCGTACGAGGGGTCCGCGGGGTCTTCCGGCAGGAAGCCGGCGTGGAACGTGACGAACTTCACGCCCAGCGAGACCGCCATCGGGATGACCTTCTGGATGTGCGCCCAGTTGTCGTCCCAGGTCTCGTCGGGCACGATCCCGCCGGTGACCTTGATCGCCTCCAGCGTGGAGTAGTCCTCGCCCTTCGTGCCGAACATCCCCGAGGCAATCTCGATGCCCGCCTCGGCCAGTTGCGCCCCGGCGTCGGCCCAGACCGGGTCGTTCACCAGGGGGCACAGGGCCAGTTGGACCTTGCTGATCCCGATCGCCTTGAGGTCGTCGATCAGCTCGGCCGGGCCGGCCGGCTGGAGCGACCAACTGCACACCGCCAGTCTGTCCGCAAGAGAGTTTTCGCTCATAGGTCATGTCCTTTCGTCTGTGTGACTCTTCTCTGTTCCTCTGTGTCAAGAAACGTCTGTCGCGCCATCCGTGAAAGTGGGTACAGGCACCTGCGCTATGCTTCGGAGCCAGTCCCCATTTTCACTACACCCCCCACTCTTTCAGTCGTTCGACGGACTTCTTGACGTTGTCGGGCCCCGCGACTTCGAGAGTCGTCGCGCCGTCGAACCCGGCGGCCTTGAGGGCGTCAATGATCGCGGGCAGGTCGATCACGCCGTCGCCCAGCGGAATCACGGCCATGCCGCACCCGGTCAGCTTGCCGCGCTGGGGCACCATCTCTTCGGGCATGTCCTTCCAGTGCACGTGCTTGATCCGCGAACCGAACGTCTTGACATAGTCCAGCGGCTCAGCTCCGCCCAGCCAACTGTTGCCCGTGTCCAGGCAGATGCCGACCGTATCCTCGTTACCCAGCGCGTCGAGGACCTCGCCCATCGCGTCGACCGAGTCGGTGATCTCGCCATGGGTTTCGAGCAGCAGCTCCACGCCAAGCTCAGCGGCCCACCGGATCGGGGCGTGAAGCTTCTCGCGGATCGAGAAGATCTGCTCGGCATGCGACAGGCCCTTGCCGAACTCGGTCTTCGGCTCGGAGTCCGTGGTGATCACGTGCTTGATGCCCAGCAGGTTCGCCAGGCGGACCGCCTTGATCACCTCGGTGGTCCCGTAGACGTCCGGGGCGGCCGGGTCAAACAGGTTCGCGTGGGCGCAGAAGGCCGTCAGCTCGATCCCGGCCGCATCGACCATCTCGCGGATCTTGGCCGGGTGAGCGTCGAGACTCACCGAGGCGGCAAAACCATATTCCGCGCCGAGCATGCCGCCGTTGTGGTTGTCGGTGATGTCGGCGTACTTGATGCCCATTTCAGCAATGGCCTGGAACTGGCGCGCCATCGACGTGAACGGCTCGACAAGTGCGAAGCAACCGATCTTCATGATCTGCCCTTTCTCTGTCTCGGTCTTCTCGCCGGCGTCGCGCATGGGCGCCGGTCTCGATTGCGGGAGAGTATACCGTCCGAACGCCGTCAGCGGTAGGGCGTGCAACGTGTTGCACGCGAAGAGGACGCACCATGCGTTCCGCGTGCAATCAGTTGCACGCCCTACGGCCTATCGCTTCTTCTTCCGCTTCGACGGCGGTTTGGGATGTCGCTTGTACAGCTTCGTCGGGTCCAGGACCTTGCCCGGACGGGCCGGCTCGTACGCGGCAGCCGCGTAGGCGAGCATCTTCTTGAGGATCTCCGGATGCTCTGCCCCGACGTTGGTGGTCTCGGCGATGTCCTTGTCCAGGTCGTACAGCTCGTTCTGCTTCTTCTTTGTGATGACGAGCTTCCAGTTGCCCATGCGAACGGCCTGGGCCCCGCCGTAGGTCCAGTAGAGGTACTCGTGGTTGGGCTGCTTGCTTCCGTCGTCCATCAGGGTCGGGACGATGGAGATCCCGTCCAGGCCGGGCGGGGTCTTGGCGCCGCCGATCTCGGCCAGCGTGGGCAGCACGTCCGGGAAGTACCACAGGTGATCGCTGAGGCGTCCGGGCTTGATCTTGCCCGGCCAGCGGACGATCATCGGCACGCGCAGTCCGCCCTCGTACACCGCACCCTTTCCGGCGCGAAACTCCCCCGCCTTGCCGCGCGGGTCCACGTTCGGCGAGAAGATGCCCCGCGGGTGGGCGGCGTCTCTGAAGTACGCATTCGCACCGTTGTCGCCGCAGACGAAGACGATCGTGTTGTCATCGATCTTCAGCTTCTTCAGCAGGGCGAAGATATCGCCGATCTGGCGGTCGACCATGTTGACCATGGCGGCGTAGACCCGCGGCGGGCCGGCCGGGACGTCGGCGAAGTGCTTCAGCGACGGCTCGTCGGGCGGGAAGTTCCACAGCCCGTGCGGCGGCGTCCACGGCAGGTAGCAGAAGAACGGGCGATCCTTGTTCGCCTTGATGAACTTGATCGATTCTTCGTAGATCACCTGGTGGGCGAACGTCTTGCCCTGCTTTCCGCGCCCGGGCGGATTGCCCTCAAGCGGCACGATTTCGCTGTTGCGGATCAGGTGTTCGGGATAGTAGTTGTGCGCGTGGACCTGGTGGTAGTAGCCGAAGAACACGTCGAAGCCGTGCTTCTCGGGCACGCCGGTGGTGCCCGTGTCGCCGACGCCCCACTTGCCGAACCCGCCGGTGGCATAGCCGGCCCGCTTGAGTACGCTGGCGACGGTCTCCTCGTCGGCCCGCATGGCCGCCCCGCCGGGATTGGTCCGCATGGAGGAATGGCCCATGTGCTTGCCGGTCATGAGGCAGCATCGCGTGGGCCCGCAGACCGGGCCGCCTGCAAGGGCCTGGGTGAACCGTACGCCCTCGGCGGCCATCCGGTCCATGTTCGGCGTCTTGTGGGTCTTGTGCCCCATGCACGACAGCTCGTAGTACCCCAGTTCGTCCAGGATGATGTAGATGATGTTCGGCTTGCGCTTGGCGGGCGCCGCGGAGCGTCCCTCCGCGCGCGCTGCAACCGCTTGCGGTTTCGCAAAACCGCTTGAAAGCGCAGCAGCGCCGACCCCGAGCGTCTTCATGAACTCACGTCGCCTCATGTTTCTCGGTCCTTTCTCGTGATGGAAACCCAACGCCTTCGGTGTCCCGTCCCGAAGGGACGGGAAAACGCGGGGCGATGCCCCGCCGCTAAACAGCCGTCGCGATCAGGACGCATTGTACCAAGGGCGTCGCGCTATCACGTCCTGCGTCTTCTTCCGCCCGGCGATGACTTGGCGGCGTTTGGTTTGTAATCGGGGTTCTTCTCCGTGGGGACCGGGGCGCCGGTCGCCTTGCGCCAGTCGACGAGGATCTTGTGCAACTGTCTGACCTTGTCCGGGTGGGTCTTGGCCAGGTCCTTCGCCTCGCCGATGTCGTCGGCGAGGTTGTACAGCTCGATCCCGCCGTCCTCGAAGTATTCGTGCAGCTTCCAGTCGCCCAGGCGCACGACGCTGCCCGGGCGCGTGCGGAATACCGGGTCCCGGGCGCCGGTCATGCGGCCCTGGAGGTAGATCGGGAAGTGCCAGAACAGCGGGCGCTGCTTTAGCACCCCCGTGCCGCGAAGCAGAGGCACGAGGCTGACGCCGTCGAGCAGTTTGCCCCTGGGCTTCTGCACGCCGGCGATTCCCAGCAGCGTCGGGTAGTAGTCCGTGCCGATGACCGGAGTTTCGCAGCGCGAGCCGGCCTTGACCTTGCCCGGCCAGCGGACGATCATCGGCTCGCGGATGCCCCCCTCGTAGTAACAGCCCTTGCCTCCCCGTAGCGGCTCCATCGACGTGATGCCCTTCACGCCACCGTTGTCGGAGAAGAAGATTACGACGGTATCGTCGGCGAGTTTCAGTTCATCGAGGGCCGCCATGATCTTGCCGATGCCCGTGTCGACGCTCTCGATCATGGCGGCGTACTTGGCGTTGGCGTGGCCTTGCGAGGCGGGTTTGCCCGCGTACTTGGCGGCGATGTCTTTCTTGGCCTGGATGGGTGTGTGGACGGCGTAGTGCGGCAGGTACAGGAAGAACGGTTTGTTTCTGTTGGCCTTGATGAACTTGACGGCCTCGTCGGTCAGACGGTCGGTCAGGTACTCGCCCTTGGGCCCGTCGGGCAGGTCCTTGTTGCGGTACGGGCTGAAGAACGACCGCGGATGGCCCGCTGTGTTGCCGCCGACGTTCACGTCGAAGCCCTGCGTGGTCGGGTCAGGCCCGAGGTGCCACTTGCCCATCGTCGCGGTGACATAGCCGGCCGACTTGAGGACCTCTGCAACGGTGACGTTCTTGTCGTCCAGAACGGTGGTGTTCGGCGTGGGGATGAGCTTGCGGTCCTTGCTCGACCCGCGGGCCGACGAGGCCACCGTGTACACGCCGTGCCGAGGCCCGTATTGGCCCGACAGCAGGCAGGCCCGCGTGGGGGCACAGTTGGCGGCGTTGGCGTAAGCGTTGGTGAAGACCATGCCGCCGGCTGCAAGCTTGTCGATATGCGGCGTCCGGTAGTACGTCGAGCCCATGAACCCCACGTCTTTCCACCCCATATCGTCGATGAGGATCAGCAGGATGTTGGGCTTCCGTCCCGCTTGCTTCTCGGCGCCCCGCGCCGCTTGCGGCTTCGCGACCCCTGATACTGCAGCAGCGGCTGCACCTGCGCCCATCAACCTCAGAAACTCCCGGCGCGTCGGCGCGCCGGGCTGTCCGTTCATGCTCATCATCGCATCCCTTCGCTCTCG
>CAZVEV010000086.1:3323-19660 GCA_964625865.1 uncultured Planctomycetaceae bacterium | reverse complement strand
GCAGATGATAGCTGAATCAAGTGATCCGGTACTTTGTGAGAAGGAGCAGGATGATGAATTGGACGACACTTCAGCGAGTGATGGTGACGGTTGCAGTAGCTGCATTTCTTTGCGCGGGCCCCGCGGCCCGGGCAGACTTCCTGACCAACCTTGAAGGGTATTGGGCTCTCGACGAATCGTCCCCCAGCACGACGGCGGCCGACTCGTCCGTCAATGGAAGCGACGGAACGCTGAGCGGCGATCCAACGTGGCAGCCGGCCGGCGGGGCGCTCAACGGCGCCATCGATCTGGACGGCAGCGGAGATATCGTCACCGTGCCGTGGAACGCCGGGGCCGGGATCGACATCCTCAACAAGTCGTTCTCACTGAGCTTCTGGACCAAGAGAGGCTCGACGGGTACAGCAGACTACGCCATTGGACAGGGCGACACCGGCAGTCCGAGACAGAGCCTGCACGTCGGATTCCGGAATGCCACCCAGTTCACGTTCGCGTTTTGGTCCGACGACCTGAACTACACCAACGCCGCCGTTGTCGGCGATACGACGAACTGGCACCACTGGGTCTGCACCTACAACTCAGCGACCGGTGCGCAGAGCGTCTATCTTGACGGGGCCACCACGCCGGTGGCAACGGACACCGCCGGCGACTTCACGGGCTCCGGCAGCAACGATTTTTGGCTCGGCAAGCGGAGAGACGGCAATGACTTCGACGGTCTGCTCGACGAGGTCGGCGTCTGGAGCAACCGCGTGCTGACGGGCACCGAGGCCAGCCAACTGTACAACGGCGGCACGCCATTGTACTTCTTCTCCAGCGGCACGGCGACCAGCCAGGCCAGTGGCGACTGGCACGTGGCGGGCACCTGGAGCGGGTCCCCCGCGCCGCCGGACTCCGCGACCGACGCGATCGTCAACGGCGGGTACACCGTCACGGCGCGGACCGCGCAGACCAACGTGGGCGGAACGCTGGAGATCCAGGATGTCGCCGGCAGCACGGTCGTCGTCGATCCCGGGGCGACACTGAGCATCGGCGGGGCTGTGAACGCGGCGGGCGCCGGAGCGCTGGTGGTCAACGGGCAGTTGGATGCCGGCGGTGGGGCGATTGGGGCGATCACCAACACCGTGGCGGGCACGCCCACGATCAACAACAGCGGCGCGATGACAGCCACCGCGCTGAACCTCGCGACGGGAAGCAACACGTTCGTCAAGACCGGCGCCGGGACGCTGGAGATCACCGGCACGACCAACACTATCGTCCCCGCCAATACCGTTCGGGTCAGCGGCGGCGAGTTGAAGATGCAGACCACCTCGACCCCGATCGGCGGGGCGGCACTGAACCTTAACGGCGGCACGTTCACCGTCGAGGGCGCCGCAGCTTTTGGCAACAGCTTGCAGGCAGGTCGATTCGAGGACGGCGGTTTTCAGCAGGACCTCTCGGCCGACGGCGGAAGCTATACGGACACCGGCAGCGGCATCTTCACCGGCCAGCAGATCCTCTCGGGATCGCCCAACACCAACGCGACGCAAACCGGGCCGCTTCTCTATTCCAGTGAGGACGCCCTCGAGACGTTCTTCTTTGGCGCCCCCGTGGGCGGCGATGCCCAAACGTGGAGCGGCATGTGGACCGGGTACTACGTTGCCCAGGTGGACGGCGTCCATGACTTCTTCATCTCGCACGATAACGGCACGAGCGGGATCGACGACGACGGCTCGGTCTGGGTGGATGCGGACCAGAGCGGGACCTTCGACGCAGGCGAAGGCGGAACGACCGCAACCACGCTGACGGAAACGACCATCGCACTGACCGCGGGGCAGAAGTACGCGGTGGCGTTCGGTTTCTACGAGAACACCGGCGGCGAGCACTATCGCGTCCAGTTCAAGGAGCCCGCTGGGGGGACGTACACCACCCTGACGACCGTCGATCCGACGGCGCAAGCGGGCTATTGGCAGGCGCAGGTTTCGGCCGCGATCGACATGACCGGCACGACGATTACCGTGACCGACGACTCGGGGCTCAACGGCATCAGCAGTTCGACCGTCGCCTTCGGGCCGACGACCATCGACGCGGGCAAGACGCTTACCCTGGGCGGCGCCAACGGAGGCGTGACCTTCACGTCGATGGGGCTCGGCGTCGGGTCCACGCTGTCGTCCGGCATCGATTACAGCGTGCCGACCCTCACCTTCGCGGGCTCCGGCACGCTGGACCAGACCGCCGGCACGGGCACGGCCGTGTCGCTGTCGGTCCCCGCCGGCCAGACGGTTACAAAGAGCGGCAGCGGGACGTTCGAGGTCACCGGGACGACGGCCCTGGCCACCGGGCAGATCTTCGACGTCACTGCCGGCACGCTGACGCTGTCCGGCGTGGTCTCGGGAGACGCCCTGACCAAGAACGGCGGCGGCACGATGCTGTTGACCGCCAACAACACCTACACCGGTGTGACGACCGTCAATGCCGGGATCCTGTCGATCACCAATGGCGGGGCGCTGGGCGACACGGCCGGCGGCACGGTCGTCAGCGGCGGCCAGTTGCGGCTGGGCGTCAATAACATCACCGTCGACAGCGGCGAGTCGATCAGTATTGCGGGCGATGGTCCGAGCAGCGGCGGCGCGATCTACGCGCAAGCCGGCGGGAACATGAACATCGACGGTCCGGTTTCGCTCGCGGAGAACTCGCTGATCAACGTGGCTGCCGGCGCCTCGGCCCGCCTTCGTCTGCGCGGCGGACTGGCGCTGAATGACAAGAACCTCAGGGTGATTGTCGCCGGCAGCGGCGAGCGGTTTGAGATCAACACCACTGCGATGACCGGCAGCGGCGACCTGACGCTTGAAGGCAATGGGATCACCGAACTGAAGGTGGCCAACCCTGGCTACACCGGGGAGATCACTGTCAACGCCGGTTACCTGTCGATCACCGACGGCGGGGCGCTGGGCGACACGGGCGGCGGCACGGTGATCAACAGCGGCGCCCAGTTGCGGCTGGACACGAACAACATCACCGTCGACAGCGACGAGTCGATCAGCATTGCGGGCACTGGGCCCGGCAACGGCGGCGCGATCTACGCCCAGGCCGGCGGGAACATGAACATCGACGGCCCGGTCTCGCTTGCCGCCGACTCGCTGATCAACATCGCCCCGGGCGCCTCGGCCCGCCTCCGTCTGCGCGGCGGACTGGCGCTGAATGACAAGAACCTTACGGCAAACCTCGCCGGCAGCGGCGAGCGGCTGGAGATCACCGTCCCGATCGCCGGCAGCGGCAACATGACGCTGCAAGGCAACGGCAGGACCGAGTTGAAGGTGGCCAACCCCGGCTTCACCGGGGCGATGAACCTCACGTCCGGCAGCATGGACGCGGTGGCCGGTGCGCTGAGCGGCACCAGCGCGGTGACCGTGAGCGCCGGGGCCTCGCTGGACGTCGCCGGCGGTTTGATGAACAACTTGACGGTGAACGGTGATGCGACGACCAGCGCGAACATGACTATCATCAACAACCTGACCGTCAGCAGCACGTCGCTGCAGGCGGGGGCCAACGTCGTGACCATCGGCACGGGCGCGACAATGAACCTTGGCAGCGCGAAGTACACGGTCGACAGCGGCAACGTGGGCGTCTCGGGCACGGTCAGCGCGACCAAACCGGAGGCCTTGACCCTCAATGGCAATGTCACCGTCACGACCCCCGGGGTACCGACCGGGCAGCCCACCGGCGGCCTGTTGGGTATGTGGACCTTCGACGACGGAACGGCTACCGACCTCACCGGCAACGGCCACGACGGCAGCATTGTCGGCTCGCCCACGTTCGGCGATACCGACACGCCGTACGGCAGCGGCACGGGTCTCCAGTCGCTGAACACCAACGGCGGGAACAACGCCATCCTCATCGGCGGCAACGAAGCCGATTTCGACACCGGCGACCAGTTGACCGTCGTCGCCTGGGTCAAGGAACGCCCCGATGACGATTGGGAGCCGTGGATCTCCAAGCGTGGTGAAAGCAACCAGGGCTGGCAGGTCCGCCGACACACTAGTCACAGCGATATGGCATTCACCCTCCGCGGTACCCCCCAACACGATGATAATCCCCACGGCACCTTCAATATCGGCGACAACAACGGCAGCGCCGGCTGGTTTCACCTCGTGGCTCGTTTTGACGGCACAACCAATCAGTTGAAACAGTTGATCGTCAACGGCAATACGGCCAGCCCCGATATATCGGCTGCCCAAACCGGCAACATCGCCAACACCGGCTCGTCGGTAGTTTTCGGCGCCCGTGACAACTCCGGCAATGCCGGCAACCCGGCGGACATAGGGAACTGGGCCCACATCAAGCTGGACGACGTGTTCATCTATGACCGGTGGCTGACCGACGCGGAAGTCGCCACCATCTACAATGGCGGTGCAGCACTTCCGCGCGCTGCGACTGCCGCCTTGGTTGGTAGCCTTTCCGGCGCCGGCACGATTGACGCCAGCGGCAGCGGCGGCATCGAAGTGACCGGCGACCTCGCCCCGGGCAATAGCGTTGGACAGATCGACATCACCGGCGACTTGGCGTTCGCCGACGATTCGAGCTACACCGTCAGCGTCGACGGGACCGATGCGGACCTCGTGACGGTCGACGGCGACGTGACGATCGGGACCGATGTGCTGCTGGCAATCGACGGTACGCCGACCGCCGACTCGTACGACATCCTGACGTACACCGGCAGCCTGGCCGGGACGTTCGATGACACCCAGGTCCTGCTTCAGGGCTACCAGGTGACCTACGCGCCGGGCGTCGTGTCGATCACCCCCGAGCCGGGCACGATGGCGCTGCTGGGGCTTGGCGGGGCGGTGATCCTCGTCCGCCGGCGCCGACGGGCGTAAACCGGAACATGAGACGTTACGTCACGATGGCGGCGGTTGCTGTGGTGCTGGTTGGGCTCCAGGCGGTCGGAAACTGCGCGCCGCCTGCGATCAAGACCGTGGAGATCCGCCCGGGGCGGGTGTTCTGCGTCAATGGCAAGCCGCTGTTTCCGCTGATGTCGTGGCTTCAGGATGCGAAGAACTTCCCGGCGGTCAAGGCCTGCGGGATGAATACGACGGCGGGTTACTGGCCCAGGTCCAGCGGGACGAAGGACGTCACGGAGTACATCAAGCTCGTTGACAACGCCGGGCTCTACGGCGTGATGCCTTTTGACGCTCGCCTGAAGGGGCATCGCGCTCTGCTGGGCTACATCCATGGCGACGAGCCGGACCTGCCCCGCCGGGTCAGCGACGCGGCGATCACGCCCGCCAAGGGCCTGAGGATCAACCGCAAGACGCCGCTGTGGAAGCTGCTGGACGGGGTCACGCACAGTTGGTCCGTCCTGGACCCGCTGGACGGGGCCTCGCTGACGATCACGCTGCCCAAGCCGGTGACCGCCCGGTCGCTGGCGCTGTGGCTGACCGTGTCCAAGGGCCTCGCGGTGGCCCGGGAGGTGCGGTTCGAGGGCGACGGCAAGGAGATTCTCCGGGCGACGCTGGCGTCGAAGAAAGGCCGCCAGAAGTTCGACCTGGCGGGGCCGGCGACGTTCAGCACGCTGACGATGACGGTGACGGCGACGGTCCCGGGTAAGCACGTCTGGGGCTCGATGGGCGAGATCGAGGCCTTCGACGCCGGCGGGACCAACGTCCTGCTCTCGCCCCCGCGAAACGTCCCCCGCACGGCGCCGGAAGAGACCGCCCGCCACTACAAGGCCATCAAGGCCATCGATACGTCGCGACCCGTCTTCATGACGTTCACCGGAAACTTCCACCCGTTCTTCAAGAAGTACAACCAGGCCCAGCGGGCGATCTATCCGCGGTTCATCCGGTCCGCCGACGTGGTGGGCTACGACATCTACCCCATCTACGGCTGGAACAAGCCCGAGTGGATCCACCTCGTCCACGAGGGCACGCGGCGGTTGGTCGACTTGGCCGGCGACAGGCCGGTCTACGCGTGGATCGAGACGTCGCGGGGCGGTCAATGGACCGGGCCGCTGGCCGGGCAGAAACGCGTGACGCCCACGCACATTCGCGCGGAGGTCTGGATGGCCATCTGCCGCGGGGCGACGGCCGTCGGGTACTTCACGCATGTCTGGAAGCCCGCGTACAACCAGTTCGGCGTGCCGGCGGCCAACCGCAAGGCCCTGCGCCAGATCAACGACCAGATCACGCGCCTGGCGCCGGAGATCCTGGCCGGCGCACCGAAGCAGCCGGTGACGGTCCGGGCCTCGGGCGACGTCAAGGTGGACGTGATGGCCCGGGCGGCCCGCGGCGGTCTGACCGTCTTCACCGTCAACTACGACGAACGTCTGAAGCGCACCGAAGCGGTCGTGAACGTCCCGGGCCTCCGCGCCGGTACGGAACTCGTCGTGGTGGACGAGAACCGCACGATCCGCAGCCACGCCGGTGGGTTTGCCGACACCTTCGCCCCGCTGGCCGTCCACATCTACCGCATCCGGAATTGAGGCTCGTCTGCCCCCCGCCAAAAGGCAAGCTGTCGGGTGCCACCCAACGCCCCTGTGCTTTGCGCCGCGCAGAGGATACAATTGGGGTTTCCAAACGCCGGCACGTGCCGGGGAGAGAGTTATGCTGCAACGAAGAGAGCTTCTTAAACGACTGGGCCTGGGGGCCGCGGCGATCGGGCTCGGGCCCGCGACAGGCTTCGGCCGGGCGACGAAGAGGAAGCCCAACGTCGTGTTCATCATCACCGACGACCAGACCGTCAGGTCGTTCGGGTTCCTGCATCGCAAGGGCCGAGGCCCGCGGGCGCTGACGCCGCACATCGACAAGCTGGCGTCGCAGGGGATGGTCCTCTCGCGCTGCTACGCCCCATCGAGCGTCTGCACGCCGAGCCGCTTCACGTGCCTGACCGGCATGTACGCCAGCCGGGCGGAAAGCACGAACTTCGTCAAGAGCACCACCCCCGAAGGCCAGACCGTCGTCCAATGGAACGCGGACCTTCGCCCGCAGGACCAGACGCTGGCCAAGGTCCTCAAGGCCAGCGGCTACGTCACGGGGGCGGTGGGCAAGTGGCACAACGGCGGGTGTCCGGGCTGGCTGAAGCTCCGCAGAACACTCAAGCCCGGTGACGACCCGGCCGACCCCGCCGTCGCCAAGGCGCTCCGCGAGGGTCAGGACGCCCTGCACGCGGCCGTGCGATCGATGGGCTTCGACTACGCGGCGAGCATCAACCTGGGCAACTTCGGGGCCCACGAGCTGCGCAAGTTGCGCCACCACAACCCCGAGTGGATCACCAAGGGCGCGCTGGACTTCATCGACGCCAACGCGAATCGCCCGTTCTACCTGTACATGGCCACCACGCTGCTGCACGGGCCCTCGCCAACGAAGAGCCTTCAGGCGGATCCGCGGATCACGCACGCCGGCCTGCTGGAGGCGCCCCTGACGGTTCAGCCCTCGCGGGCCGACGTGCTGCGGCGCGTCAAGGCCGCCGGCCTGCCGGCCAATCTCGCGGGGGCGACCTGGCTGGACGACAGCATCGGCGCGGTGATGAAGAAGCTCGACGATCTGAAGATCGCCGACAACACGCTGGTGATCTACTTCAACGATCACGGCACGGAGGGGGGCAAGGGCAGTTGCTACGAGGGCGGCGTGCGGACGCCCGCGTTTGTCCGCTGGCCCGGGCGGGTCAAACGCGGCGCCACCGAGGCCCTGACGGCGAATATCGATTTCGCCCCGACGATCCTGTCCGCCTGCGGCGTCGAGGCGCCCAAGGACATGGTCCTGGACGGCCGCGACCTCACGCCCGTGCTGGCCGGGCGAAAACCCGCCGTACGCGACTCGGTCTACTGCGAGATCGGCTACACACGGGCGGTGGTGACCGACCGCTGGAAGTACGTGGCGTTTCGCATTCCGCCCAGCAGGCAACTGACGCGGGCCCAGCGCGTCAAGATGTGCGAGCGCTACAAGGCCTCGAAGATGGCCCGTGAGGACAAGGACTTCGAGATCGACCCCGACGCCCCGCTGTCGCACATGGGCTTCCCAGGCGGACAGGCGACCGAACGGTCCAACGCCATCAAACGCTACCGCAAGGTCTACTACGACGCGGACCAATTGTTCGACCTGCAGACCGACCCCGGCGAGCAGACGAATCTCGCCAAAGACCCGAAACACAAGGCCAAACTCGCCGAGATGAAGGCCCTGCTGGCCAAGCACCTCGCGGGGGTCCCCGGCACGTTCGGGAAGTTCAAGAGCAAGTAGTTCCACGAGATACACCGAAAGGACGCCACCATGACACGTCGCATCGCCACAGTTCTCACTGTCGTACTGCTCCTCACGCTGCCAGCCTCCGCCGAGCTGCGCCTTGCGGGGATCTTCGCCGACGGAATGGTCCTGCAGCGCGGTATGGGCGTGCCGATCTGGGGCTGGGCCGACAAGGGCACGAAGATTACCGTCACCTTCGCGGGCCAGTCCAAGACGGCCACCGCGGGGGCCGACGGCAAGTGGATGGTCAAACTCGACGCCCTGACCGCCTCGGCCAAGGGCCGCACGCTCGTCGCCGGATCTCTTCTCAAGAGGCAGTCCGGGCCGAAGGTCAGCCCCGCTACGCCCGTCACGATGAATCATCGGAAGCTGGAGATCGCCAACATCCTGGTCGGCGACGTGTGGCTGTGCTCGGGCCAATCGAACATGGCGATGAACGTCGGCGGGGTCATCAACGCCGCCGACGAGATCGCCGCGGCGACGCTGCCCGCCATCCGCCACTTCAAGGTCGCGTCCAACGCTTCCGGCGATACGGTACAGGCCGACTGCAAGGGCCAGTGGCAGACCTGCTCGCCCAAGACGGTCTCACGCTTCACCGCGACGGGGTTCTTCTTCGCCCGACACCTCCACAAGACGCTCGACGTGCCCATCGGCCTGATCAACTCGAGTTGGGGGGGCACGTGCATCGAGGCCTGGACGTCGATCGAGGCCCTGCGTGCCACGCGGACCGGGCGCGAGATGGTCGAGGGCTTCCAGGCTATCGCAGGCAAGTACGACGCCGCGGCGGCGAAAAAGCGATTCGACCGAGCGATGACGAAGTACACCGAGGCGCTCGAGAAGTACAAAGCCGCCCGCAAGGCCGGCACGGCCAAGGGGCGACCGCCCCGCAGACCGCGAATGGCGCCCTCGCCGGCGAAGAACCAAAACGGCCCGGCCGCCCTGTACAACGGGATGATCGCCCCGCTGGTCCCCTACGCTATCCGCGGGGCCATCTGGTACCAGGGCGAGCGGAACACGCGGACCAACGCGTGGGGCTATCGCGAACTGCTGCCCGGCCTGATCGCCGACTGGCGCGGTCGCTGGGGCAAGGCAACCGGGTCAGCCAAGCCGCAGGACTTCCCGTTCTTCTTCGTCCAACTGCCCAACTTCTCCGGAGGCAGCGGCGACGGGTGGCCCGTCATTCGCGAGAGCTTCCTCAAGAGCCTTGCCGTCCCGAAGACCGGGATGGCCGTCACGATAGACGTCGGCGACGCGAAGAACATCCACCCGAAGAACAAGCAGGCGGTGGGCAAGCGGCTGGCGTTGGCGGCGCTGGCGGTGGCGTACGGGCGCGACCTGACGTACTCCGGGCCGATGGTCGCGTCGATGAAGGTCGACCGCGGTGCGATTCGCCTGAACTTCACGCACGTCGCGGGCGGCCTGGTCGCCAGGGGCGGCGGGCAGTTGACCGGTTTTACGATCGCCGGCGCCGACCGGACGTTCGTCCCCGCCGAGGCGGTGATCGACGGCAAGACGGTTCTCGTCCGCGCCGCAAGCGTGGCCAAGCCCCTCGCCGTCCGCTACGCCTGGGCGAACCTGCCCACCTGCAACCTGACCAACACCGCCGGCCTGCCCGCGAGCCCCTTCCGCACCGACACCTGGCCGGTCGTCAGCCAGCCGAAGTAGCGTTGTGCGAAGCCGCCCCTCGGCCGTGCTCGGGACAAGCAAGCGGCGACCGGCGCGAAAGGATGCCCGCGATGAACAAGGACGAATGGGACGAGCGGTATCGTGGCGGGGACGCCCCGTGGGACCGCCCCACGCCGACCGAGCACCTGCCGTGGGCCATCGAGACGTTCGGCATTGCACCGTGCAAGGTAATCGACATCGGGTGCGGGACGGGCACGAACGTGATCTGGCTGGCGCAGCAGGGCTTCGACGCCGTCGGGGTCGACTTCTCACCCCTCGCCGTCGCCCAGGCCCGCGCCAAGGCCGCCGACGCCGGAGTTGACTGCTCGTTCGAAGCGGTCGACTTCCTCGACGACCCCGTCGGCGGCGGACCGTTTGGGTGGGCCTTCGACCGCGGGTGTTTCCACTCCGTCGAGGCCGGCGCCGAGCGGGATGCCTTCGCCCGGAAAGTCGCCGACCTGCTGACCCCCGGCGGCCTGTGGCTGAGCCTGATCGGCTCGACCGACACGCCGCCGCGAGAGATGGGCCCGCCGCAGGTCTCGGCCCGCCAGATCACCGCCGCCGTCGAGGACCGCTTCGAGGTCCTGCTGCTGGAAGCGAACAGCTTCCGCAACGGCACGGACGAAACCTACGCCGCCTGGCGCTGCTTCATGCGCAAACGCGAGGCCGAGTGAGCGGACTGCGAGACGTGATTTCGCGCCCTGGCGCGTGGGCACTTGACGTTGCCGAGGACGAGGGCATACCATCGCGGCAGATGGGCTCCGACCTGCAACGCAGGGCGTGGCCTTTTCTCGGGCGGGAACGGCGACCGATACGGCGACCCCGGACGATCAGGAGAATACACGTGGTAGACAATGGCCCTGTTCCCCCCAAGCCTCCCGTCGGTACGCGTCTCCTCGCTCTGCTCGCCATCGTCTTGCTGTCCTGCTGCGAGGCGGATCTGTCGGCGGCGCCGCTGACGGCAGCGGGGCCTTGGGACGACCAACTCATCGAGGACGCCATCGAACGCGGTGTGGCGTGGCTGTGGTCGCAGCAGGGCAAGGGGGGCAACTGGCCGACGCTGAGCAACGGGAAACACCACTACCCGGCCGGCGCGACGTCGATCGCCGTCTACGCCCTGCTCGAAAGCGGCGTGAGCGTGGACGAGCCACGAATGGTCAAAGCCCTGGCGTGGCTGAAGAAAGCCAAGTCGCACAAGATCTACACGCTCGGCCTGCGGTGCTACGCGTGGCTGGCCGCCGAGCACCAGCGGCGGGGGATGTACAAGCAGTACCTCCGCGCCGACGCGGCGGCGCTGCTCAGGTCGGTCAACGTGAAGACGGGGGGGTGGCACTACGACACGACGGACCGCAAGGCCTACCACAACTCGACGTCGCAGTACGGCGTGCTGGGCGTGTGGTGCCTCGCCCAGGGCGGCGGGGAAGTGCCCCGACAGTTCTGGGACCTTACCGCGCGGTACTGGATCAGCGGGCAGATGCCCGACGGGGGATGGGGCTACCAGTACAAGCGAGGCGGCTCGACCGGTTCGATGTCCACCGCGGGCGTCGCGAGCCTGTTCGTATCGTTCGACAACCTCTTTGCCAGCAGCTTCATCCGCTGCGGGCGTTCGACGGTGAACCCGGCCTTCCAGAACGCCCTGGCCAAGGGCCTCGCCTGGTTCGACCGGAACTTCTACAACACGCTGATCGGCAAGGCCCCGGCGGACATCTGGAACGGCGGGCTGATGCCTTACTACCTCTACGGCGTCGAGCGCGTGGGACTGGCGGCGGGGTACAAGTACTTCGGCACGCACGACTGGTACAAGCTTGGCGCCCGGTGCCTGCTGGCGCGGCAGGACAAGAACGGGCGATGGGCGATGGCTCGTGGCAAGGGCCCGGCCGACTGGTCGGTGGCGGGGACGGCCTACTCGATACTGTTCCTCGTCCGCGGGCGACAGCCGGTGGCATTCAACAAGCTCGAGTTCACCGGCGACTGGAACAACCGCCCGCGCGACCTGGCGAACCTGACGCGGTGGATGCGCCCGAGGTACGAAGATCCGGTGCACTGGCAGACCGTCAGCTTCCGCGCCCCGGCAGGCGAGTGGCAAGATGCGCCGATTCTCTACATCTCCGGCGCCAAGGCGCCGAAGTTCACCGACGCGGAGATCAACCGGCTGCGGACATTCGTACACCAGGGGGGAACGATTCTCAGCGTCACCGAGTGTCGCGGCGGGGCGTTCAAGGAGGGCATGATCGGGGCGTACGCCAAGATGTTCCCGGGGCGAAAGCTGACGGTCTGTCCGCCCGACCACGACCTGTACAAGGTCAATCCCAAGCTCGCGAACCGGTCGGTGTTCCAGGTCATCAGCAACGGCGTCAGACCGCTGGCGATCCACGTTGACGAGGACCTGTCGCTGAGATGGCAACTCCAGCGCGGCGCCACGGGACGTCAGGCGTTCGAGGCGGCGGCCAGTGTCTTCCTGTACGTCACGGACAAGGGCAAGGGCGTGCGGAAGCGCGGTACGACGCTCTGGCCTCACGTGCCGAAGTACTCGCCCAAGGCGACGGTCAAGCTGATGCGCATCAGGCACAAGGGCAACTACGATCCCGAGCCACTGGCCTTGACGCGTTTCGCCCGGTTGATGGCCCGTGACCACCAGATCCGTGTCGATGTTGCCCCGCCGGCCGGCACGGACGCGCTGGCGCGCGTCAAGCCTCACCTGGCCGTGATGACCGACACCGGGCCGATCGCCCTCGACGAGCGTCAGGTCCGCGAGATCAAGGCGTTTGTGGCCGCCGGTGGGACGCTGTTCATCGACGCCGCCGGTGGGGACGCGCGGGGCAGCGGTTCCACCGGCGTCTCGACGTCGGTCAAGAAGATCCTCTCGACGATGTACCCGGACGAGAGCCTCCGGACGCTGCCCGCCTCGGCGCCGCTGTTTGACATCAAAGCATTGGACCTGAAGATCACGCGCATCACGTGGAGCCGAAAGGCCCTGCTGGACACCGCGGGTGTCCGCACACCGCTGCTCAAGGCCGTCTTCGTCAATGAGCGTCCCGGCGTGATCTTCAGCCGCCATGACGTAACGGGCGCCCTGGTGGGCTGTCCGTCGTTCGGCGTCTTGGGCTATTCGGCGGGCAGTGCGTCCAGCGCGGGCTCGGCCGCCAGGATCATGCGCAACCTCGCTGTCTACGCTGCCGGCAAGCGGTGACGCGCCGTAACGGCCATCTCCGGGGCCGAGCCGCTTGCCCACATGCGGTCAGATACCGTATCATTGTGTCCTGATCAGCTATCCATCCGACCTATGTTCACCACCAAGGAGACCATGATGCGAAATCGTGCCGCTACGTACTCGTCGCTGTTGATTGTCGTCCTGCTTGCAGCCATCTCGACCGACGTGTTCGCCGCCGATGCCTTGCCCCCGAACCTGGCACCCAAGGCGAAGGTCTCGGCCAGCAGCCAGTTCAGCGGACGGTATCGGGCCCAAAACGCCATAAACGGCGTCATTCCGTCGGCGGACGACAGCGACTGGGCGGTCAAGGGGACCCGGACGGGGCACTTCACACTCGAGTGGGCCAAGCCCGTCACCGCGGCGCAGATCGTTTACTGGAGCCGTGTTACCGGGCAACACATGGAGAACTTCAAGGACTACGAGATCTACCTGAACGACGCCAAGAGCCCGGCCGTCAAGGGCGCCCTGGCCCACCGGGCCGGGCCCCAGGCGATCAACTTCCCCCCCGCCAAGGTCACGAAGATCCACATCAAGTTTCTCTCGTCGCATCCGAACTCGCCGAATCCCGGCGCCTCGGAAATCGGCGTGTACGCCACGCCGGTGACGGACAAGCAGTTGGCGGCGTTGAAGCCGACACGAGCGAGACGGAAGCCCCCGGCTGGGAGACACAAGCCCCCCGCCGCCGTGACGGCCGAGGCCAAGGCGCTGCGGAAGGACCTGATCGACGGGAAGCTCGGTTTCAAGGACATCCTGCTGGTCAAGCGCCACCCGCTGAACATCTCGCACGTCTACGTGTATCACGTCGAGGGCTACATCCCCGGCGGCGGGTTGTACATCTACTCCCCGGACGCCGAGGGCGGCAAGCTCAAGTGCATCTACGACGCGAAGGAAGGCATGATCACGACGGCGGACCTGTCGTACGACGGCAAGGAAATCGTCTTCGCGTTGAAGCGCGGCGGCATGGTCCGGTGCAGGCCGATCGCCCACGCCTATGACATCCCCCGTGACATCCCGAAGAACAACTACCAGATCTACCGGATCAACGTCGACGGGACTGGCCTGACGCAACTGACCAGCGACAAGAGCAACAATCTCGACCCGTGCTGGCTGCCCGATGGCGGGATCGCGTTCATCTCCGATCGCAAGCCGGCCTACGCGTACTGCTACGTCGTCACCTCGCCCGTGGTCTACCGCATGGACCGCGACGGCAAGAAGCAAAAGCGCTTGTCAGCCAACTACCTGATGGACTTCACGCCGTCGGTCTCAAACGACGGCCGCATCGTCTACACGCGATGGGAATATGTCGACCGGGCCGCGTGCCCCATCCAGAGCCTCTGGACGATGAACCCCGACGGGACGGGGCTGGCGGGGTTGTATGGCAATCGCGTGATCGCGCCGGGGACGTTCATGGACGCCCAGCCGATTCCGGAGACCAAGAAGTTCATCGCGACGGCGACCAACCACAACGGATCGTGTCGCGGCGCGATCGTGATCATCGACCCGACGAGGGGATCGAACAATCTCGATGCGATGACGAACCTGACGCCCGAGGTCGACCCGTTCCGCGGGTCGGGGGTGTACGGCAATGGGATTCGCGGGCCCTACGAGAAGCCCATGCCGATCGGCGGGGATAAGTATCTCGTCTCGAAGGGCGGACTGATCGAGCTGCGCGATTTCGAGGGTACGATCGTGCCGCTGGTCAAGCCGAACGACAAGATGGGCTTCTACTCGCCCCAGCCGCTCGTGGCCACCAAAACCCCGCCGCTTATCGTCGGGACACCGATGAACCGCAACGTCGACCTGCCCGAAGACGGCAGCGTCACGGGCCACTGGGCCAGCGTCTTCATGCAGGACGTCTACAACGGGCTCGAACCGCACGTCAAACGCGGCGAGATCAAACAGATCGCCGTCGTCCAGGAACTCGAGAAAAGCACGCACACGCCCCAGGACAACTTCGACCCGTACACGGGCAGAAAGCGGAAGATCGCCGCGTTCGGATTCCAGTTCCCGCTGGTCTCGTGCGGCGCGACGTACGCGGCCAAGAAGGTCTGGGGGTTCGCCAACGTCGACAAAGACGGCAAGGCGGCGTTCCAGGTGCCCTCCGAAGTGCCGATCTACTTCATGGCCCTCGACGCCGAGGGGCGGGCGGTTCAGCGCATGAGGTCGTTTACTCACTTCATGCCCGGCGAAGTGCAGGGCTGCGTCGGCTGTCACGCGGACCGCAACTCGGTCGCCCCGCGCTTAGTGAAAGCCAAGCGCATCCGTACCGCGCCGCAGAAGCTCATCGTCCCGGCGTGGGGCGTGGAGGGCTTCAGCTATGCCAAGGTCGTCCAGCCGGTTCTCGATAAGCACTGCATCAAGTGCCACAACGAGCGCAAGCAGGACGGCAAGGTCGACCTCAGCGGCGACAAGACCGACTTCTTCAACGTCTCGTACGACGTGCTGGCGCGAACCGGGACGATGGGCATGTGGAAGTGGCACATCCACGGTACGCCGAGAGGCCCCAAGTTCGACAGTGTCCGCGGCATGAGCCCGTATACCGAGTGGATATGGTCGATCAACGGCGCGGGGCACAACACGCACGAGATCGCCCCGTACCGCTGGGGAAGCCCGGCGAGCAAGCTGGCCAAGATCATCCAGACGGGCCATCCGGACAAGAAGGGCAAGGCGCAAGTTGACGTCCCGGCCGCCGACCGGAAGCGCGTGTACCTCTGGATCGATTTGAACGTCCCGTATTACGGCACGGCGTCGTCGAATCACAAAGCGCGTATCGGCTCGAGGCGCATGTATCCGCCCAAGCTCGACGCCACGCTGGCCGAGGTCGCCAAGCGGCGATGCGCCTCGTGCCACAAGGGCAAGCTCCCCCGCACGTTCTACACGCGGTTCGAGAATCCGCAGAACAACGACTTCCTGCTGGCCCCGCTGGCCAAGGCCGCCGGCGGAACGGAGAAATGCGGCAAGGCGATCTTCAAGACCACCGACGACGCGGACTACCGGAAGATCATCAAGACCTTCGAGCCCATCCACGAGCTGCTGCGGAAGATCCCACGAGCCGACATGAAGAACTTCGTCCTGCGGGCGGACTGAAGAGGCATCGGACGAGCGAAGAGGACGACGCTCCGAAGAAGTACCGCGTGCGGAACCAGATGCCACCACCGGGCTTGTCCCGGTGGAGCACTGATTCGTCACTAGCTAAGCACCTCCCCTTCCTCCTTCCCGCCCCCCGTCGGCGGGGGGGGAGGAGGGGTGTG
>CAZVEV010000086.1:0-3313 GCA_964625865.1 uncultured Planctomycetaceae bacterium | reverse complement strand
TTGGCACTTCTCTATCTCCCGCCCTTTCCTCTTCCCCGCCGGGTGGGGGGGGGCGGGAAGGAGGGGTGTGTAACGTCGGGGCTAGTGACGAATCATCGTTCCACGGGGACAAGCCCCGTGGTGACGCAACGACCGTTGCATGTAGGTGACGTTGCGTGCAAGTGACGTTGCGTGCAAGTGACGTTGCGTGTAAGTGGCGTGTTACGAGGACAGTCAATGAGTTGTGACCATCGGAACGCCCCCAGGACCGTCGCCGCGGTCTGTGCGGCCGTGCTTCTTTCATTCAGTGCGATAACGCAAGGTCAGGACAAGAAACTCAACTGGAACCGATTCCGCGGCCCCAACGGAAACGGCACGGCGGCCGAGGCCCGCATTCCCGTCACCTTCGGTCCGACATCGAACGTGCTGTGGAAGACCGCTATCGGCGCCGGGCAGTCCTCGCCGGTGATTTGGGGCAGCCGCGTCTTCCTGACGACGTACGACCCCAAGACCGAGCGGAAGCTGGCGACGGTGTGTATCGACCGTACGGACGGGGCGATTCTGTGGAGCCAGGTCGTCCCCGGCGCCAGGAAGGCGCGGCGTCATTCGATGACCACGCCGGCCGCCCCCACGCCGGCCGCGGACGCGAAGCACGTCTATGCCTATTTCGCAACCTACGGGCTGATCTGCTACGACCACACGGGCAAGAACGTCTGGGAGTGCAAGTGGCCCGCGCCGAGGAACCACTTCGGCATGTCGACCTCGCCGATACTGCACGGGGACAACGTGATCATGGTCCTTGACGACAACGGGGGCAAGTCTCGCGTGCTCGCCGTCAGCCGCGAGACGGGCAAGACGGTGTGGACCCAATCGCGAGTGATGTGTCGCGCCGGCTGGTCAACGCCCATGATCTGGCGCCACGACAAGGCCGAGGAGCTTATCGTCCTGGGGTACAAGCGCCTGACGTCGTACAACCCGTCGACCGGCGAGGAGATCTGGTGGGCCGGCGGATTTTCGGAGGAGACCATCGGCACGCCGGTATCGGGCGATGGGCTGCTGTTCGTCAGTGCCGCCGCCGTCGGTGGGCGCGGGGAAAAGACACGCGACGTCGCCAAGACCTGGAAGGTCACCGTCGAGCGATTTGACCGCAACAAGGACAACCAGATCCAGCGCGATGAGATGACCAAGGGCTTCAGGATCCCGTTGCGCCTCGAGTTGGACCCGGGCAATCCGGGCTACGGCCTGCCGATCAGCGACATGGACGCCCTGATGCGATGGTTCGACAAGGACAAGAACAAGATCATCAGCGAGGCCGAGTGGTTTCGGATCATGACGGGCTTCACTGCCCAAAGTCGTCCGTGCCTTCTCGCCGTTCGCCCCGGCGCGACCAGGGACGCCCGCACGTCGCACATCGCCTGGGAGATACAGAAGAGCATTCCCGAGACGCCCTCGCTGCTGTACCACGACCGCAAGCTCTACCTCCTCCAGGACGGCGGCATACTGACGTGCCTGACCGCCGCCACGGGCAAGGAACTGTTCAGGCAGCGGATCGGTGCATCGGGACACTACGTTGCCTCACCTATCGTCGCGGGCGACAAGATCGTCACCGCCTCGGCCAAGGGCGTCGTCACGATCATCCAGGCGGCTGACAAGCTGAACGTCCTGGCCCGCAACGCGTTCAAGGAGAAGATCCACGCCACCCCCGCGATCGCCGATAACACGATCTACCTCCGAACGGCCGGACATCTGTACGCCCTTGGACAGGCCAAGCGCGTGAGAGACTGAAAGGATACAGACCATGGATCGCCGCAACTTCATTCGGTCAGGCGTTGCCCTCGGTGCGGTTTCGGCATTGTGCCGTGAAGCGCGATCGGCCGACGAACCGGCCCGATTCGCCTTCGCAAGCCCGCCGGTCGTCCAGACGCCCCTGCCCGATTCGGTCGCGATTTCGTGGGAGACCGGCGGTCTGGCCGACTGCATGGTCGAGTGGGGCTACGACCGCAACCTGGGGTTCAAGGCCAAGCCGTCCCACCACGGCCTTGTCGAACTGGACGACCGCTTCACGGCCGTTCGCATCGACGGGATCGAGAAGAAGCGGATATTCTACCGCATCGTCGCGCGGAAGCTGACCTACCGCAACGCCTACCGGATAACCCCGGGACCGCCGATCCGCAGCAACGTCTTCAGCGTCAACCTGCCCGATGCCGACGCCGAGACGTTCTCCATGACCGTGGTCAACGACACGCACGACAAGGCGGTCGTTCTCGATGCACTGATCGAGCGGGTCAATGCGATCAAGCCGGATTACCATCTGTGGGACGGCGACCTGTGCGATGCCTTCAACAGCGAGGAGCAACTGGCGCGGATCTGCCTCTGTCCCGGCACGCGTGCCAAGACGCTCGCGGCCGGCGGATGGGCCGCCTCGCGGCCGCTGCTCCTGGTTCCGGGCAACCATGACGTCCGCGGCCGTCATGCCGGGGCGATCGTCAAGGCGATGCCCGCCTGGCCGATGGACCGTGACGAGCCGCAGCAGCTCAATCGCAGTTGTCGGCTTGCCGGGCGCTACTGCTTTGCGTTGCGACACGGCCCGGTGGCGGTGATCGGCCTGGATACCGGAGAAGACAAGCCGGACAGGCACCCGGTGTTCGCCGGGCTGGCCGACTACGAGGACTACCGCCGGGCGCAGAAGGCGTGGCTGATGGCGGCACTGAAGCGCCCGGAGATCAGGTCGGCGCCGTTCCTGATCGCCGCCTGCCACATCCCGCTCCGCGGACTCAAGGGCCACAATGACGGGCAGACGCTGAAGGGCTATGCGTATTACTCCGGACAGGGCCAGGCCGAATGGCTCAGGCTGCTGGCCGACGCGGGTTGTCGCGCCGTCATCAGCGGACACACGCACCGGTGGCGTATCCAGAAACCGTCCGACGACTGGCCGGTGTATCAGATCACCGGCGGCGGGCCGACTCTCGCGGCGGCGACTGTCATCAGGGTTGACGCCGCCCAGGACGCCCTGCGGATATCCGTCGAGAACCTTCAGGCCAACACATTGGGCCAGGTCACGTTCAAGCGGGGCAGTTAGCCGCTCCGCGGACGGTGCCGGTTGGGGCCTCCGGCCGCCGGGACGGGGCCTCCGGCCTCACCTCGGCCAAGCCCCGTAAACACCCCCAGGCCGCCCTCGGACGACGAAAACGCCCCCTGGGACCTCCAGACGCCGATCGTCGCTCAGGCCGCCTTCTGAGGGCTTCTAAGGGGGTCTGGCCGGGGACGAGGGGATCCGGCGCATGGGTGCCGTGGGGGGGCGCCCCCCAAGACCGAACCAACCCCGGGGGCGAGG
>CAZVEV010000085.1:0-20034 GCA_964625865.1 uncultured Planctomycetaceae bacterium | reverse complement strand
TCCGCCCGAAATCACCCTTCAAACGTCACTGCAATACGAGTGCCGAACAGGATTGTGACAATCCCCGCTTTCGCGTGTTAATTTTGGAGTTTGAATCGGAGTTGCAAGATGTGTTCTTGGGCCGGGAACGTGGATGGACTTGCATCAGTGAGCCTGTTCGTTTTCCGCTGAAGGGATGCATGCGCCGTAAACGGCCGCGCCGGACCTGTTCAGGACGATCCGAGGAATGAAGCGAAATGGAGACACGTTCATACGTACTCAAGAGGAGAGTTGAAATGACACATGCAAAGATGCTGGCCGTGCTGGCTGTCGCTCTGGTGTGCACCGGGGCGGTCCGGGCGGACCTGGTAAGCCACTGGACGTTCGACGCCGCGGACATCAGCGGCAGTACGCTGGAAGACGTTGTTGCAGGGGTCAACGATGGCACGATCCACAACTCGCCGACCTCCGTGGCGGGCAAGTTCAACGAGGCGCTGAGCTTCAACGGGTCGAATCAGTACGTCGATATCCCGCACAGTGCGAGCCTGAACCTGGACGCTCCGTTCGCCGTCTCGGCCTGGGTCAACACGACGTACGCGGCCGGCGCGTGGTTCCGGACGATCGTGGCCAAGTACGGCTACAGCAGCATCACTCCGTCGTGGGGTCTGGGCTGGACAAACACCGACGCGCTCGGCTTTTACGTGCGCGACAGCGGCAACAAGTCGGTCAAGTCCACGGGCGTGACCAACTGGGGACTCGACGGCCAGTGGCATCACGTCCTTGGCGTGCAGAACAACGGCGTGGTCCGCTTCTACGCCGACGGCGAGTTGGCGGGGAGTCAGGCCGACACGCTGACGGCGAGCATCACCAATGCGCGCCCGGTGTCGATCGCGCGGCACGGGACGACGTACGTGCCGGCCAAGATCGACGACGTGGCGATCTGGAACGACGGGCTGAGCGCCTACAAGATCCGCCAGTTGTACAACGGCGTGGCGCCCGGAGACCTCCAGGACGGGCCCAGCTACAAGGCCGCGGTTCTCGCCGCCTCGCCGGCGGCCTACTGGCGCCTGGAAGAGGTCAACCACACCACGACGCCCACGGCAGTGGACGAGATCGGCGGGCATGACGGGACGTATCACGAGGGCAACGGGCGGGAGCAGGGCGCTGCGATCACGGAGTCGGCCAACAACGCCGCCAATCTCGACGGCAACAACGACTGGGTCGAGGTCGTCAACGCGTTCGCCAACACCAGCGGCCAGTTCGCCGACTACACCGTCGAGGCCTGGTGCAGGCCGGACACGATCGCCGAGGGTGACATCGTCGCGCTGACAAGCGTGTCGAGCAATAACCATGGGGTTCTGCTGGAACTCCGATCCAACGGGACGATCCGCTATCTCCACCGCTCGCCGTCCGGCAGCAGCGGCGGGTGGAACGCGTACTCCGACACGGTCCTTCAGGCCGGCGAGTGGTATCACCTCGCGGCCGTCAAGGAGGGCACGTCGATCAAGCTGTACATCAACGGCGAGTTGGACAAGACCACCACGGGCGTCAACAACGACATCAACTACGACTTCAAGGCGACGATCGGGCGCTTGAGCCCGACTAACGGCATCCGCTATTTCGACGGCCTGATCGACGAAGTAGCCCTGTACGGCTCGGCGTTGTCCGAGACAACGATCGCCGAGCACTACGCCATCGGCACGATCCCCGAGCCGGGCACGCTGGCGATGCTGGCGATGGGCGCCGCGGGGCTGCTGGCCAGGAGACGCAGAAACGCATAGGACGAACACGCAAGACGGAGAAGGACCGGGCCCCGATGGATCGCGCATGACCCCTCGGGGCCCGTTTCATTGGACCGCGAAGTCCACGGCGAGGTAAAGCTGTCGGCCGATCGGGCCGATAAGGTCGTAAGAGCGTGAGCGCACAACGGGTTGCACTCGGCTCGGAGAGATGGATCATGACCGCCAGACAAGCTGAAGTACTGGCTAGCAGCATCGTCACGATGGACCGCGCCGAACTGGTGCGGGTTCTCAGGGGCCTGGACTGCAGTTTCGAAATGGACTTCAGCGACGAGGCCCTCGACGCGATGGACCTCGGTCACCTCCAGCACATCGTCCTTGCCGCCGCCATCCGCGCCAAAGACACCGACGACACGCCCAAGTAGGTCCCGCCCGTCGCGCAAGACCCGCACACCGCAATGAAACCGTTCCGCGCCGGGGTAACGCCCCCAGGGGCCGCCTGGGGGGTCTCTGCAACCAAGAACCCGTCCCATACGCAAACGCGGGCGGAAGTCTGACATATCGCACGCCGTCGGTATCCGCGGATACCCCACGGGTGGAACCCGTGGGCGTTGGACTGGTCTCCCGCACAGGTCGCCCGCATATCAGTGAAGTGCGCCCCCGCGCAGAATCCGCATCCCGCAATCCGAAATCCGCAATGGAATCATTCCGCGCCGGGGTCGGCTTCGTCCGCCGCCGGACGCTTGCCGACGACGGCGATCTTGAGTCGGTCGGCCAGGGCGAGCGTGGCGGGCTTGTCGACGATGAGGGTGCGCCCGGCTTCGACAACGAGGCAGATGCACTTGGCGTCCTTAAGGTTTCTCAGCGTCGAGGGTCCGACGGTAGGCACGTCGAAGCGCATGTCCTGCTTGGGTCGGGCGACCTTGACCATGGTCCATCCGCCGACGCGGCAGACGCGCCCGGTCCGGCGGATCATCGCGTCAGTGCCCTCCATCGCCTCGACGGCGATGATGTCGCGTTCCTTGACGGCGATGGATTGGCCGATGTCGAGGTCGGCGCTGGCCCGGGCGATGCGCCAGCCGAACTCCACGTCGCCCTCGGCGCCGCGGGGGACAGGGGTGTGGGTCATCAGCCCTTCGTCGGCGAGGTGTTCCTTGCAGTATTTCACGCTCGATACCAGTTCTATGCCTTCCCGCCTGAACACGTCGGCCACCGCGAGCAGGACCTTGTTGTCTCTCTTGTCGCCCCGCAGGGTGGAGTACCACATGCGGACGGTCATCAGATCCGGAATATACCGCACAAGACGCATGGGCGAGAAGATCTCTTTCTTCCGCACGCCGCCGATCATGACCGCTTCGCGGACGCCCATGCGTCGAAAGTACTTGAACCACGCGCCGAGACGGACGATCGAGACCCACTTGAACTCGTCGGCCTGGTCCTTCATCCGGCGCGAGGCCAGGTCGGCCAGGCCCGCGACGACCACGCGCCGCCCGGTGGCGCGCATCCCGGCGGCGACCAGGAACGGCAGGCGCCCCGAGCCGGCGATCAGCCCCAGCGGTGACGGCTCGTGACGGACCATCACGCTTTCTCCCGTTCGCCCCCGACCACCTGCCCGTCGCGCAGGACCACGTAACGGTCGGCCTCGGCGGCCAGGGCGCTGTCGTGCGTGACCATCACGATCGTCTGGTCGTGGTCGGCGTTGTAGCGGCGAAGGAGTTTCATGATCTTCGCCCCGGTTTTGGAGTCGAGGTTGCCCGTCGGCTCGTCGGCCAGCAGGAGCTGCGGGCCGTTCATCAGCGCCCGCGCGATCGCCACCCGCTGCCTCTCGCCGCCGGAGAGTTCCTTGGGCTTGTGCTTCAGTCGCTGGCCCAGGCCCAGTTCGCCGAGCAGCTCGCGGGCCCGTTTGCGGGCCGCGGCGCGACGCGAGAACCACTGGACCAGAGGCATGTCGACCTTGGCGGAAATCAGCACGTTCTCCAGGACGTTCAGGTCGGCCAGCAGGTGGTAGAACTGGAAGACGAAGCCGATGTCGCGACACCTCATGCGGTTTCGCCGGCCGGCCGACAGGCTCGCCGCGTCGATGCCCTCGAGCATGATCTGTCCGGCGTCGGGCACATCGAGCAGGCCGAGCAGGTGCAGCAGTGTGCTCTTGCCGCTGCCCGACGCGCCGGTAATCGCAACGAACTCGCCCTGGCTGGCGCGGAAGCTGACGCCCTTGAGCACGTCCAGCGTGACGCGGCCGAGCTTGTACGACTTGGCGACGTTCTTCGCCCAGACGGCGGTGTTGTTCCGCTCGGACTTACTCATAGCGAAGGGCCTCCACCGGCTGCATCCTCGCCGCACGAATCGCCGGAATCATCGCACCGATCAGCCCGCCCACGATAGCCCACAGGACAATCACGACCGTCGAGCCCACGTCGACGGTGTTAGGGATCGTCTTGAACATGAACGTCTCTGCCGTCCAGACGCGGAAGCCGAACGTCTCGCCCACCCAGTCGTGGATCGGGTTGATGTAGTGGACGAAGTAGGCCCCCGCGATCACGCCGGCGACCGAACCGATGGCCCCGATGACGGCCCCGTAGCCCAGGAAGATCGCCGCCACCCCGCCGCCCGAGCCGCCGAGGCTCTTGATCACCCCGATGTCACGTGTGTGCTGGACCACGATCGTGTAGAAGATCACGAAAATCAGCACGATCGAGACCAGCGAGATCAGCCCGAACATGATGATCACCAGCGTGCGCTGGGAGGCGATGGGCGCGATCATGGCCGCCTGCTGCTCGCGCCAGGTCCGACAGCCGATCTGGGACCATCCCGGGAATGGGAACCTCTCGCCCCGGGCGCGGCATTCGGCGATCTTGCGGCGGCAGAAGTCCGTCCACGCCTTGTCGATCCGGTCGCGAACGTCTTTGAGTTTCTGGCCTTCCGCGTGGGCATCGACGACCTTGATATGGATCTGCTCGCACCGGGGGGGGATCTCGATCTTCGTCGGGTCGGCGGCAAGATACCTCGCCTGCATGTTGTTCAGGACCTGAAGGGTTTCGAACGGAATGTAGACCGTGCCGGCGTCCACCGTCACCACGCCCGTGCTACACTCGTCGATAATCGTGAACGCCCTGTCAGCCAGCGTGAAGTCCGTCGAGATACGCTCGCCCAGCGGGACGATGGACAACACGATCCTGTCGCCGGGGCCGAAGATGCGGTATACCCGCCCCTGGGTGGTTCGGCGGCTGAGCGTGGGCAGGCCCTCCCCGAGGATGACGCGACTGTTCGGTCCGAGCAGGTCCGAGGTCCGTTCGACTTGACGGAGGCGGTCTCGCAGGTCGGCCAGCTTGTCGGCGAACTCCGGCGACAGCGTGGACTCGTCGGCGCCCTTGGGGACGATCTTGTCGATATCCTGCTGGAGCTTGCGCAGTTCGCCCTGGGCGGCTGTCGCGGCGCGAAGGCGTGTGATCGCCGCGTCGCGCTTGCGCTTGACGTAGCCCAGGTTGCCCAGCAGCCTCTGGGCCTTGCTGAGACGCGCCTCCAGGGCCGCCTTGTCAGCGCCCGAGGCGCCCGCGAGTCTCTCTTTGAGGTCCCTGACCTTCTCCTCCGTGGGCTCGACGACCTCAGCCTGCAGGTCGGCGTCCTCAGTTTCGAGGCGTGCGACGATCCTGGACAGCGGCGGGTCGAACGTCGGATCGCTCCGGCCGGCCTGCACGAACAGCCCCTGCTCGAAGTCCGTCACCGCCGCCCGTTGGGGCAGGCGGATGCCCACCACCTGCACGCTGAGGCGTTCGTTGCCCTGAACGCGGTCCCTGACGCGGAGAATGCCGTACGACCGGATGTAGGGCGTGGCGGCTTCGACCTCCTCGATGGTGTCGAGTTCGGCGATGAACTCGTCGTAGAACATCATCCCGTCGAGGTCCGGCGCGGAGATGACGATATCGCCGAACAGGCCCTTGGCGGCCTCTTCGATCTTGGCGAGAAACCCGTCGAAGACACTGGTGGCGATCAGGAGCATCGCCACGCACAGCGCCACGGCGAGCATGGCGAAGTACGGCATGACCTTGCGGCGCAGGTACGTCAGACACAGGAAGAGCTTATACATTGCAGTTACAGGTTAAAGGTTGAAGGTTGAAGGTTGAAGACCGGAAGTTGCAGGGTGCGCATAGCTGGTCGTTTAACCTTCAACCTTCAACCTCTAACCTTCAACCTCATCTAGTCTTTCGCCTCGGGGCGAAGCAACGGGAAAAGGATCACGTCGCGGATACTCTTGGTGTCGGTCAGCAGCATGATCACACGGTCGATCCCGATGCCCAGCCCCCCCGCCGGGGGCATGCCGTGACGCAGCGCCGCGATGAAGTCCTCGTCCATCACGCGCATCGTCTCGCCGTCGGCCTCCCCGCGGACCTGGGAGGCGAAGTTCGCTTCCTGAACGGCCGGATCGTTCAACTCCGTGTATGCATTGCCCAGTTCCATGTTCGCGATGAACGCCTCGAACCGCAGGGCGATCGACGGGTCGTCCGGGTCGCGCCGCGTCAGGGGGCATAGCTCGGCCGGGTAGTCCTTCACGAACGTCGGCTGGGTCAGGTGCCGCTCGACGGTGTCCTCGAAGACCTCGTTGATGACCACCGCGTCGTCCTTGTTGGACTCCTCGATGCCCATCTGGCGGGCCTTTTCGCGGCAGGCGGCCGGGTCTCTCATCGAGACGCCCGCGTGGGCGACGAGCAGTTCCTCGTACGTCGCGCGGCGCCACGGGGTGGTGTAGTCGATCACGAGATCGCCAAACGGCAGGGCCACGCGCCCGTCGGCGATCATCTGCTCGGCCTGCCGATAGACAGCGGCGGTCTTGCGATGCGAGGCCGCTTCGGCCTGCCGTCGCTCATTGGCGACGGCCGCTTTGTCCGCGTCGACCTTGCCCGCCGCGACGGCCTTGTCCGTCGACGCGCACGCCGCGTCCAAACGGTCGGCCTCCGCTTCCAGACGGTCGGCCTCGGGACCGACCTGCGGCGTGAACAGCGCCGCGGCCGTCGAGATCAACTGCTCGGTGATCTCCATCATCACTTCGTAGTCGGCGTAGGCTTCGTAGAGTTCCAGCAGCGTGAACTCGGGGTTGTGGCTGGCGTCGATGCCCTCGTTGCGGAAGTTCCTGCTGAACTCGTACACGCGGTTCATCCCGCCCACGAGCAGGCGCTTGAGGTACAGTTCGGGGCTGATCCGCATGAACAGGTCCATGTCCAGCGCGTTGTGGTGCGTGGTGAACGGCCTGGCCGCCGCCCCGCCGTAGACCGGCTGGAGCACCGGCGTGTCGACCTCCAGATACCCGCGATCGTTCAGCGACCGGCGGATGTGGTCCACGATGGCCACCCGCTTGCGGAACCGCGCCATCGACTCGGGATTCGTCATCAGGTCCAGGTACCGCTGGCGCGTGCGGGCCTCGATGTCCTGCAGGCCGTGGAACTTCTCCGGCATGGGATTGAGGCTCTTGCTCAGCAGCGTCAGTCGCTCGACCCAGATCGTAATCTCGCCGGTCCGCGTCCGCTCCAGCGGGCCGGCGGCGGCTATCACGTCGCCAAGGTCCAGCAGCTTGGCCAGTTGCCACGTCCCGGCGTCCATCTTGTTCTTGCGGAGGGCGATCTGCATCTGTCCCGTCTGGTCGCGGAACGTCGCGAAGATCATCTTGCCCATATCGCGGATCAGCACGAGGCGCCCGGCCGCGTCGGCGGTCTGGCCTTCGGCGTCGTCGACGTACCGCTGGCGCACCGACGCGATGTCCTCGGCCGTCTCGTACCGCCACCCGTACGGGTCAATACCCAGCGCCCGAATCGCTTCGAGCTTGCTCAGCCTGTCTGCCTGTACCTTCTCCAGCATGTCCGTTCCTGTACTCTCGAACCAAAGGGAGCATCATCCTCGGCGGGACGGTTAAAGTCAAGCGTGCGGAAAGTGCAGAGCCCCCCCCACCGGCGCTGTTCCTCACCCAACCCTCTCTGTGCCTCATCGCGGGGTGGACAGTCTGACGGCCTCCCTCTCGGACAGCGCCCGACTGTAGATCCGCACGCTGTGGATGATGCCGTACCAGTACCGCTTGACGTCAAGTTCATCGCCGAACATCAGCTTTTGCCTGCTGTCCCAGTTGCGGAAATCGCCCCGGACCTTGTCGGTCTTCATCACGTGGCGTCCGTTGACGTAGCAGTTCACCATGTCCTTCGCATAGGTCACCACGACAGTGTACGGCCTGCCCGCCTGAACCGTGCACAGCGTCGGCTGGTGATTGGCCCCGTTGGACCCGTTGCCCGACGTCCGCAGGCGGAGGACGAGCAGGTGCCCCTCCTGCCCGAGCGTGAAGTTCCGGTGATTCGCCGTCGAGGACAACGTGACGATCCTCGCCGGGCCGCCCTGCGTGACGTTCGTCGGCGTGATGATCGCCGCGATCGTCAACTGGCTGGTCCGCCTGCAGGCCTCGTAGACCGACGGGCCTTCGTCGGTCAGGACGGCCCCGCCGGCCAGGAGCAACTCGTGGTGTCGGCCGAATCCGGCGTTCTCTCGCAGGCTGACGCCCTTGGCAAACGTGCGGCTGTTGCCCGCGGTGAGAACCACTCCCTGGCGAGGCCCCTGGAGGCGCATCGCTCGGGGCGGACTGGGGGGCAAGTCCTTGCCGCGAGCGCCGCGCGGCGTGCCCTTGTCGTCAGGCTCGCGTTGTTGGACGGTGAGGCCCCGGGGGGCGGGCAGTTTCTCGTCGGTCAGCAGGTCGGCGCGCCCCGCGCGCTTGATGGCCGACTCAATCTGGGCCAGGGCCTTGACCGCCTTCTCGCGCGACGAGGTGTCGATGTCCTTGGCCGCCAGGAACATACGAATGTACCGCCTGACACGGATCATCATGGACACGCGGGCGACCTGACCGGTCTGGTCGAGCAGTTGGCCGTACCACTTGGCCAGCGCTGCGCAGTCCGCCGATGTCAATGCCGCCAACTCCCCTGACGCAAGCGGGATGTGGCGGCGGAACGCCTCGGAGCACTCGTCCGACAGCCACTTGGCCGCCTCGGCCGGCGAGTCATTGTACGTCAGGTGAAGCACCATGATCCGCTCGCGGGCCGACCGGTCGCGCGGGTTGGACTTGACCCGTGCGGTCAACTGGACAAGCTCGACAACGACCCGCGCGTTGACCGTGGCGATCGTGTGCTTGCCGCCGAGCCGCTGGCGATCGGCCCCGGACGAGGCGTAGCGACCGGCCAGTTCGTACTGCTGGGCGGCGGCCTTCCAGTTGCCCGCCTCGCACAGCCTGTCGCCCTCGGCCTCGTAGCCCTTGACGAGCGTCGCCGCCACCTGCTTTCTGTCGTCTCCCCTTGCCGCCCCGAGCGCCCGCACGAGCAGGTGGTTGATCTTCTGCCTGGCCTCGGCCCGCTTGGCGGGGGCCTTCCTGGCCAGCAGACGCATCGCCGCCAGCGCCGTCTCGGTACCGGTCGGCCCCTTGGCAGCCAGCGCGTAGGCCTGCTCGCAGATCCGCACCGTCAGCGCTGACGAGATATCCGTGCTCCGGACCGTCACGAGCATCTGCTCGGCCAGCTTCAGGTCGTCGGCGTGCTCGCGCGTGGCCTTGACGGCCTTGAGCTGCTCGGCGAACAGCGCGTCGAACATCGCGTCGGTCTCGTCGCACCACGCCGCAGCCGACGCCATCGCGAGCATCCCGGCCAGCACGGTTGGTTGCAGATACTTCACGGCACACCTCTCGGTTGCGCCCGGCGGCCCGGCAGAGGGCCCTTGGGCGACCCTCCCAGTCTACAAGCTCGCCCCGCCGCCTGACAACACTCCGTCGGGTCGCTTGAACACGCCTGGGCGTGACGCTAGGATTGGCACGGAAAGGACCCAGACGCGGATGGCTAAGAGAATCACGAGGCAGTCAAAACTCACGTTCGGCAAGCACAAGGGCACGAAGGTCTCGATGTGCGATACGGGCTACCTCAAGTGGATGGTCGCCAAGCTGACCGACAGCGACCTGTACGCCTGGGCGGCGGCCGCCGAAGCCGAACTCGCCGTCCGCGCCGAGGAAGGCCGTCTCGACGAACAGCACAAGTCCCTCGAACAGCAAGCCGACGAGATCCTCCGCAAAGCGGGCTTCAAGCCGTAGGAACGCAGGCGGCAAAAAAAGCGACGACGCCGGGGGAGGGGAGCCCGGCGTCGTCTTAACTCGATCAGAGCGAGTCTGACCGAGGAGCCTCAAACTGACGTCACCCAGTAACCTAGCAACGCCGGACCGCTCTGCAAGAGAAAACTCTGAAGGAATGTCACTTTTTTTTTCGCCGGGAGTCCAAGGTATCTCTTGGGGTCGGCAATGACGGACATCCTGTAGCACGGGGGGACTGCCAACGGTACAATAGGTCGTGCAGTGAAAGCGGCACGAACACATCCGAAACGCATCGTGGAAAGGGCTGGGCAATGGCCGACAGCACGAAGATCGGGCGGCGGGGGTTCCTGAGACGGGCGGCGGGCGCGGCGGCCGGGGCTGTCGCGATGGGCGCCTTGCCAACGTTCGTGCCATCCGAAGCCATCGGCAAGGACGGAGCGGTGGCGCCCTCGAACCGGATCACGATGGGCTTCATCGGCGTCGGCGGGCGCGGCGGGGCCCTGCTGAACAACTTCCTCGGACTCCGGGACGCCCAGGTGGTGGCCGTCTGCGACGTCAAACAGGACCGTCGCGAGCGGGCGCGGAAGATGGTCGACGGGCGATATCGCACCAGCGGGTGCGCGGCGTTTACGGACCTTCGCCAGATCATCGCGCGAGACGACATTGACGCGATGACAATCGCCACGACGGACCACTGGCACGTGCTGGCAGCACTGCTGGCCGTGCGGGCGGGCAAGGACGTGTACGTCGAAAAGCCGCTCGGGGTCGCCCTGGACCACACCCAGGCCCTGCGCGACGCGGTGGACCGCTACGGGAGGGTGTTCCAGTTCGGCACGCAGGAGCGGTCCAGCCGGCACACGCGATTCGCCTGCGAGATGGTGCGCAGCGGACGGATCGGGGCGATTCGCAAGATCACGGTGGCCTCGCGATACTCTCGCGTGTCGGGCAACTACCCGCCCATGCCCGTGCCGGACTCGCTGGACTACGACCTCTGGCTGGGCCCGGCCCCGTGGGCGCCCTACACCGCCAACCGCGTGGTCAACAACCACTGGTTCCACATCAGCGACTACGCGATCGGCTTCATCGCGGGGTGCGGCATTCACACGGTGGACATGGCCCAGTGGGGCAACGGGACGGACCTGACGGGGCCCGTGACGGTCGAGGGGATCGGCGAGTTCCCCGAAGACGGACTGTGCGACTGCGCGACGGGATGGGACGTGACGATGACGTTCGCCAACGGGATACCGATGCGGTTCACCGACGGCAAGCGGAACAAGCTCGGCGTGCTGTTCGAGGGCGACGACGGATGGGTCTTCGTCAAGGAGACGCACCTTGGGGGCAAGGTCGACGCGTACCCCAGGGCCATGCTCCACAAGCCGATCGGCGCAAACGAGGTCCACCTGCCCCTGAGCGACCACCACCAGAAGAACTTCCTGGACTGCGTCAAGAGCCGCGGCACGCCGGTGGCGCCGATCGACGTGGCCGTCCGGTCCGACACGCTGTGCTACCTCAGCGACATCGCCATGCGACTCGGCCGCAAGCTCCAGTGGGACCCGGCCGCCGAGCGATTCGTCAATGACGATGACGCCAACCGCATGCTCTCGCGCCCGATGCGGGACCCGTGGCATCTGTGAGTCGATTTGCGATTTGAGATCTTGGATTCCAGATTGACGACCGGTGTGCACGAGGCATGGACCGAACGACGAACGTCGATCTAACGATCGACCGCTAAACGCGGAGTGGACAACATGTTTGATGCTAAACGGGGAGCAAATGACGGGATGAGACGCTAGACTGTGGGGTGTACGACGGTCCCAAACAAAGGAAGACACATGGATCATGCGGTTATCGGTCGGCGGAGTTTTCTCAAGGCGATGGGCGTTGGGGCGGCGGCAATGGTCGCGCCACGGTGGGCGCAGGCCAAGGCGATGGGCAAAGGCGGGCGCAAGCCCAACGTCGTGCTGATCCTCGTTGACGACATGGGCTGGACCGACGCGGCCTGCTACGGGAGCAAGTACTTCGACACGCCGCACATCGACCGGCTGGCCGCCAAAGGCATGAAGTTCACCGACGGCTACGCTGCCTGCGCCGTCTGCTCCCCCACCCGGGCGGCGGTGATGACCGGGCGCTACCCGGCACGTCTGGGCATTACCGACTGGATCCGCGCCCGCTTCCAGGGCGGGAGGATCCCCGCCAACAAGGTCAACCCGTCCGTCAGCGGCTGGACGCGCGGCGGGCGCGGGAAGCTGTCCTGCCCGCAGAACGCCCTGTGGATGGAACTGGACGAGATCACCATCGCCGAGGCCCTCAAGCCGGCCGGCTATACGTCGTGCCATATCGGCAAATGGCACCTCGGAGCCGACGACTGGTACCCCGACAAGCAGGGGTTCGACTACAACATCGGCGGGTGCGACCACGGCCAGCCGCCGAGCTACTTCGACCCCTACAAGAACCCCCGCCAGGGAGATATCCCGACGCTCAAGGGGCGAAAGGCCGGCGAGTACCTGACCGATCGCGAAGCCGATGAGGCGGTCAAGTTCATCACGAAGCACAAGGACAAACCGTTCTTCCTCTACATGGCCCATTACGCCGTCCACACGCCCATCCAGGCCAAGAAGGACGTCGTCGAGCGGTACAAGGCCAAGCCCCCCACCAACCAGAAGAACCCCACGTACGCCGCGATGGTCGAGTCCGTCGACGACGCGCTGGGCGAGATCATCGGCGCCCTGGAGGGCCTCAAGATCGCCGACAACACGATCGTGATCTTCACCAGCGACAACGGCGGATTGCTCGGCCCGACGAGCAACCTGCCCCTGCGCTCGGGCAAGGGGTTCCCGTACGAGGGCGGCATCCGCGAACCGCTGATCGTCCGCTGGGACGGCGTGGTCAAGGCCGGCTCAACCTGCAAGGTGCCCGTCACCTCCGTGGATTACTTCCCCACCGTCTGCCAGGCCGCCGACGTGCCCCTGCCAAACCGCCCCATCGACGGCGAGAGCATCATCCCCCTGCTCAAGCAGACCGGCGGGCTGAAACGCGATGCAATCTTCTGGCACTTCCCGCACTATCGCGGGCGCGTCGTGCCGTACAGCATTATCCGCCAGGGCAAGTGGAAACTGCTCAAGCGCTACACGGGCAAGCCGTTCGAACTGTTCGACCTCGAAGCGGACCTTTCCGAGAAAACGGACCTGGCGGCGAAGATGCCCGACAAGGTCAAGCAGCTTGACGCCCGCCTGAAAGCGTGGCTCAAGCACGTCGGCGCCAAGATCCCGCGACGTGGCTGATTGGTTGATTGGTTGACTGGTAAGAGGGATCCGACGCGCATCGGGAGAACGAAGAGCAACGAGCACGCTACGTAAATCGAACGGGAACACGGCGAGCAAGCTCGCCCGCTAAACATGGACTTCAACGCTCACCGCGCGCTTCCCGCCGTTACCAATCCACCAATCAACCAGTCCACCAGTTAACTAGTTAACCAGTCAACCAGTCTACCACGCGAAGGCGACGAGGTCTCTCAGGTGAGACTCCTCTGACTTGACGATCGCCTTTACGGTGTCGACGGACTCGGCGTCCACCGCGTCGATCATCTGCGTGTAGAAACGGATGGCGTCCTGCTCCATCTTCCGCGCGAGGGCGATCGCGGCGGTCAGGTCGCCCCCCATCGCCACCTTCCGCACGTCGGCGGGCGTCGGCTGGATGTTCTCCTTGACCAGCCGGTGAAACTCGTTGGCCCGCGTGTCCGACCAGCGCACCGACGACCGACCGGCCAGCAGGGACTCGTACATCTTCTTGAACGTCGCGTGGTGGCTGACCTCCGCGGTGGCCAGCATGCGGAACAGATCGACGGCGCGAGGGTCGTCCGTGCCGTCGGCCAACGCCTCGTAGAACAGCCTGCCCGTCTCTTCCATGTCCATCGCCATCTTCAATACGTCTTCGCCGGTCAGCGTCATGTCCATATCACATTCCTTACAAAGCCCCGAGTCATACTCGCCGCCTGGTCGCATCGAACTCTATCCATTCTACGCGCCGAGCACGTCGAAGCGACCCCGCAGTGGAATACAGGCGCAAGAATCGTCCCCTCCGGGCCGGGGAAAAGCTTTGCACGGCCCTCAGCGCGGGATATAATTCCACACATAAGGGGTGTCGGCCCAGCGGGGACCGGCACCGGATGACTCAGAGTCGACAAGACGCACTTCGCCGTTCGAGTAGTGTTGGACGTACCCTTGGCGGGTCAGCAGGAAAGGGATCAAGCAATGGCCGATGATCGAAATGACGTAACGCGAGTTAACTGGGGCGAGGTTCTTGGGTTCACACGGGTCTTCAAGAGCGGCGCGATGGCAAGGAACATCTCGATGCTCGCCCTGGGGCTGGCCGCCATCTTCCTGGTCTGCGCGACCGGGCTGGTGCTTGACCAGATCGCCGACTGGACCGGCCAGCGCGCCGGCGTGACGGAAATCCAGGACTACGCGACCATGTCGTCGGCCGAGTTCGCCGACAAGAAGGACGCGATCGCTGAGGCCCGCCCCAACGTCGTAGCCGACCTGCGGGTCAAGATGGCCTACGAGAAGCGCAACCTGGCGGGTTTCCTGAGCGGGCTGAACGATACCGAAGCGGCCGGCGGACACTTCGCCACGGCGTTCGCCAGCGCCATCACCACACAGAACGAACAGGCCGACAAGGAAAGCGGAAAGGCCTGGGAGGGACCCAACCGCCCGGAGGTGATGAAGGCCGCCGACGAGGACTGGGCAGAGGTCCTGAGTGAAGCCAGGAGCACCTTCACCGGCGTGGCCGATCGCATCGACGGCCTGATTGATACCGCTGATGAGAATGCCCGCAAAGCCATCGACAATGACGGCAACATGGACAAGGACAAGAAGGACGAAGCACTGGACAACGTGTCCCGCGACCGCCTGATTGCGCTTCGAGGCCTGACGGAGACCAAGACGGACTTCGACCAGACCGTCAAGTCCATTCGCGGAAGGAAGATATTCGACAGCCTCGTCGAATATGAAGGCCGGCATCTCAAGGCGGCGATCAGTGCCCTGCTGACGGGCAATATCTCGACCGGGCTGTCGGACTACCTCGACGCGAAGAAAGGCGGCGGCGTACCGGCCGCGGCGGAGGCGACGGCTGACGGGCCGGGTGAGAAGCCCGGCTTCATCATTGAGGTGATGATGCTGATTGCGGGCATCCAGTGGCTGTTCTCGCAGTACTGGCTCTACGGCGTGTTGCTCGTGCTGGCGGCCCTGGCCATCTGGGCGCTGTTCGGCGGGGCGATGCACCGCGTGGCGGCCCTGCAGGCCGCCCGCGAAGAGAAGATCTCACCCGCCGAGGCCATCCGGTTCGCGCGGAGCAGGTTCCTGAGCTTCTTCGCCGCTCCCCTGATGCCGCTGGCCTTCGTAGTGGCCCTGGGCGTCCTGATCATGGGTGGCGGCCTGCTGACCAACATCCCGGTCATCGGCCCATTCATCGTCGGCCTGCTGTTCATCTTCGCCATCCTCCTGGGCCTGCTGATCGCCTTCCTGCTGATCGGCCTGCTCGCCGGGGCCGGGCTGATGTACCCCACCATCGCGGTCGAAGGCTCCGACTGCTTCGACGGCATGAGCCGAAGCTTCACCTATATCTTCTCTCGCCCGTGGCGGACGGTCCTCTACGCCAGTGCCGCACTCGTTCACGGAACGCTCTGCTACGTGTTCGTTCGCTTCTTCGCTTTCCTGGCCCTGTCGGCGACGCACTGTTTCTGCAAGGCCGCCGTCTGGACCGGGGGCGAGACGCTGCCCGGGGTCGCCGACCCGGACAAGATCGACGTCCTCTGGGCCGCCCCGACCTTCCAGAACCTCCACACCTGGAACCTGGAGGCCATGACCACCCCGCAGAGCATTGGCGCACTGCTGGTCATGGCCTGGGTGTACCTGATCGTGGCCCTGGTGGCCGCCTTCGCGCTGAGCTACTTCACCAGCAGCATGACGATGATCTACTACCTGCTCCGCCGCGAGGTCGATGCCACCGACGTCGACGAAGTCTACGTCGGCGAGGAAGAGGACGACTTCCTCCCGCCGACAGAGATCGCCGCCGAACCGGCGGAGGACGCTGAAGCGCCGGCCGAGGAAGAGGCACCGGCCCAGGACACACCGGCCGACGCGGAAGCTCCCGCCGACGACGCTCCGACCGACGACGACGCCGACGCCGACGACGCCGACGAAACGGCGCCTGAAGACGAAGGCGAGGAAACCAAGGACGCCGAGTAGTCCCTCGGCCGGACAGGATTGCATTGTCACACGGGCCCTCGAGCAACGCGCTGGAGGGCCCGACGCTTGGAAACGATGGTGGTCGAAATGCTGATAGGGATCGTCTCGGACTCACACGGACGGCATGGCGTGCTGACCCGAGCGATCGAGGTACTCACTGACCGCGGTGCTCAAGCCATCGTGCATTGCGGCGACCTCGGCACGCCGGCGTGCGTCGAGGCGCTGAACGCCGCACCGGTGGCCGCGTACGCGGTGGCCGGCAACATGGACCGTCACCTGGCCGAACTGGCCTCGACGATGGCGGGGGCTTCTGTAACGTTCAGCCGACGCACCGTGGAAGTCGCTCTCGAGGACGGGCAGTTTCTCGTCGCCACGCATGGCCACGACGCGCACCTGCTGGACGAACTGGTCTCCGGCGCCCAGTTCCCCTACGTCTGTCACGGCCACACCCATCGCGCCGACGACCGCCGCGTCGGACCGGTCCGCGTGATCTGCCCCGGCGCCCTGCGCTCCCCGCGGGGGCGGTCTGAGTTGACCTGCGCCCTGCTGAATACCACCGCCGACACCGTAGAACTGCTCACCGTCCAATAGCCCCAGCGTCCCGGCTGACGCGTCTGAAGCCCCCTTGGCCGCCCTGAACACACCAAGACACCCTCAAGGGCGTCGGCCGAAAAGAAACCCCGCAGGCCGCTTTCTCTGAACGCCCCTGGGGTCTGGCCGCCCACGGCGGGTGGCACCCCGCAAGACTACGACACGGTGTGCACCACGAGCGTATTGGCCATTCCGGCCGTGCCAAGGGGGCGCCCGGTGACGACGACGATCTTCTGGCCCGGCGAGGCGATGCCCCGGTCGCGGGCAAACGACTCGGCCAGGGCCAGCACGTCGCGCGTGTGTTCCTGCAGATCAGCCTGGATCGACTCGATCCCGTAGTACAGGCACAGCCCGCGCACCGTATCGAGCCTGGGCGACAGGGCCAGCACGGGACAGGGCAGGCGGCTCTTGGCCAGGACTTGCGCCGTCGCGCCCGTCATCGTGAAAGCCGCCACCGCCGCTACGTCATCGGAGGCCACGATCTCTCGAACGGCCTCGGCAAGCGACCAGACGAGTTCGGCGGGCCTGTCAGCCACCCGGCGCCGCGGGATGAACTCCTCGTCGTGGTACGCCTGGATGCTGGCGACGACGCTGTTCATCATGCCCACCGCCGCGGCGGGGTATTTCCCGACGGCGGTCTCGCCCGAGAGCATCACGGCGTCAGCATGGTCGAGGACGGCGTTGGCCACGTCGGAGACCTCCGCTCGCGTGGGCGTCGGCGCGTGCGTCATCGACTCGAGCATCTGGGTGGCGATGATGCAGCAGGTGCCCGCATTCCGGCAGAGGGTGGCGATTCGTTTCTGGGCCACCGGCACGGCCGGCAGGGCCATCTCCACCCCCAGGTCGCCGCGAGCGACCATAATCGCGTCGGCGGCGGCGATGATCTCGTCGATCTGCGCCAGGGCCTGGGGCTTTTCGATCTTGGCGATGATCTTCGCCGACGACGCGCCGTCGGCGAGCAAGGCCCGCAGTTCGCCGATGTCCTGGGGGCGCTGAACGAACGACAGCGCGACGTAGTCGAAGTCGTGGGAGGCAATCCAGGACGCGTCGGCCCGGTCCTTCTCCGTCAGGGCCGACAGCGACAGGTCCGTCTCGGGCAGGTTGACGCCCTTTCCGCTGGCCAGGATTCCGCCGACGACGACGCGGCAGCACAGTTCATCCGGCGGGCGCGTTGCCGTGACTTCGAGGCGGAGTTTCCCATCGTCCATGAGAATGGTCTGGCCGACGGCGGCGGCATCGACCAGTTCGTTCAGCGTGGTTGATATCCGCTCGGCGTTGCCCTCGACGGCCTGGCGCTGGATGGTCAGGTCTTGCCCGTCGACCAGCAGCACGCCCCCGCCGACGATCGGGCCGGTGCGGATCTTCGGCCCGCACAGGTCAGCGACGATTGCCAGCGGCTTGCCCGTCTCGGCCTCCACGCGACGAATGTTGCGGAAGAACTGCTCTCGCTGCCGGTCGTCGCCGTGCGAGAAGTTGATCCTGAAGGCGTCGCATCCCGCCCGTACCAAAGCGGTGATGGTCTCGACGCTGCCGCAGGCCGGCCCGATAGTCGCCAGTATCTTCGTGCGAATCATCATGGTGCGGATTATACGCCCGCGGCGCCGCCGATGCATCGGTTGGGATCAGACAGATTCCACGTCAGCGGAGAGACAAAGACCCCTGCACGTCGGCAGGGTGTGGTAGAATGGTCCGTAACCTGCGCAGGATAGGGACAGGCATGAGCGATGCACAACCAGATCGTCCGGCGGGGTCGCCCGGCGGGGCCTCGCCCCTGTCGGACGATCCCAACGAGTTGTGCCACGAGGTCACGCAGGCTCTGGATGCAGCAACCCTTGTGGTCGATTCGTCCCTGCGCATCCTGTCGGTCAACCCGACCCTGCTGCGCTGGTGCGAACAATGGGGCTGGGACACCGACGTGGTGGGCAAGGACATGTTCAGTGCCTTCACATTCCTCCCCAGCGACATCCGCGATGAACTCGACCACATCCTTCGCACGGGCGAGTCGACAACGACCGAGCGGGCGCTGAGAGTCGACGGGCATGATCTGTTCTTTGAAGCCCGCAAGACGCCTGTCCGCAGAGAAGGGCAGGTTGTCGGCGTGGTGATGATCATTCGCGAGATCACGGCCCGCAAGCAGGCCGAGCGCGAGAAGGACCGTGCCCTGGCGCGACTCGAAGAACTCGATTCCATCATCAACAGGAGTCACGTCGTTGTCTTTCTCTGGCGGGCTGATCCCACGAACGAATGGCCCGTGGATTTCGTCTCGGAGAACGTCAGGCAGTTCGGCTATACGCCGGAGGACTTCATGTCAGGGCGCGTTTCCTGGCCGGGTGTTACACATCCGCAGGACGTCCCGCGGCTCGAGGCGGAAGTGGCCACCCACATCGAACGGGGCGACTCGATGTTCAGCCAGGAATACCGCCTGATCGACGCAACGGGCGCCGTCCGCTGGGTCGAGGACAGGAATCTGATCATCCGGGACGACGAGGGGACGATAACGCACATCCAGGGCATCGTCCTGGACGTCACGGAGCGTCATCAGGCCGAAGCGGACCGCCACCAGAGCGAGGAACGCCTGCGGGCGATCTTCTCGTCGCTGCAGGAGACGGGCATCGTGCTGTACGATGGGGAGGGCACGATCACCGGGGCGTGGGGCAGCCCTGCGATGGACGAGAGGTTCGGCATATCCGCAGAGCAGGTCCGCGGGAGCAATCTGCGGGACTTCCTTCCGCCCGACGAGGCTGAGCAGCGTATCGCACGTATCCGAGAGGTCTTCGAGACGGGAGGCCCGGCCTACGACGAATACGAGTTGCGGCTGCCCGGCGGCACGTTTTGGGTGGAGGTCTCTCTCTCGCCGATGTGGACTGCCGACAAGACCGTCTCAGAGGCGGTGGCGTTCGTCCGCGACGTGACGGAGCACAAGAAGGCCGCAGATGCCCTCCGCCGTAGCGAAGAACAGTTCCGCCAGATCGCCGAAAACGTCCGGTACGGCATGTGGATCCAGGATGGGCGGACCAAGAGGATGCTTTACGCCAATCCTGCCGCCGCCCGAATCATCGGGCGGGACGTCGAGGCCTTGCTGAGCGACCCGGCCGTCTGGCGAAAGGCGATTCATCCCGACGACACGTGGGAGCCGGCCTCTCCGGGCTGGCAGGCGACGGAGGCGGCGTATCGTATCGTCCATCCGGATGGCAGCATTCACTGGGTCAGCGACCTGACCGTGCCCATTCGCGACGAGGGGGGCCAACTCCTGCGGATCGCGGGGATCATCGAGGATATCACAGATCGCAAGAAGGCCGAGGAGGACCTGCTGGCCAGCGAAGTGAGGTAACCGTTCAGGCCCATTCGGGCCTGTGATGTTTCTCTGGCGGGGCAGCGT
>CAZVEV010000084.1:0-20420 GCA_964625865.1 uncultured Planctomycetaceae bacterium | reverse complement strand
AAAACATGTTGAACGCCCTACCTGTAGATCGCCAATTCCATCAGGGCGGCGCCGGCGTCGTAGAGGAACATCACGCCGAAGACGATCAGCACGACGGCGCAGAGGGCCAGTATCCTCTTCTGGGCCGACCCCGACAGCAGGCTGGCGCCCTTGTGGCCGGCCAGCGACAGCGCCTCGAGCCACACCACGTCGCACAGCCAGTGGACCAGGGCGAACAGCGCGAAGGCCCACACGCCTATGTCGGCGGCCTGGGCCACCAGCGACAGGCCGATCGTCGCCCACCACAGGAGGAAGTACGGGTTCGCACCGGTCAGGGCCACTCCCGTCCAGAACGGATGACGCCCGGCCGGCGCCGAGGCGCCGGTCGCGGCGCTGACCACGTCGTCCAGACTCGTCAGCAGTTGGGCGCCGAACAGCAGAAGGAACATTCCCCCCACCACGCCGATGCCCGCCCGAACGGCTGCGATCCGCAGCAGCACGCCGGCCCCGACGACGATCAGGACGATCAGCGGGATCTCGACCACGCCATGGCCCAGCGACAGCCATATCCCCGCGTGTTTCCGCCTGGCCGACTCGGTGATCGTCGCGATGGTCATCGGCCCCGGCGCCATCACGCCGGATAGTGAGATCGCGACCGCCTTGAAGAGGAACGAAACCACTACCACAGTTCCCTGCGGGACAGCGCAGCGCGACGAAAGCCCCCCGACGGCGTCGGGGGGATCCCCCCGACGCCGTCGGGGGGCTTTCGCCCGCCTGCAAGGTCACCCAAGAAGAAGTGTGCCTGAGTCACAACGCTACTTCTTCTTGCACGCCGTGCACGCGGCGCCCTTGTACGGGTAAGGCTTCTCGCACTTGTCGCAGTACCAGGCCCCGCTGCAGAAGGCGTAGCCGCACATCTCCATCTCGCAGACCATCCCCGGCGTATTGCCGCACTCGCCGCACTCCATGCCCGCGGCGGGCAGATGGAACAGGTTGCCTTCCTTGCAGTACGTGCCCGCCTTGACCGTCTTGTCGCACTCGCCGCACTTGACCGTCGTCGCCGGGGCACAGACGGTGTTGCACTTGGGGCCGCAGTACCAGCCCACGGGCCCGGCCTTGCCGCACTTGGGACACTTGCCCAGGCTCGTCAGCGGCTTGACGCGAATGTTGCGGTACCACACCGGCTTGCCATGGGTCTGCAGGGCGAAGAAGCCCGGGTGCGTCAGCGTTTTCAGCGGATCGCGGAACTTGTTCTTCGACCCGTCGGGGTTCTTGCGGGCCTCGGTCCACTTGTTCAGGTCCATGTCGATGATCTGAACGGCATTCAGCGAGACGAAGACACGGTTCTTGAAGCACGTGATGAAGTACCGGTTCCACTCGCCGGGCTTCTTGGCCGCGTTGACCTTGGGGACCACCGCGTCGTAGACCGCCCCGCAGTCGTGCTTGCCGATCTTGTTCTTCTTGCGGAACGAGTCGAGGACCTGGATTTCCATCGAACTGTGCAGCCAGTCCTTGCGGCTGGCCATCCGAACGAACACGCCGCTGTTGCAGCCCGGGGACATCTTGAACTCCAGGTCGAGCGTGAAGTCCTGGAACTTGGCCTTGGAGAAGATATTCCCGCCCTTGCCCGGGCTGTAGAGGACCCCGTCCTGGACCTGCCAAGCCTGGGGCCTGTAGTCCCACTTGTCCAGCTTCTTGCCGTCGAACAGGACCTGCCACCCGCCGCCCTTGGCCGCCTCAGCCGCCTGGGCCCACCGGCCCGGAACCGCCGCTCCCAACGCCACCCCGCCTGCACCGATGGCCGCCGACTTGAGGATGTTGCGACGACTGGGGGCCTCTACATTCGTTGCTGACCTGTCACGTTTCATATCGCATCCCTTTCCTGGTTTCCGCCGTAAGATCCTGGTCCTGTCGGGTGACGGTGCATGCCGCGAGGGCCGATAGACGCTCCGCAGCCGCACTCATCTATTAACCTGAGATCACCCCTCAGGTTCCTGCCACCTCGCCGAATGCAGGGCCGCGAATTGTATTCGAACCGCTCGGACGGACAAACAAGAATCCCCGCCAGGCCCTTGGCTATTCCGCGCAAGAACTCATTACTCCTTTGGGGCGCTGAACTTTTTTTCAAAAAAACCCCCAAACCGGTTGACACGACAATTGGCGAGTACGTACAATAGTTTTGTAGTTTGTGCAAATATTCACAAAGTCGCGGCTGGGTTCCTCCGTCGTCGGCTGGTTGAACTCTCGGCCGTGCATTTGATCTTGCTGTTGGCAGTACAGTAGTTCGTCTCTGATTTAGTTCTTGTGGGCATCCGCCCGGTCATGCGCCGGCATGGATGTTGTAAGGGAGCGTATCCGTGACGGCAAGTTTCGTACCCAACGACGCGCTGGCGGACCTGTTCGGTTCCACGTCCGACCTCCAGATTGCAGCCCCGGCGGCCACCGATACGTGGACCTGGCTGGACTGCGACCGGTCCCAACTGTCCGCCGAGGCGCTGGCCCGTCCACGGGCGGTGCAGAGCCCAAAGGGGTTCTTCATGCCGCCTGCAGAATCCGTCGGCCGCTACGGGGCCGACGACAACGCCGCGACCGCCGTCGAGGCCAAACCCCTCGTCGTCGTCGGCGCCCGCGCCTGCGAACTCCGCGCCCAGGCCTACATCGACAAGGTCATGCTCGGCGGCGAGTTCGAAGACCCGGCCTACCGGCAGAGGCGCGAGGCGACCACCGTGGTGACCTGCGACTGCGTCGACTGCGCCGAGACGTGCTTCTGCACGCTGGTGGGAGGCAAACCGTTCGCCGAGGACGGCTTCGACGTCAACATGACCGCGCTACCCGACGGCGTGCTCGTCGAGGCCGCCACGGACAAGGGCAACGCACTGCTCGAAGGGCTCGACCTGGCGGCCGCCACCGACGAGCAGATCGCCCAGCGCGACGAGATTCGCCAGGCGATGATCCAGCGCGTCACCGAACAGAACGCCTCGCTGCCCCTGACCGCCGATGACGACAGCCCACCGGGACTGCCCGAGGGCGACGGGCCCGGCTGGCAGACGTTTGCCGCCGACTGCGTCGAGTGCGCCGCCTGCACGCACATCTGCCCCACCTGCCACTGCTTCTACCTGTACGACCAGGCCGTCGGCGCCGGCGGGTTCGAGCGCATGCGGACGTGGGACAGTTGCCTTCTGAGCACGTACCACCGGATGGCCGGCGGGCCCAAGACCAAGGCCAGCCCCCGCCCCAAGCTCGCCGGGCGACTGGCCAACCGCGTCCTGCACAAGTTCGTCTACTCGCCACAGCAGTATCAACTCCTCGGCTGCGTCGGCTGCGGACGATGCATCGAGGCCTGCCTCGGCGAGATCGACATCCGCAAAGTGGTCTGTGACCTGTCCGCCACCCCTGGGGAGGCAGCGAAATGATATCGGCCAATCCATACCTGCCGGTCACCGCGGAACTGACGGAAGTCATCGACGAGACGCCGACGATCAAGACGCTCGTTCTCCGCCCCGCCGAACCGATGCCCTTCAAGGCCGGCCAGTTCATCCAACTGACCCTGCCCGGCGTGGGCGAGGCGCCGTTTACGCCCTCCAGTTCGCCGCTGGAGCCGGAGACCCTGGCGATTACGATCCTCAAGACCGGCACGGTGACCGACCAGCTTCACGCCTGCCAGGCGGGCCAGACCCTCGGCCTGCGCGGACCGTTCGGCAAGGGATACCCCGTCGACAAGACCGAGGGCACCGACGTGCTGGTCGTCGGCGGCGGCGTGGGTCTGGCGCCGCTGCGCAGCCTGCTGTTTGCCCTCTTCGACCGCCTCGACGGCATCAAGCGGTTGAGCATACGCTACGGCGCACGCTGTATGGAGGAACTGCTCTACCGCGACCAGCACGCCGGATGGGCTGACCGAGACAAGGTGGATTTCACCTGCACCATCGACGAGCCTCAGGACGGCTGGGACGGGCGAACGGGCGTGGTGACCACGCTCCTGCAGGACCTCGACGTGGACAAGGCCAACTGTCTGGCCTTTGCGTGCGGGCCGGCCATCATGCTCAAGTTCGTTACGGCCTCGCTGGTCGGCGAGGGCTTGTCGGCCGACCAGGTCTACCTGTCGATGAACCGGCGGATGAGTTGCGGTATGGGCCTGTGCGGCCGCTGCAACATCGGTCCGTACTACCTCTGCAAGGACGGCCCGGACATGAACTACGGGCTGATCAAGGATTACCCGAACGTTTTCTGACGATCGCGTCCCGAAAGGGCCGCAACAAAACAGGATTCGCGAGAAAACAACTGTGATCTCTACACCAACAACGGAACAAGGCCCCTCGTCGCCGTCGCCCACCGGGATCCAGCCGAGCAGATGCACGCTCTGCCCCGCGGGCTGTGAACTGCGGATCACGCGAACCGGGCCGGACGTCTGGCAGTGCGAGTTTCCGACCGCGTCGGGCGCCGGGCTGTGTCCGCGCGGGGCGACGCTCGGACAACTGCTTGGACATCGCGAGCGGATCATCACCGCCGCCCAGCGCAACGGGGAGGCGCTGGGCGAGATGGCTCTGGCCGACGCGCTGGCCGAGGTCGCCCGGGCGGTCGAGTCGCGCAGCGTCGCCCTGGTGGTCAGCCCCAACATCCCGTGCGACCAGATGGTCGCCATCGCGGCGGCGTGCAGCGTCTGGCCGGCAGCGAAGTTGGCCTTCGCCATCGAACCTGCCGAGCGCCAACTCCTGCTCGGCCTGGAGGCCGGCAACTGCGAGTACCTCGACGAAGAGGCCCTGGGCGCCTGCGACGGGTTCCTCATCATCGGCGACGCCTTCGCCGCCAATCCGCGCTGCGCCCGGGCGGTGTTCGACCAGCGGGGCAAGATCCACGGCCTGCCGATTGTCGTGATCGACGCCGCCGCCGGGACGGCAGCCAAGTTCGCCACGCATCGGGCTCCCGCCGCGCCGGGGACGGAACTCGACGTCCTGGCCGCGATCGCCAACGCCGCCGGGGCGAAACTCGACGCGCCGTGTAACCTGTCCGACGCCGCGCGGGCCGGCGCCGAGGCGGCAGGTCAGGCAATAGGCCGATGTGCGCGGCTGGGCATCATCATCGCCGCTGAACACGGGCGCGGCGGCGCGTGGCGCCAGATCGGTCATCTCGCCGCCCGCCTGGCCGGCGCGCTGGGTGGCGGTGTGGCGGCGCAGACCGACGGGGCCGGCGCACTGGCCGCCTTGCGGCTTGGCACGACGTTCGGGGCGGTGGCCCCGGCGGCGGCGCTGGCCGACGAGGGGGCGGCGATCATTGCGATCGGGTGCGACCTGCTGGGCATGCTCGGCTGGCAGGGGCGCCAGGTCCTCGCAGCCGCAGCCGCCCTGCCCAACAAGACCACCGACGCGGCGCAGTTCGTTCTGCCCCTGGCCATGCCCGGTGAACTCGCCGGCCGCTACATGTTCGACAACGCCTCCCGACAGGACGTCGCGCCCTTGCTGCCACCCCCCGCTTCCGTGCCAACTCCCGCCGAACTGGTATCGGCCCTGGCTGCCGCGGCGGGGGCGCCCGAGTCGCCGGCCGCAGACGGTCAGGCCAACTGCCTCAACCGCATAGACGTCGCCCCGCCTGCCGCTGCCGGCGCCGCGGCGCCTGCCGAAGGCCCGGTGCTCCTGCTACGTCGCGAGGCCGCCCAGGCCGGCTGCGGCGAACTGACGGGGCTGGGGACGTGGCAATCAGCGAGAACGTTCGAGCCCAAGGTGTGGCTCGCACCGGACGACGCGCGACAGATGGGCATCGGAGACCTCGACCACGTAACGGTTTCCGCCGGCGGCCGGTCGCTGACCGCACGGGCGCACCTGTCCCCGCAGCAGGCGCCCGGGGCGGCCGTGATGTCCGAGGGCCTGCCCGAAGTCCGGGCCTTGGTCCCGTGCACGATCGACGGCGCCGGCGAGGCCATCGTCGCTGCCCCGCCCACCGTGACGATCACCGCACCCGATAACCCACAGGAGACCTAACAGTGCAGGCTCCCACCGAACAGACAATCGCCTCCCGGGTCCTGGTCAACCTGGACCGCTGTATCGAGTGCGGCACGTGCGGCGCCGCCTGCTGCCTGAGCCACGGCAACATGCCGGCGATGAGCTTCGCGCGGTCGGGCCCGGCCCTGCTGCCGATCGTCTGCCGCCAGTGCAAGGCCGCCTCCTGCGTGGCCACCTGCCCCGCCGACGCGATGGTGCGCGACGAGGCGGGCGTGGTCCGCAGGCGGCTGTTCCGGTGTGTCGGGTGCGGCTCGTGCGCACGGGCCTGCCCCTTCGGGGTGCTCAGTTCCTACACACACGGCGTCCCGGCGGGCTTCCGCAGCCCGGGCCACATCAGCGGACACCAGATCGCCAAGTGCGACCTGTGCGCCGACCGCCTGCCGGAAGCCGAACCACGATGCGTAGCGGCCTGCCCGGCTGGGGCACTTGTCTTCGCTGACGAACGCGACACCGCCGCCGCGGACCTGACCGTCCTGGGCGGACGGACCACAGGAGACCATCCGTTCAAGAGAAGGTGATCATATGGGCTGGACCATCGTCATATTCATAATCGCCGCGGTCGGCACGCTGGGGTTGGGCCTGGTCTTCAAGTGGGTCGACCGCAAGGTCACCGCCATCGTGCAATGGCGGATCGGCCCGCCGTGGTATCAGCCGGCCGTCGACCTGATCAAACTGATGGGCAAGGAGAACATCATGCCCGCCGGCGCGCGGGGCACGGGCTTCCTGGCCGCCCCGGTGATCGCGCTGGTCGCCACCGGTCTTGCCGCCGCCGTGCTGTGGCACGCGGTGGTCGGAACCGGCGCAGCGTTCATGGGCGACCTTGTCGTGGTGGTCTACCTGCTGATGATCCCCGCCCTGATGACCATGCTGGGCGCGTCGGCCAGCGGGAACCCCCATGCGGCGGTCGGGGCCAGCAGGGAGATGAAGCTCCTGCTGAGCTACGAACTGCCCCTGATCCTCGCGATCCTGGTCTCGGTGGTCCAGAGCGGCTGGACGCTGCGGCTGGACGGCATCATCGCGGCCCAGGCGTCAGGCTCGGTGGTGGGCAGCATCTCGGGGTTCATCGCCTTCCTGATCGCGATCATCTGCGTCCAGGCCAAACTCGGGCAGGTCCCCTTCGACCTAGCCGAAGCCGAATGCGAGATCATGTCCGGCGTGTACGTGGAGTATTCGGGCCCGTCGCTGGCGCTGTTCCTGATGTCCCGCGCAATGCTGCTGGCACTGATGCCGCTGCTGCTGATCGTGGTCTTCTGGGGCGGGCTGAACACCGGCGCCTGGTGGGGCGTGATTCCGTTTGCGGGCAAGTACGTGCTGCTGGTGGCCTTGGTGACACTGATTCGTAACACGAACCCGCGGTTGCGGATTGACCAGACGATGCGGCTGTTCTGGTTCGTTCTGACCCCACTGGCGGCCGTCGCGCTGATCCTGGCGCTGACGGGCGCGGAGAAGGGCATCTCATGGCTTTGAAGATGTTGGCACTGACCAAGTCGTTGTGGGTGTACCACGTGAACACCGGCGCGTGCAACAACTGCGACATCGAGATACTCGAGTTGCTCACGCCGCGGTACGACGTCGAACGGTTCGGCATGATCCTGGTGGGCTCGCCGCGTCACGCGGACGTGCTGGCCGTCACGGGCGTCTGTACGCGCCAGGCCCAGCCGCGCCTGCAGGAACTCTACATGCAGACCGCCAAGCCCTGCGTGGTGATGTGCGTCGGGTCCTGCGCGCTGGCCCAGGGCATCTTCACCGAGGCGTACCACATGGGCACGCCCGTGGACGAGACTATCCGGGCGGTCGATCCGAATGCGATTATCGCCTACGTACCGGGCTGTCCGCCCAAACCGGAAGCAATGATAGACGCGGCCGTCAAGGCCATCGGGTTACTGAAGACCCTTTAGAAGTAGGAGTAACAGAGAATGACTATCGCCCCAACACAAACTGAAGCAGACCTGACGGGGTTTGTGGGGCAGGTCCTGGAGTCGATCGGGGATGCTGTTGTGGAGGTCGAGGTATGTGATGAACGCCGCGGTTATGCACGGATCGATCCGGCCAGAACGGTCGAGGTCGCTTCCCGGATGCTGGCCATGGACGGCTCGCGGCTTGCAACGATCACGGGCATCGAGGTCCGCGACGGCGTGGACCTGCTGTACCACTGGGCCTTCGAGCCGGCCGGCGTGGTCGTCACGCTCAAGGCCCTCGCCCTGCGCCCGGGGCTGGAGATCGATTCGATTTCCCACGAGGTCGACGCGGCCAACTGGATCGAGCGCGAACTCCACGACCTGCTGGGCGTGACGGTGCGCAATCACCCGGACATGCGACGCCTCGTGCTGGACGACAGTTGGCCCGAGGGCGTCCATCCGCTGCGGAAGTCCTTCGACCAGATCGAGGACCGTCCGCCCCTGCCGCCCAACCAGTCTCCGCCCGACGTCGGTCCGTCCGGAGAGACCGCGGCGCCGGGTCCCTCCCCTCTCAGCGCCGAGGGCACGGGGTACCTCAAGCATCCCCCGGGAATCTCGGCCAAGCCGACCGTCGTGACGATAGGCCCGTTCCACCCGCTGCAGGAAGAACCCGAGTTCTACCAACTCTACGTCGAGGGCGAGACCGTCGTCGACATGGACGTCCGCATCTCGTACAACCATCGCGGCATCGAGAAGCTCGACGAGTCCAAGACCTTTGACCAGGTGCCCTTCGTCGTCGAGCGGGTTTGCGGCATCTGTTCGGCAACGCACCCGCTGGCGTACATCCAGGCCGTCGAGGAGATCGCCCACGTGGAGATCCCCGACCGGGCCAAGTATCTCCGCACCATCGTCAACGAACTGGAGCGCCTCCACTCGCACCTGCTGTGGGTGGGCCTGGGCGGCCACTTCCTCGGGTACAACACCGTCTTCATGTGGGCGTGGAAGTATCGCGAGCCGATCATGGAAGCCCTCGAACTGACCACGGGCAGCCGCGTGAACTACGCCAACGCCAAGGTCGGCGGGGCGCGGCGCGACATGACGGACGAGCAGTTGGCCTACATCGGGAAAGTCTGCGACGAGGTCCTCGGGCCGCTGGAGATGCTCACCAACGCCGTCCTGGACGACCCGGTCCTGCACGCGAGGCTCAAGAAAGTCGGCGTGCTGAGCGCCGCCGACGCCAAGACCTACGGCGCGGTGGGCCCCACCGCACGCGGCAGCGGCCTGCCGATCGACGTCCGTCGAGACGATCCGTACGCGGCCTACGACATGGTGGACTGGGACGTGATGACCGCCCCTGACGGGGGCGTATTCAGCAAGGCCGTCGTGCGCCTGCTCGAGAGCTTCGAGTCGGTCAAGATCATCAAGCAGTGCATCAAGGACATCCCGGGCGGAGAGATCGACGCGAAGGTCGAGGCGATCCCGCCGGGCGAGGGCATCGGTCACGTGGAGGCCCCGCGGGGCGAGACGTACCACTACGTCCGCAGCGACGGCACGAACAGGCCCGTGCGCCACAAGATCCGCGCCCCGAGCTACAACAACATCCCGACCTTCAAGGCCTCGTGCATCGGCCTGCAGATCCCGGACGTGGCGATCACGCTGGCCAGCGTGGACCCGTGCTACTCCTGCACCGAGCGCCTCTGCTCGGTCGTTGACGCCGAGACGCACAAGCCGCTGTACACCTTCAAGGACCTGGTCAGGCTCTCCCAGGAAAAGACCCGCCGGATGCGGAAGGAATGGTAGGTGACATGAACGAGATACTGGACTTCCTCTGCCAGCCGCTGGTCCTGCCGATGACGATCGCGCTGGCGGCGGGCGTGGCGGCCTATGTCCTGTCGCGCTGGCCCGTGGCGGCCAAGGCGCTGGCCCTGGCCGCGGCCGTGGGCGTGCTGGTCGCCGCCGTCGGCATCGCCGGCCTCGGGCCGAACAAGTCGGCCAAGACGTGGCAGTGGATTGACCTGGGCGCGGGGCTCGAACTGAACCTGGAGTTGGCGGCAACGACGCTCGGCATGGTCGTGCTGTTCGGGGCGGCCGGCTTTGCGCTGCTGATCACCATCTACAGTTTCCGCGCGATGGCGGGGCACCCGTACGAGGGCAAGTTCTACGCGTGTGTGGCGCTGACGCTGGGCGGGGCGAGCATCGTGGCGTTAGCAGGCAACCTGATCGTCTTACTGGTCGGCTGGGAACTGGTCACGCTGATGCTGTTCCTGATGGTGGGCCAGGGCGGCAAGCGAGCGGGGGCGGCGGCGGCCAAGACATACGGCATTCTGGGCTTCGCCGATGCGTGTCTCCTACTGGCGGTCGCCCTGCTGATAGGCGCCAAGGGCACCGGGAGCCTGTCCTTCGCCAGCGGGCCGGTCAGCATCGCTGACGTCGGTGCTGTCGGATACGTCGTCTACCTCCTGATCATGGCCGCCGCGCTGGCCAAGGCCGGCGCCGTCCCGCTGCATACCTGGATTCCGGCGGCCGGTGCTGATGCGCCGACGCCCGCCGTCGCGTACGTGCCGGCGGCACTGGACAAGCTGCTGGGCATCTACCTGCTGGCCGTCCTGTCGCTGGTGATGTTCAAGCCCGACTGGCCCATGCAGGTGGTGATGATGACCATCGGCGGGGTGACGATTATCACCGCCGTGCTGATGGCGATGATGCAGCACAATCTCAAGAAGCTGCTGTCCTTCCACGCCGTCAGCCAGGTTGGCTACATGGTGTTGGGCATCGGCACGGGGACGACGATCGGCGTCATCGGCGGGCTGTTCCACATGATCAACAACGCGATCTACAAGTCGAACCTGTTCCTGATGAGCCACACCGTCGGCCAGGCCGTCGGCAGCGACGAGATTGAGGACATGGGCGGCCTGGGACGCCTCCTGCCGATCACCTTCATCTGCGGCGCGATCTCCGCGGCGGCCATCTCCGGCGTGCCGCCGTTTAACGGCTTCGTCAGCAAGTGGCTGGTCTACCAGGGCACGCTGGAGGTGACGGCCGGTCGGGGCCTGGCCATGACCATGCTGGTGATCGCCGTCTTCGGCAGCGCGCTGACGTTGGCGAGTTTCGTCAAGGTGATCCACTCGGCCTTCCTCTCGCCGGCGCCCAAGGCGCTGGCCGACCGCCCCCCCATCCGCGAGAACATCTTCCTGGCGGCGCCGATGGTCGTACTGGCCCTGCTCTGCGTGGTACTCGGCCTGCGGCCGGAACTGGCGGTTGAATTGGCGCTGAGGCCCGCCATCGCAGGCGCGACCACCAGCGGCGGGGCCGTAACCGCCCTCGACGGCGTGGTCGAAACGCCGGTGGGCGTGTGGGGTCCGACGCCGGCGATGTGGCTGATCCTGATCGGCGCGCTGCTGGGCGTGGCGTTGGTGTGGATCGCGACCCGTCCGGGGAAGGTGCGGGTGGTGCGTCCGTTCCTGGGCGGCGAGGTGCCCCTCCCGGCCAGCGCGACCGCAGCCAGCCCGCACTGCCCGGCCGGCGAGGCCGAACGCTTCCGCACGCCGGGGACGCACTTCTACCTGACCATCGCCAACATGCCCTGCATCGGCCCCCTGCTCAAGCACGGCGGGCAGGGCGCCATGGACGTCTATCACTGGTCGGCCAGGCACGGAAAGACATTCGTCGAGATGCTGCGCTCGATGCACACCGGCCTGCTCAACCTGTACGTGGCCTGGGTACTGCTGGGCCTGATCGTAACGCTGACCTACCTTCTCCTGAGCACAGGGACCTGACTATGGGCACGGAACTCTTTGTCATGCTGCTGATCGGCTTCATGCTCCTTGCGGCGCTGATAGCCGTCGAAACGCGCGACCTGCTCAGTTCGGTTATCGCGCTGGGCGCCGCGGGCTTCGCACTCAGCGTGGTCGACCTGATGGTCGGCGCGCCGGACCTGGCGGTCACACAGGTTGTCGTCGAAGTGATCGCCCTGGTGCTGCTGGTCCGCATGATCGTGACGCGTAAGGACACGTCTCAGACGGCCCCCCGCGACGCGCTGCGGACGGGCCTGGTCCTGCTGGCCGGCGGGGTGATGCTCGCCGGCGTGTTCTTCGCGTTCGGCGGGGCCGGGCAGGAGGGGGGCATTCCCGAATTCGGCGAGCCGGCTATCACCAAGCCCGAGGTCGCCGGCCAGAAACCCGTCAGCAGCGACTACCTCGAAAAGGCCGCCGAGGAGACCGGCGCGGGCAATGCGGTGATGGCCGTCCTGCTGGACTACCGCGCGTACGACACTCTAGGCGAGGCCACCGTTATCTTCGTATCGATTCTCGGCGCCTACGTAATCCTGCGTCGCCGCGGGCGCCTGCCCGCCGGCGCCGCCGAGGAGGACGAGCAATGAAAACCGAAGGCATGACGTTGATTGTCCGCAACACGGCGAAACTGATCACCGGATTCGTCGTGGTCTTTGGCCTGTACGTAGCCGCCACGGGGCACATAGGCCCGGGCGGAGGATTCGCCGGCGGGGTCATCGTCGCCGCGGCGGCCATCCTGGTGGTGCTCGCCTTCGGGCGAAACGCCTCGTCGAAGCTGATCACCGAGTCACAGTGCCACACCTGGGACGCCGCCGGGGCGATCGGTTTTCTGGCGGTGGCCGTCCTGGGCTACTTCAGCGGGGGGTTCTTCGTGCAATTCATCCCGACCGGCGTGGCGGGCGAGCCGGCGTCGGCGGGCACGATCCCGCTGTCGAACCTGGCGATTCTGGTCAAGGTGGGTGCGGGGCTGGCCGGGGCGTTCCTGGCCCTGGCGGCAGTCCGGGCCGGGCGCGAGGCCGGCGGAAAGGACGAGTGAGATGGGCATAGCGATATACCTTCTGGTGTTCGGGCTGATGATGGTCGGGCTCTACGCGATCGTCGCCAAGAAGAACATCGTCAAGATCATCGTCGGCGTATTGATCCTCGATTACGCGGTCAACCTGCTGCTTGTTCTGGTGGGCTATCGCCGCGGCGGGACGGCCCCGATTCTATCGCCGGGCCAGGAGTCGGGCGAACTTGCTCGCACTGCCGTCGACCCCCTGCCGCAGGCGATGGTCCTTACCAGTATCGTCATCGGCCTGGGCCTGACCGCCCTGATGGTCGCGATGGCCATTCGCCTCTACGAGAAATACCACACGTTCGACATGTTGGATATTCGGAAGCTGAAAGGCTGACCTATGGACGCCATCGTTCCATTGCTGATCGCCATGCCGCTGGCCGCGGCCTTCGCGGTTGTGGTGATATCCCAATTCACCAGCGGCAGGCGACTGGCGCTGCCGCTGGCCGTCATCGTCGTGGCGGCGAACCTGGTGGTGGCCGCATTCCTGCTGCGGGCCGGCCCCGCGAACATGTTCATCGGCGGATGGGGCGCCGAGAAGACACTGGGCATCCAGTTGACGTGCGACGGGCTGGCCAAGTTCATGCTCATCGTCATCAACTTCGTCGCCCTGGTCTCGATACTCTACGCCGGGGCGTACATGCGGCGGTTCACGAAGGTCTGGCTGTTCTCGGCCTTGTTCCTGCTGCTGACCGGCGCCATGAACGCGGTGGTGCTCGCGGGAGACCTGTTCAACATGTTCGTCTTCCTCGAGGTCGCCGCCATTGCCTCCTACGCCCTGGTGGGCTTTGGGTGCGAGTCGGAGGAACTGGAAGCCGCCTTCAAGTACCTCGTCCTCGGCACGGTGGGCTCCGCGTTCATCCTGGTCGGCGTGACGGTCTTGTACTCGCTGACCGGCCATCTGAACATGGCCAAGGTCGCCGCCGGCCTGCAGGTCATCGGGGCCGCCCCCGCGGTCATGCTTGCCGCCGCCTCGCTGATGGGCGGACTGGCCCTGAAAGCCGCCATGGTGCCCTTCCACGCCTGGCTGCCCGACGCGCACCCGTCGGCCCCGGCGCCCATCTCGGCCATGCTGTCCGGCGTGCTCATCAAGGCCTGCGGCGTCTATGCCCTGGCGCGGATCGTCTTCAACGTCCTTGGCCCGCGCAGCGAGTACGCGACGATGCTCATCGTCATGGGCGTCGCGTCGATGGTGATCGGCATGTTCCTGGCGTTGGGTCAGTCGGACCTGAAGCGCCTTCTGGCGTACAGCAGCATCTCGCAGGCCGGGTACATCGTGCTGGCCTTCGGCGTTGCGGCCGAGGTCATGTCACAGCCGGAGCCGGACACCGCCGTCGCGGGCCTGTGCCTGATCGGCGGGTTGTTCCACCTCATGAACCACGCGACGTTCAAGAGCCTCCTGTTCCTGTCGTCCGGATCGATTGAGCAGCAGGCCCACACGCGGGACCTGGCGCAGATGGGCGCCCTGGCCAAGAGCATGCCGATCACCGGCCTGTGCTGCCGTATCGGCGCCCTGAGCATCGCCGGCGTGCCCCCCTTCAACGGATTCTTCTCGAAACTGGTCATTATCATCTCGCTGGCCCTGGCGGGATTCGGCTGGCTGGCCGCTATTGCCGCCGCCGTCGCCGTCGGAACGCTGCTGATGTACATCAAGGTCCAGCGCTACGCCCTTGACGGCGAGCCGGCCGACCCGGCGGCCGACGTCCGCGAAGCCCCGGCGCTGATGTGCGTGGCGCTGGTGGTGCTCGCCGTGGTCTGCGTCGGTGCGGGGCTTGCGTTCTTCCCGCTCAAGGAACACCTGTTTGACCCGGCCGGCAAGGCTCTTCTGGATGCAACCAAGGCCCTGACGATGGGAGCGACGCCATGAAGTGGTTGATGTGTCTGGTTACAGCCTTCGTGCTGTGGATCCTGCTGTTCTGGTCGGTGGACCCGGCGGTCCTGGGCACGGGGGCGTTCTTCTCGCTGATTGTGGCGACCGTGCTGGGAGACATCTACCCCGACGCCATGCACTGGCTGCTTAGCCCGAAGCGATGGGGCTTCTTCCTGCTCTACGTGCCCTACTTCCTGTGGTTCTGCATCCGCGCGAATCTCGATGTCGCCGTCCGCGTGATCCACCCGGACATGCCCATTCGTCCGGGCATCGTCAAGGTGACCACTACGCTGCAATCCGACATGGCCAAGACCTTCCTGGCCAACAGCATCACGCTGACGCCGGGCACACTGACGATCGACATCGACGGACAGGACCTGTACGTGCACTGGATCAATATCGACACAGACGACGCGGAGGCCCGGACGGCGGAGATATGCGGCCGCTTCGAGCCCCTGCTCAGGAGAATATTCGAATGACGCCTTTTGAACAGATCGCCCTTGTCGTCCTGCTGTTCGGTTCGGCCCTGTGTTTGTACCGAATCGGCAAGGGGCCCAGCGGGCCGGACCGGACGGTGGCTATCGACATCCTGGGCACGCTGGTGGTGGGTTTCTGCTGCGTGATGGCACTGCACACGGGGCAGGAGTATTACATGAACATTGCTATCGCCTGGGCGCTGATCAGTTTCATCGGCACGCTGGCGCTGGCCAAGTACCTGGAAGGCAGGCCCTACGATGCTTGAGACGATCTTCAAGACGATCATCGGCGTGGGGCTGGCGTTCGACCTGTTCGGCTGCATCGGACTCGTACGCCTGCCCGACGTCTACAATCGTGCCCAGGCCGCCACCAAGTGCGTCACGCTGGGCACGTGCCTCATTCTCCTGGGCGTTGCCGGACTCGGCTTCGCGGGGATTTCGGTCGCCATGGGCGTCAAGGCCATCATCTGTGCGGCGTTTATCCTGCTGACCAATCCGGTGGCCGCCCACGCGATCTGTCGCGGGGCCTACCTCTCCCGCGTGCCCCTCTGGGAGGGAAGCGTCACCGACGCCTTTATCGAGCGAGCTGACGAGATCGTCAAGGGCGGTTCCGACGCGGAATCATCCGAAACCACGGGCGACGAAGAAACAGTGGTGCAAACGTGAAGAAGCCCAAACTGCGCGAACTGAAAGAAGCCGTCACCGCCGTCGTGGCCTACGTGTGTGGACGGCGGTTCACGACGAAGTATCCCTTCGAACCCCATACGCCGGCCGAGGGCTTCCGCGGAAAGCCCGAGTTCGACGATGAGTCCTGCATCGGCTGCGGCGCGTGCTTCGAGGTCTGCCCCGCGATGGCGATCTCCGTCACCGACGACCGCAACGCCGACCCGCCCACGCGCACGCTCGAGCAGCGATGGGACAAGTGCGTCTTCTGCGGCCAGTGCGAACTGAACTGCACGACGAATACCGGAATCCAACTGACGCCCGAGTTCGAACTGGCCACCTTCGACCGCAGCCAGTGCGTCCAGACGATCGAGCATGAACTGGTTCTGTGTGAGGCGTGCGGCGCAACGATAGCCACCCGCAAACACCTCCAATGGATCTCACGGAAGATCGGGGCCAAGGCGTACGCCAATCCCACGCTGATCGTCACGTCCGACGGGTCGATGGCCGTCGCGCGGACCGACTCGGGCCGAAGCGACGAGCCGGCCCTGGCGCGCAACGACATGATGCGCATCCTCTGCCCGGCCTGCCGGCGCACCACCGTTGTGCGCGAACTGTGGGGAGAATAACCCCATGTGCGCCTCGCCCAACGATCGAGGCAAAATAGGGGACGCTGCCCTATTTCGCACATGGAATCCTGACACTGACGCTGTGTGTGATAAGCGAAATAGGGCAGCGTCCCCTATTGTGCTGGCCGAGCGTCTTGGCGCCATCATGGCCCCCTCAACCGCCGTAGTGTGTGCGGGCAATACGCTGCGGGGTGACGACGCGGTGGGCCCGGTCGTGGCCGACCGACTCGCCGGCCGCGTGCCGTGGGACGTCTACAACACCCAGACGTCCCCGGAGAGTTTCCTGATGAAGATCGTTCAGGCCGAGCCGGAGTTGGTGATCCTTGTCGACGCGATTGCGTTCGACGCCCCTCCGGGAACGGTCGAACTATTCGAGCCGGACGACCTGTCCGGCCAAGGGCCCAGCACGCACGGACCGGCGCCGCTGACGTTCCTGTCGGCGCTGGCGATGATGCACCCCTGCCGCCGCGCCGTGCTGGGGATCAGGCCGGCCTCCACGGAAATCGGGGCCCCGGTATCCGAACCGGTCGCCGCAGCGGTCGATCGTGTGGTTCAAGCGTTTCTCGACGTCGCTAAGAGCGGGGGCTGACGCCATGAGCGGGCGGAAGCATCGGCAGATGAACGGTGAAGACCGACCCGCCCTCGGGGCCGGGCGCGTACTCGATCCGTCCCGAGTGCATCTCGATGATCCGCCGCGTAATCGCCAGCCCCATCCCCGTGCCCTCAGGCAGCATGGTCCGGGCCTCGTTCGAGCGGAACAACTCCCGAAACAGCTTGTCGCGAGCACCCTCGGCCACCCCGATGCCCGTGTCGGCTACCGACAGGCGCACCTCTCGATGGTCCGGGGCCAGCGTCACGTCGATACGCCCGCCTGCCGGGGTGTACTGCACCGCGTTGGCCACCAGGTTCGTCACGACCTCGCGGAGCAGTTCCTCGTCGACTTCGGCCCGCACCGGTTCAGCCTCGCACGTCAGCGTCAGGCCCTGCTGCCGAGCCTGCGCGCGAAAGACCTCCGTCGCCTCGCCCACAAGCCTGTCCAGCGCGACGGGTTTGGTCTTAAGGACACTGTCCGACGAGCGAAGGACCGCGTAGCGACGCAAGTCGGCTACCAGTTCCATCAGCCCCGCCAGGCGGTACTTCGACCGCGTGATCAGGTGCTGCTGTTCCTCGCTGGGCTCGGCCAGCGATCGTTCCAGCGCGTCGATCATGGAGTGGATGGCCGCCAGCGGCGCCCGCATGTCGTGGCCGGCCTTCCGCATGAAGAAGCTCTTGGTCTGGTCGACCTGACCGAGCGTACGATAGGCCTGCTCCAGTTCGGCCTCCCGGGCGCGAAGACGCTTCGAGATCGACGAGGTGATCAGCACGAGGGCGAAGATCGTGATCGTCAGCGCCGCCGTGACCTCGAAGACGTACAGCCAGTCGGTGTAGAGCCCCGAGCCGCTGACGCCGTGGAACTCGACGAACACGTGAGGCAGGATGCCCTGCTGCTCGCCCCAGGCCAGCGCATTGACCATGACGACCGTTGCGGCGGCCATCGCGTAGGTCAGCCGCTGTGGCAGCAGTTCGGCCGTGATCGCCAGCGGAAGAAGCACCAGGATGATGAAGTAGTTCTCCACGCCGCCGGTGTAGTGCGCCAGCGAGCAGACGCCGACCATGTCGCAGACGAGTTGTCCCAGCGCCAGTTGGACGATCAGTTTCCTGTTGATCTGGCCGCGGGCCTTGAGGATATGGCAGAGGAAGACGAAAACCGCGTTGTAGAGGAAGACCATCAGTACGGCATTGACCGCGGGAGCCATCGTTGCCGCCCCTCCGCCGGGCCTGAACCGCACGCCAAGCACGAACCAACTGACCAGGAGAATCAGCAGCGCCGAAGAGCCCATGACCCAGCGGACGCGCGTAAACCACCCCAGACGTTCGAGCAGTTCGCGGTCGGTCAGGCTCATGTCCTGCCGACCCTCGGAGACCTGTCCCTTCGTGGCCATTCGACCTGCATGATACGCCATCGCAGCGGTATCGGCAAGAGCCCGCGCGCCAGCCGGGAGGAATATGGGTGCCGTAGCTTGACGCGAAGCGGCAACCACGTTGTCTCCGTTCGAGAATACGTGGTTGCCGCTGCGCGTCAAACTACGGCACCCGGCGCACTGGGTCGGCGCAACCGGTCCGCGAGCCGAGAGGAACGCCCATGAGCAGCCCGGACCACAGCGAAGCCGAAGCACGGGCCGCGAACGAACTTCGCGCCGTCCAGTTCATCAGCGAGGCCCTCGCGGGCAAACTCGACCTCGAGCCGGTCCTCGCGGTGGCCGTCGGCTGGGTGGCCGACCTGGTGTCGGCGGAGGGCTCAAGCATCCTCCTGATCGACCCGGCCACGGGGACCATGACGTTTCACGTTGCCGAAGGACCCGGTGCCAACGCGGCCAAGATGATCCCCCTGCCCCCCGGGGCGGGCATCTGCGGACACGTGGCGCGCACCGAGGAGGCGACCATCGTCAACGACGTCGCAACCGATCCGCGGTTCTTCAGAGGCGTCGACGCCAAGAGCGGCGTGACGACGCATAACCTCCTGTGCGTCCCGCTCCGTTCGGCGGACCGGCTCTGGGGCGTGCTCGAGATGATCAACAAGCGCGACGGGGCGGACTTCGACGACCACGACCTGAGCATCGCCGAAGCCGTCGGCGGGCAGATCGCCATGGCGCTCGAGAACGCCCACCTGCACAGCGAATTGGTCACCAAGGCACGAATGGCCGCCGTCGGCCAGACCGTCAGCGGGCTGGCCCACTGCGTCAAGAACATCCTCAACGGCATCCGCTCGGGCTCGGCGGTGATCGACCGACACCTCCGCGCCGAGGACTTCGACAAGGTCCGGGACGGATGGCAGGTCGTGCGCAAGAACAACGAGATGCTCAGCAACCTCGTGCTCGACATGCTCTCGCTGGCGCGCGAAACGACGTTCCACGCCTTCCCCACCGACATCAACGACCTGGCCGAACAGGTCACCGCCCTGGTGTCCGACCGTGCCGGGGAGGCCGGCCTGACCCTGACGTTCACCCCCGCCGACGATCTCGATGAGGTCATGACCGATCCGACGCAGTTCTACCGCTGTCTGCTGAACCTCGTCTCAAACGCCGTCGAAGCCTGCCCGTCCGGACAGGCCGTCAGCGTACGGGTCTACCACGGCCGCGGGAGAGACCGCTTCACCGTCAGTATCGCCGACACCGGCGCCGGCATCGCCCCCGAGCACCGCGCCAAGCTGTTTACCGAGTTCTTCACGACCAAGGGCGCCAAGGGCACGGGCCTGGGCCTGCCGGTTACGAGAAAGCTGATTGTCGCCATGGGCGGCACGATAACCTTCCACAGCGTCGTCGGGCGAGGTACGAAGTTCGTCATCGCCCTGCCACTCGAATCACCACTTACTGCCCCCAAGGAGAACCCGCATGAGTGACTCCGCCCGAATCCTCGTCGCCGACGACGAGCCCGAATGCATCGATTTCGTCCGCGAAAGCCTTGCTGACACGCCCCACGAGGTCATTGGCGCCGCCGACGGGGAGGCCGCGCTGGCCGCCGCTCGCGAGCAAAAGCCCGACCTGATCATCCTCGACGTCCAGATGCCCAAGCTCGACGGCTTTGGCGTCTTCGCCCAACTGCGCCAGGACGAGAACTTCCGCGACGTCCCGGTGATCATGCTCACCGCCGTCGTCGAGCGGACCGGCGTGGACCTGTCTGCCGAGGACATGGGCGAGTACACCGGCCATCAGCCCGACGCGTTCGTCGACAAGCCCATCGAGCCGATCATCCTCCGCCAGACCGTCACCCGCCTCCTGAAAGGCGCCGGCGCCCAGACCTGACCGGCGGGAATCGTCCGCGGGGAACGCAACGGCCGGTATGCCATGTCCTGCTTCTTTTGGCTCATCCGGATAATGCGTAGGTCAACGCGGGCGCGTCGACCTGACGGGACCGATACACCCCGATCACCGTCACGTCTTGGAAAGACAGGGGGTCCGTCGCAGGATCTATCCATGGCACGGCGTGGTTCACAAGAGGGTGCATCCCTCTTGTGTAAGCCGTGC
>CAZVEV010000083.1:0-20679 GCA_964625865.1 uncultured Planctomycetaceae bacterium | reverse complement strand
AGCAAGCTCGCCCGCTAAACGTGGAATGAACGACAACATGGAGCGCCCGCTAAACGTGGAAGGAACGACAACACAAGGTGCCTGCGTGTTGCATTGCGGGCGAGGGGGCGGTTAGAATCGGCGTACCATGCAGAAGTTACTCGCGCGTCTTGAGAGCCTGGGTTCGCCGCGGATCGTTCTGGTTGGCGACTTCATGCTCGACAAGTGGGTTTACGGGACGGCTGACCGGCTTAGCCAGGAGGCGCCCGTCCCCGTCCTGCGGAAGGTCCGCGACGAGACGCTGACCGGCGGGGCGGGCAACGTGGCCGAGGCGGTCGCCGCACTCGGCGGCCGTGTGCTGTGTGTCGGCGCGGTCGGCCAGGACGAGGCGGGCGAGGAAATGACGCGTCTTCTCGGCGCCTGCGGGGCAGAGACCTCGGCGCTGGTTCGTCTGGGGGGCAGGCCCACGACGGTCAAGACGCGCTACGTGGGGTTGGCGCAGCACCGTCACGCGCAGCAACTGTTTCGCGTGGACGACGAGTCAGTCGACCCCATGCCCGACACGTTCCAAGCCACTCTCCGGGCGGCTGTACGCGGGGAACTGAACGAGTGCAAGGTCCTCGCCCTCGAGGACTACAACAAGGGCGTGCTTACCGACGCGGGCACGCCGGAACTGATCGCCTCAGCCCGCGCCGCCGGGGCGATGGTGATCGTCGATCCGGCGCTGATCGACAGCTACGCCCGCTACCGCGGCGCGACGCTGCTGACGCCCAACCGGTACGAGACCGAGCGGGCCAGCGGCATCGCCATTACCGACCAGTCATCGCTGGAAGCCGCCGCGCAGAGAATCCTCCGCGTCACCGACGCCGAGATGATCATGGTCACGCTGGACAAGGAGGGCATGTTCCTGCTGGGCGCCGACGGCCGGGGGCGCCACGTGTCGACGCGTCCGCGGTCGGTCTACGACGTCAGCGGCGCCGGCGACGAGGTGCTGGCCGCCCTGGCCGTCGCACTGGCGGATGGATGGAGCTACGACGAGGCGGCCGCCCTGGCCAACGAGGCCGGCGGGCTCGAGGTCGAGCAGTTCGGCGTGGTGGCGGTGACGAAGCAGGAGATTATCGACGAGTTGCAGCGTGTCATCGGCATGCGTGACAGCAAGGTGATGGACCGCACGCCGCTGGCGCGCGAGTTGAAGCGTCGCCGCGAGCGCGGCCAGACCGTCGTGTTCACCAACGGTTGCTTCGACCTGCTGCACATGGGACACGTCCGGTACCTCCAGGAGGCCCGCGAGTTGGGCTCCTGCCTGGTCGTTGCGATCAACTCCGACACGAGCGTCAAGCGACTCAAGGGCCCCAAGCGGCCTATAATTGAACAGGCCGAGCGTGCCGAGATGCTGGCGGCCTTGGAGTGGGTGGACTACGTGACCGTCTTCGACGAAGACACCGCCGAGGCGGTCATCGAGGTGCTCCGCCCGGACATTTTCGTCAAAGGCGGCTCGACGCCCGTAGTCGTCGAGCGCGACGTGGTGGAACGTTACGGCGGGTCCGTCAAGACACTCAGCCTGATCGACGGGCTGAGCACAACTCGGATAATCGAGCGCGTCCTGGACGCCCACGACGGCAAGGCGTAGTTGATGGGTTAACTGGTTAACGGGTAGGGCGTGCAACTCGTTGCACGCGGAACGGGTGTTCTCTCCGTTTCGCATGCAAGCGAGTCGTGCGAGCCGAAAACTGGATCGCTGAAGCGACCAGTCCGATGACACCAGGTAATCAGTCAACCGGTTAACCAGTTAGCGAGTGGAGACGATAAGATGGCGTCAACACGGGCAGTTTTTCTCGATCGTGATCATACGGTGATCCACGACCCCGGATACCTGAGCGACCCCGATGCGGTCAAGCTCCTGCCCGGGGTCGAGCGGGCCATCCGTTCGCTGGCGCAGGCGGGGTACAAGATCGTGGTGGTGACCAATCAGTCGGGTGTCGCGCGCGGACTGCTCAGTGTCGAGACGCTCGATGCGATTCACACCGAGATGCGGCGCCAACTGGCTGCCGGCGGGGCCCACGTCGACGGGGTCTACTACTGTCCGTACCATCCGGACGGCACGGTGGAGCAGTACGCTGTCGAGTCCGAACTGCGCAAGCCGCAGCCGGGCATGCTGCTGCAGGCGGCGGAGGACCTGCACATCGACCTGGCGGGCAGTTGGATGGTGGGCGATTCGCCGCGGGACATCGAGGCCGGCCAGCGGGCGGGGTGCCGCACTGTCCGTATCCGCAGCGGCCACACGCGCCCGCCCGGCGAGGCGATGAACGATGACGCGCAGGCCGACTTCACCGTGCGAAGCCTGCCCGAAGCGGTCAAGGTGATCCTGCATCCCAACCTGCCCCGCGATTCGGTGCGCTCGGGGCTGGCGACGTTCGTCTCGGCCGGTGGAACGCACGTGGAGAGCGAGGGCGACGATGCAAAGGTCCTCCAGGAAATCCTCGATCGCGTGAAGACCCTGGCCGACGGCACCTCGTCTGGCGGCTGTAAGATTGCCCGTACCATCGCCGCCGTCGCCCAGGGGCTGGCTGGAGTGTCCCTGATCGTGGCCCTCGGTGCCTTGGCCTGGAGTGCGGAGGGGCTGGCCGTCGTATACGGGGTGATCGCGCTGACGCTGCAGGTGATGGCCCTGACGTTCTTCACGATTGACCGCCGCAAGTAGCGCCGCACGGCGCCGACCAGGGACAGGCCATGGGACTCTCGATTCGCAGTCGCACCGTGCTGGCGATGACCGTCCTGGTCACGTGTGTGGGCGTAGCGGTGGGGTGGGCGGGCATCGAGGTCTCGGCCCGCGCGATCGAGCGGCGGTTGATCGGCGAGCCGGTAAGGGGCACCGCCCGCCTGGTGGGCGCCGAACGCCTGCCGATCTCCAACAAGCTGATGACCCACCTGAAGCAGATCCTCGGCACGGAGTTTGCCGCCGGGCCCGCCGACGCGGAGGAGATATCGGCCGCCTCCCTGTCGCCTGAACTCAGACGCCAGCTCGCCGACCAGTTCGTCGGGGGCAAGCTCCCGTCCCGTGTGGTCCTGGCCGGCGAGCCCTATCGCGTGGGAACCGGCCTGATCGAGTATCCCGACGCCGAGGGGCGCCCGCCGGTGCGCCTGTTCCTACTCTTGCCCGCCTCGCAACTGGCCGCCGCGCAGGACCGCGTCAAGTGGACCATCGTATGGATTACGGCCGGGGCGATCCTCGCGGCGGGGGCGCTGGGGTTCTGGCTGTCGCACGGGGTGACGCGTCCGGTCAGTCGGCTGGCCGAGCGGATGGACCGCCTGTCGCGGGCGGCCTCGGCGGGGGAGTTATCCGAGCGAATTGAGGACACCCCCGGCGGCGCCGCGTCTGATCACAGTCCGGCGGAGCTGGCCCGCCTGGCCGAGTCGTACGATCATCTGCTGGCCGAGCTTTCCGAGGCGCGAAGCCAACTGGCGCGGTCCGCGCGCCTGGCGGCGCTGGGGCAGTTATCGGCCTCGGTGGCCCACGAGCTGCGCAACCCGCTGAGCGGGATCAAGATGAACGTTCGCGTGCTGGCCGACGAACTGGCGGCCGCGGAGATCAGCGACCCGAGCCTGGACCTGATCGTCCGCGAGATCGACCGGATGGACCTGTACGTCTCGCAACTGCTCAGCGCGACCAGTGAAGGCGGGGGGGACATCGTTCCGCCCTCGTCGGATCCGGAGCAGGTCTGTGATCTGACCGACCTGGTCGAGTCGGCCTTGCCCCTGGTGGCCCCGCGGTGTGAGCAGATGGGCATCGAGATTGTCCGTGAGGCGTCCGCGGGGCCCTGTCGGGCGCGAACGACCGAGCGGGCGGTCCGGCAGGTCGTGGTGAACCTCCTGCTGAATGCGATGGAGGCCATGCCGGACGGCGGCAGCATCCGCATCAGTGCGTCGGCTGGCTCGGGAGACACGGTGCGCCTTGCGATCACCGACAGCGGGGCAGGCGTGGAGACGGGCGACGAGGTGGACCTGTTCGAGCCGTTCGTGACGACCAAGTCCGACGGGGCCGGCCTGGGGTTGTACATCTGCAAGCAGATCGTGACCGCCCAGGGCGGGCGCATCGGCTACGAGACGGCGGGCGATGAGACGACGTTCTGGTTCGAACTGCCCCGGGCGGAGGCCTCCGGGCAAGCGGGCGACGGTTGATGAGCACAGACCACAGCATCCTGGTTATCGACGACGAGCAGTCAATCTGCTTCGCGTTCAAGCGGTATTTCGAGAGCCGCGGCACGGCGGTGGCGGTGGCCCACACCGTGCGCGACGGACGCGCCAAGTACCTCGAGCTTCGCCCGGACGTGGTCTTTCTCGACGTGCGCCTGGGCGACGGCAGCGGTCTGGACCTGCTCGAATCGCTTCGGCGCGACGATCCCGGCGCCTGCGTGGTGATGATCACGGCCTACGGATCGCTCGATACCGTCACGCGGGCGATTCGCAACAAGGCGTTCGATTACCTGGTCAAGCCGCTGGACCTGGACCGGGCGGGGGAAGTGTTCGCCCAGGCGCTGGCGTCCCGCGCCGCGCCGCAGAGCGTCAGTGACAGTGACGGTCGTCCCGCCGGCGCCGGGACGGCCATCGTCGGAAGCTCGCCCGCCATCCAGGAGGTCTTCAAGCGAATCGGACGGGTCTCGCAGGCCGACGCATCGGTGCTCATCCACGGCCAGACCGGCACGGGCAAGGAACTGGTGGCCCGCGTGATCCACGAGCACAGCCCGCGCGAGGCCAGGCCGTTCGTCACCGTCAACTGCGCCGCCCTGCCGGAGAACCTCGTCGAGAGCGAACTGTTCGGCTATGCACGGGGCGCCTTCACGGGGGCCGACGCCGACAAGCCCGGGCGATTCGAGATGGCCCACACCGGCACGCTGTTCCTCGACGAGATAGGCGAGCTTCCGATGGCTGCGCAGGTCAAGCTGCTCCGCTTCCTGGACTCCCAGACGATCGAGCGCCTCGGCTCGGTCTCGCCGATCTGCGTCGACGTGCGGATCCTCGCGGCGACCAATCGCGACCTGCCCGCCGAGGTGGAGGCCGGTCGCTTCCGGGAGGACCTGTACTACCGCCTGGCCGTCATCCAGATCGAGGTGCCCCCGCTGGCCCAGCGGCGCCAGGACATCGCGGAACTGACTCACCACTTCCTCGCACAGTTCGCCCCGGGGCGGGGCATCAGTGACGAGGCGATGGCGGCCCTGACGGGGTGCGACTGGCCCGGCAACGTGCGCCAACTGCGAAACGCCCTCGAACACGCGGCGGTCGTCTCCGGCACGGGGCCGATCCTGCCGGCCCATCTTCCCGAGGCCGTGCAGACCGGCGAGCCCGGGGGCCAGACACCGGCGGGCGATGCCCTGATCAGTCGATACCTCGACCAGGTCCAGCCGGGCCCCGACGGGCTGCACCAATCCGCCCTGGCGCCGATCGAGCGGGCCGTCATCGTTCGCGCATTGGCCGAGACGGGAGGCAAGCAAGGTCAGGCCGCCAAGTTGCTGGGCATCCATCGAAACACCCTCCGTGCTAAGCTTCGCGATCTGGGAATCGACAGCGAAGAATGACCAGGCTTTGTGCATGAGCGCACAAGCGTTGTGCATTCTGGCCTATGAAGGGGAACTGATCATCTGGATGTGTGGGATCGTAACTGTTTTTTAGAAAGACAGTTCAGGGAAATCCATCTCAAGGGGCTATCTTGGCACGCGGATTGATGTAGAATGATGTAGGCGCCGTGTGCGCCCGGATGAACACAAAGGAACACAACGATGCATACGACACGCACAATAGCAGCAGTAACAACCGGAATCGCCCTTTTCGCTGTCATCGCCTTCGGGCCGGGCTGTCAGGATGACGGCACGGGCGATCCCAACGGCGGCGTCGAGATCCCTCCCGTCAGTGCCATGCCCATCCAGACCGACGCGATGGACGATGTGCACAAGTCGCAGGCCCAGACGATGATCAGCGACGGACTGCGGTTTCTCCTGACCCAGCAGGAAGACAGCGGCGGGTGGCGCACGACCACGCCGGTGGGGGCGGCCTACACGGGGCTGATCGTCAAGGCGCTGTTGCAGCACCCGGATTTCACGACCGAGACTCCGTCGGTCAAGCGCGGGCTGGACTACCTCATGTCCTTCCGCCAGGACGACGGCGGCCTGTACGATCCCAAGAACCCGAACTACGCCAATTACACCTCGTCGATCGCGCTGATGACGTTCGCGGCCACGCAGGACGAGAAGTACAGCGAGGTCACGCGTGAACTGATCGGGTATCTCAAGGACCGCCAGATCGTCGCCGGCTCGAAGGACCCCAAGGGTCGCACCGTCGCCGAGGGCGAGGACATCATCGGCGGGATGAGCTACGGCAAGCACGGCAGGCCTGACGGCAGCAACGTGGGGATGGCCATCGAGGCGCTTCACCAGGCCGGCGTGCCCGACGACGATCCGGTGATGCAGCGGGCGATGGGCTTCTTCACGCGCCTGCAGAACCGCTCGGAGTCCAACACGACCGTCCACGCCAAGGACGGGCCCAACGACGGCGGGTTCTACTACGCGATCGGCGAATCGAAGGCGGGGGCGGGGCCTGACGGCAAGGGCCTGCGAAGCTACGGTTCGCTGACGTACATGGGGTTCAAGAGCATGCTCTACGCGGGCCTGACCAAGGAAGACCCGCGCGTGCGAGACGCCTTCCAGTGGATTCGCACGTACTGGACGCTCGAGAACAACCCCAACATGCCTGGCGACAAGAGCCTCATGGGGCTGTACTACTACTACCACACCTACGCCAAGGCCCTCCGCGCCTGGGGCCAGCCGATCATCAAGGACCTCGACGGCGTCGAGCACAACTGGCGCGAGGAACTGATCGACGCGCTGGCCGCTCGCGTCAAGGACGGCCAGTGGGTCAACCAAGCCGATCGCTGGTACGAGGGCGACCCGGTTCTCGTGACGGCCTACACCGTGTTGGCCATCGAGGAAGCGACAAGGAAGTAACGCCCCACGGCACCCGCGTCAAGTCACGGCACCCGATACGTCCCGCCCGAACCCGATTGGCGTTAGACATTCCCCGCGAGCGGGGGCATACTCTGGGCATGGTAACCGGTCTTCTGTTAGATGTCGCGTACGCTGCGCTGCTGGCGGCGACCAGCCCGATGTGGCTGTACAGGATGGTTCGCCACGGGCGATACCGTGACGACGTCGGCCAGCGTTTCGGCGCCGTGCCCAGGCGCCACGGGCTCCAGCCGACGATCTGGATTCACGGGGTCAGCCTCGGCGAGGTCAACGCCGCCCGCACGCTGGTAGCCGAACTTCACAGCCAACTGCCCGACTACCGTGTGGCGATCTCATCGACCACGGAGACGGGGATGGCCGCCGCGCGGCGGATCTTCGCCCCGGGTCACATGGTGTTCCGTTGGCCTCTCGATTTCACGCTGTCGGTGCGGATGGCGCTGAGGCGGATTCGCCCCGCGCTGGTGGTGCTGATGGAAGGCGAGGTCTGGCCGAACTTCGTGTCGGCCTGCCGCAAGCGCGACGTGCCGGTCGTCGTCGTCAACGGGCGCATGAGCGCTGACAAGGGCTATCCCGGCTACAAGCGCCTGGGTCCGCTTGCGCGCAAGCTCTTCAACGGCGTGACGGCCTTCGGGCTGCAGGAAGAGTCGTACGTCGAGTTGTTCGCCAGCCTGGGCGTGGATCGCGACAAGCTGCACGTGACCGGCATGATGAAGTTCGACACGGCGGTGGTCTCGCAATCGCTCGACGGGACCGACGCGCTGGCCGGGGCGATGGGGATCGTCCCCGAGCAGAAGCTGATCGTCGCCGGCGGGACCGGGCCCGGCGAGGAGGCGATCGTCCTGGATGTCTTTGCCGATCTCAAGGGCCGCCACGCCGAGGCGCGCCTTGCGATCGTCCCGCGAAAGCCCGAGCGCTTCGACGAGGTGGCAAGGCTGATCGCCTCGCGCGGCTTCCAGGTCGTCCGCCGGTCCGATCGCCCTGACGGAGCAGACGGCCAGGTGGCGCCCGAGACGGTGATACTTGGTGATACGATGGGCGAACTGCGCGCGTTCTACGCGCTGGCCGACGTGGTATTCGTCGGCAGGAGCCTGGTCGAGATGGGCGGGTCCGACATGATCGAAGCCGCCGCGCTGGGCAAGGCCACCGCGTTCGGCCCGCACACGTTCAACTTCCCGCAGGCCGACGCACTGGCAGAGCATGGCTGCGTGCGGGTGGCCGATGCGGCGGCGCTGTCCGAGCAGTTGGACACGTGGCTGGGCGACCCGGAGGCCGCACGCGACGCCGGGCGGCGAGCCCAGGACTACGTCCGTTCCTGTCAGGGCGCCACCAAGCGAAACGTCGAGATGATCTGCGGTATCCTGGGGCGCACCCCCGCTCTCGCCGAAGGCGGGATTGCGACTGAACGAATCGTGGAGTAGCGCCCGGTGAGTGTAGACGCGGCATCTTGCCGCGCTTCCGGCGATACGTTTATTAACGCGGCAAGATGCCGCGTCTACGATAAGACTACGAGAACAGACCATGCCGGAGAAGCACACGAGACAACAGATCATCGCCAATGCCCGACGCGTGGTGGTCAAGGTGGGCACGCAGTCGATTTGCGACGCGTCAGGGCGTCCTGACCGCGAGGCCATTGCAGGATTGGCCGAGCAGATCGCTGCAGCCATGCACAGCGGTGTGTCGGTCACCCTGGTCGCCAGCGGCGCCATCGGTTCGGGGTTGGGTGAACTGGGTCTGGACGAGCGTCCCAAGACGATGCCTCACCTGCAGGCCGCCGCGGCGGTGGGGCAGGGGCAGCTCATGCGGACCTTCCACGACGTGTTTGCCGAGTACGACGTCCGCGTGGCCCAGGTGCTGGTCACCCGTGACGACTTCGACGACCGCACGCGGTACCTGAATATCCGCAACACGCTGGGTGCACTGGCCGAATACGGCGCCCTGCCGATCATCAACGAGAACGACACGGTGGCCGTCGACGAGATCCGCTTCGGCGAGAACGACGTGCTGTCGGCGATCGTGGCGAGCATGATGGGGGCCGACCTGCTCGTCCTGTTGACCGTCGTTGACGGGCTGCTCCGTGAGGGCACGCTCGTGGATGTCGTCCAGCGCGTGGATGACGAGACGATGGCGCTGGTGCGGGGCGGCCGCAGCCGTCTCGGCTCGGGGGGGATGGCTACCAAGCTGCAGGCCGCCGACCTGGTGATTCGCGCCGGCGAGGCGGCGGTCATTGCCAACGCGGCCACCGAGAACGTCCTGACGCGGATTCTCGCCGGCGAGCGTGTGGGGACGGTCTTCATTCCCGCCAAGCAGAAGATGTCGCATCGGCGGCGCTGGATCGGGCAGGCCTCCAGGCCCGCGGGAAAGGTCGTGATCGACAGCGGAGCGATCGGTGCGGTCGCCCAACAGGGCAAGAGCCTCCTGCCGTCGGGCATAACCGAGGTGGCGGGCCGATTCCCCAAGGGGGCGGTCGTCTCGGTGGTCGACGCCGACGGCAACGAGATTGCGCGCGGGCTGACGAACTACTCGTCGGCCCAGATCGAGAAGATCAAGGGGCTCAATACCGCCCACATTGCCGGCGTCCTGGGCGACAAACCCTACGACGAGGTGATCCACCGCGACAACATGACGGTGGGTTAACTGGTTGATTGGTGGATCGGTAGGGCGTGCAACTCTGTTGCACGCGGAACGAGTATCCCATCCTCTTCGCGTGCAACGAGTTGCACGCCCTAGCGCTGGATCGCTGAAGCGACCAGCCCGATGACGCCATTCCACCAATCCACCCGTCTACTGACGCTGGGGCTCTGCGAGGAATTTCCACGCATGGGAACGGTGTGCGTGTTAACATGGCACGAGGATACCATGAACCTTCGACCCTACAACCTGTCGCAGTTGAACGTGGGCGAGTTCACGCTGGCCGGTTACAGCGTGGCTGGCGAGGAGTCCGTCATCGTCGTGCCGGAACTGGACTGCGTCTTCGACATCGGGCGCTGCCCCCACGAGGCGATGACGGTCAACCACGTGCTGCTGACCCATGGGCACATGGACCACGCGGCGGGCATCACGTACTACTTCGCCCAGCGCGACTTCCAGGACATCCCATGCGGCCGGGCGCTCGTGCCGGCCGGCCTGGTCCAGCCGCTGAAGGACCTGATGGTCGCCTGGGGTCGCGTCGAGGGCCACGTGCCCCCGCACGACTTCGTGCCGATGCGCGACGGCGACGAGTTCGAGGTCCGTCGCGGCCTGTGGGCGCGGGCGTTCGGCACGCGTCACATTCGCGGATCGCTGGGGTTCAGCATCGTCGAGGTCCGCAAGAAGCTCAAGGACGAGTTCCTCGGCCTGACGGGGCAGGAGATCGTCGAACTGAAGAACAAGGGCGTCGAGATCGTCAACACCGTGGAGTATCCACTGGTGTCGTATCTTGGCGATACGGCCGCGTCGAACTACTCGGACCTGCCGCACGTGGCCAACGCGCGGGCCCTGCTGATCGAGTGCACGTTCTTCGAGGACGAGCACATCAGCCGCGCCAGGGCGGGCAAGCACCTGCACATCAAGGACCTGCCCTCGGTCCTTGAAGGGATGGACAACCAGCACATCGTGATAACCCACGTCACGCGCCGCACCCTGCTGGGCCAGGCCCGCAAGATCCTGCGAAAAGCCCTGCCCAAGGACATTCTCAACCGCGTGACGTTCCTCATGAGTCGCAAACACGTGACCGGTTGAAGGTCCGAGGTCCAAGGTTGAAGGTTCAAATGCGGAGGTGGATCAATCACTTGACGGGCGCCTCGGGCTGGTCGCTTCAGCGATCCAGCAGTGTCCTTCCGAGGCATGTGACCTGTATGCAGATCATCGCTCACTCGTACTCGATAGGGGGCTTGCCCAGCGTCTTCCGCACGTCGTGCTGCATCGCGATCAGCGTCTGTCGCACGCTCTCGACGAAGTCGGCGGGCGTGTGCTTCTTCGCCTCGGCCTGCGGGATCGCCGGGGCGTACCGCACCACGATGTGCTTCCCGAACGACGGCATCGCCTGTGTTCGCGGCCAGACGTCGTATGCCCCTTCGATCAGCACGGGCACGGTCCACTTGGCCGCCCGCTGGGCGAGCATGGCCACCCCGGGCAGGAACGGATTTATCCGCCCGTCGCGCGTCCGCGTGCCCTCGGCGAAGATCACCACCTGTCCGCCCGCCTTCAGGCGGCGCATGGCCTCCTTGATGGCCTTCAGGTCGGCCGTCCCGCGACGGACCGGAAACGCGTTCAACGCCCCGATCAGACGCTTGAACACCGGATTGTGGAACAGGCTGTCCCGGGCCATGAAGTTCAGCGGACGGCTGAGCCCCATGCCCATCAGCGGCGGGTCCATGAAGCTCTGGTGGTTGGAGATGTAGACGGTTCCGCCCTCGGCCGGTTCGTGGTGACGGTCGAAGACTCGCAGCTTCCAGGCCGCCGAGAACGTCGTGCGGAGGCAGTGGCGAGCGAAGCGGTAAAACAAGCTCGGTTGGGGCACCTGCCCGCCGAGGTGCCAGCCGCGAAGCAGCGGATTGGGGTGGCTTGACGGGGCGCTCATCGGACGGCCTCCACGCGTCGCTGCATCTCGGCGACCATTTCGGCGATGGTCATGTCAGACGTGTCGATCGTGATGGCGCGATCGGGCTTGACCAGCGGGTCGGCCTGCCGTGTGCGGTCGCGGTGGTCGCGCTGGACGATGGCGTCCAGGACGGCCTGGTAGTCGGCTCTCTGGCCCCGGGCGGCCATCTCGTCGCAGCGGCGCCGGGCCCGAACGTCAGGGGCCGCGTCGAGGTAGAACTTCACGTCCGCGTCGGGGAAGACCGCCGAGCCCTGGTCGCGCCCTTCGGTAACGAAGTCGCCCAGATCGGCCCCGATGCGTCTCTGAAGGGCCACCAGCACGCGCCGGACCTCCGGCGGGGTCGCGATGTAGTGGGCGTTGTCGGAGACCTCCGCCGAGCGGATGGCCTCGCTGACGTCCTGGCCATCGAGTTGCACGCCCAGCCCGTCTGCGGCAGGCGTCATCGTCAGGTCCATCGACTCAGCCAGCCCCGCCAGGGCGGCCGGATCGTTCAGGTCCACCTTCTCGCGGAGGGCCTTCAGCGTTGTGGCACGGTAGGTCGCGCCGGTGTCCAGGTACGCCACACCCAGGGCCCGCGCCAGCCCTCTGGCGGCGGTGCTCTTTCCCGACCCGGCCGGTCCGTCTATCGTCACAATCATGGGCCAGAGTGTACCGAAACGGTGCGCCTCGTGGTAGCCTCTCATCATGACGTGTCGGTTGCCGGGGCAGACCGCTGCACAAACCTTGGCTGTTCGCACCGTGGCGAGGTATAATTGGAGCAGGCGTGCCCAGGAGCCCCCTATGCGATACAAGGTCGTCTTGAGCAAGAACGAAGACGGATACACCGTGCATTGTCCGGCCCTTCACGGGTGCTGGAGTCAGGGCCGGACCGAGTCCCAGGCCTTGGAGAACATGCGTGCGGCGATTGAGGAGTATCTGGCCGCCATCGACGATCTGACGGCGGGTCAGCAGATCCGCGAGGTGGAGGTCGCCGTTGGCTAAGCTTCCCAGCCTTCCGCACTTGCGGGTTGTTCGTGCATTGTCCAAAGCCGGCTTCCGTGTGCTTCGCCAAGGAAAGCACGTCGTCATGACAGATGGTCAGACGATCATCACGGTCCCTTGGCACAACCCGGTGAACCGATGGACGCTCGCGGGCATCTTGAAAGACGCCGGTCTCAGCGCCGATGAGTTCAAGCGTCTTGTGTGATGCCATGGCCCGGGCCCGCGAGGCAAGAAAAGTGGCCCGTTGCGCCATCGGGGGGTTGACATCGCTGGCCCGCTGGGGTAAATAAGTCGCCTTCGGGCTCGCCCCGACCCGCGGCCGTGGCGGAACTGGCAGACGCGCAGGCTTCAGGTGCCTGTGTCCTTAGGGACGTGGAGGTTCGACTCCTCTCGGCCGCATCGCCGCTTGTGGCTTCGCAACAATCGCGAAACCGCAAGCGGTTCTTCTTTTCGAGCGACCGATCTCCTGTTGCAGCAGGACCCTCCGCCCGGCGGTCCCTCTCTCGCAGCGCGGAGTCCGCAATCCGAATTCCGCAATCCGCAATGGATTCACCCCATCGTCCACCCGCCGTCGACGCGGAGGGTCTGTGCGGTGATGTAGTCCTGCTCGGCGAGGAAGGCGACGGCGGCGGCGATGTCTTCGGGTCTGCCCGCCCGCTTCATCGGAACCTGTGCCAGGACCTGCTTCTGCGTCGCCTCGTCGGTCGCCTCGTCCCACAGGATGGCCCCCGGCGCCACCGCGTTGACGCGGATGTTCCGCCCGGCCAGCGCGCGGGCGCAGCTCCGCGTCAGCCCCGTCAACGCCGCCTTGCTCGCACAGTACGCCGGATATCCCCCCCAGGCCTTGCCGGCCGCGATGTCCGTGATGTTCACGATGGCCCCGCCGTCGGACATGAGCGCCGACGCGTAGCGAATGCACAGGGCCGGCGCCCGCGCGTTGACGGCCTGCTCGGCGTCCCACTGGTCGCCGGTCAGGGTCTCGATCGGCGTGCGGTTGTAGATCGCGGCGTTGTTGACCAGAACGTCCAGCCGCCCGAAGGCCGCCCCGACGCGCTCGAACATCGCGGCGATCTCGTCCGGTTGCGCCAGGTCCGCCTGGAACACCTCGACGCGACGGCCCATTTCGTGCACCAGCGCCGCCGTCTGCTCAGCCGCCTCGGACGATCGACCGAAATGCAGCGCGATGTCCGCGCCGCGCCGCGCCAGTTCGAGCACGATCGCCCGCCCCAGCCGCACCGCGCCACCCGTCACCAGAGCCGTCTTGCCTTCGAGTTCCATGCTCTCATTCTACGCCCCCTCTGCTCGCGACGGAATCCCCCGGTTGCCCGCCCTGCCTTTTTGAGGCAACAGGTCTCGGCCTGGTCGCTTCAGCGATCCAGGGCTGTTCGAAACGCACGTGGAACCTTCGGGCCCCGCAAGCGTCTGAAGAGGTAGAACGGGAAACGACACACGAAGGAGTACGACGATGAGACATGCGAAGGTGATTGTGGCGGTGATGTTGATGACGGGGCTAGTCGCGGCGGCGACAGCGATGGCTGAGGACAAGGCGGGCGCTCCGGCGGCGCCGAAGGCCGCCCGTCAGCGTCACGTGGACCTGGTGATCTGCCTGGATACCTCCGGCTCGATGAGCGGGCTTATCGAGTCGGCCAAGAAGAAGCTCTGGGCGGTCGTCAACGAACTGGCGACGGCCCAGCCCAAGCCGAAGCTCCGCGTGGGGCTGTACCATTACGGCAACGACGGGCTGAACAAGGAAGACGGGTGGGTCAAGCAGCTCTGCCCGCTGACGGACGACCTGGACGACGTGTACGGCAAGCTGTTTGCGTTGCGGACCAACGGCGGGACCGAACTGGTCGCCCGCGTGGTCCGGGCGGCGACCAACGAGTTGGACTGGAACACCGACAAGGGCACGCTGCGGATGATCTTCGTGGCGGGCAACGAGCCGGCCACCCAGGACAAGACGTACGGCCTGCAGGCCACGTGCAAAGCCGCCGCCACCAAGGGGATCATTGTCAACACGATCCACTGCGGCAACGAGCAGACCGGTCGCAACACCGGCTGGGCCGACGCGGCGCGCTGGGCGGACGGGCGGTATGCGGCGATCGATCAGAATCGCGGCACGGTGGTGGTCAACACCCCGTACGACAAGCGCCTGAGCGAGTTGAGCGTCCAGTTGAACTCGACGTATATCAACTACGGTGCCGACGGCCTGAAACGAAAGACCAACCAGGTCATGCAGGACAAGAACGCCGCCTCGCTGGGTGGCAGTGCGGCCGCGTCGCGGGCGATGTCCAAGGGCTCGAGCCTGTACAGCAACGCCGTGTGGGACCTTGTGGACGCCGCCAAGGAGAAGAAGGTCGACATCACCAAGCTCAAGGACGAGGAACTGCCCAAGGAAATGAAGGGCATGACCGTCGAGCAGCGCAAGGCCTTCATCGCCAAGCAGGCCGCCCGGCGAGCGGAGATCCAGAAGCAGATCGCCGAACTGGGCAAGAAGCGGCAGGCCCATATCAAGAAGGAGATGGAGAGCAAGGGCCTCGACGAGTCGTCCTCGTTCGACGCCGCCCTCCGCAGCGCCGTCCGCGAGCAGGCCCAGCAGAAGAACTTCAAGTTCAAGTGACTGGTGGATTGGTTAACTGGTTGATTGGTTGATTGGTAGGGCGTGCAACCCGTTGCACGCGGAACGAGAGTTCGATCCCTTCCGCGTGCAACAAGTTGCACGCCCTACTGGGACAGGTTCAACGTTGAACGTGAACTGAACGCTCAACAGGAGGCATCGGGCTGGTCGCTTCAGCGATCCAGCAGTGCTCATCCCATTCTCCGTGCATCGCAACGAGTACCTGAGCGCCCTCCAGTGCACCGTCAGCAACCCGCTGAGCGACGAGGAGATGGCTCGCATCGCCGCCATCGACCGCAACTGCCGCCTCATCAAGGGCCAGGTCTTCCTCTGGAAGGAAGGCCAAACCCGGGAGGCCCTGTGGGACCTCGACGGCGAGATTACGCCTCCATAGGATCAGGCTCCGCGACGTTCCAACATTCTTAAGAATGTGAGAATGTCGTCAGCGACTGACCGTGGCACGGTGCGCGGTGTGCGCGTGGGAGTCTCAGTTCGCCGGCGACTTGGCGGGGCCGGCCGGGCGGGTAGCGTAGCCCGTTTCAATGTGGCCGAGCCAGACGTAGGTCGCCTTGGGGTCCTCGGGCGGGCCCGCGGTGTAGTGGATGAACCACGGATTCGGCTGGGGGCCTCCGAAGGCTGCGGGACCTGCGCTCATCACCAGACGCCGTGTCAGGGCGGGCCACTGGGCGGGCATCTTGTCGTAGACCTCCCACGTGCCCTCGCGCGGCGAGGCGAAGTTGTACGTGTACGGCACGAAGGTCTTGCCGCGTTTCCAATCGCTCACGCCGTGGCGGAGTCGGAGATACGGCGTGTCATCTCGATCGATCACGATTCGAGTCGGCGCGACGAACTCCTCGCCGCTGTCGTAGAGCTTCGCGTGGGCGTCGCAGAACGTCTTATTGACCGGCAGGTCGGACATCGCGGTCCCGTCGGCAGCGATCCACCGGCCGTCAGCCGTCCGCCTGGCGTAGTACATGTTGTAGCGGTAGACCGCCTCGTGGAGTCCCTGGTACTTGCGCTTGTTGCGTCGGGGGTCGTCGTCCTTGTACACCCAGAAGCAGTGGACGGTCTTGTAGTCCGCCCCCGGGACGAACGCGTTGTACGAGCAGGCCTTCTTGTCCGGGAAGTTGCGCCGCATCTCGATGATCCCTTTTCGCGGCGTCCACGTCTTCCCGTCGTCTTTGCTGATGCAGATCGACCAGGGCGCGAGGTGTCCGCCCGCGCGGAAGAACAGGTAGATGCTCCCGTCGGCCATTCGCATCGACTGCGGATACGTGGCACGCGGCGTGGGGCTCGGCGCGTCGGCCCAGCGCGTGATGTCGTACGGCTTGACCGAGCGGACGTGCTTCATCGCCCGCCCGTGACAGCCGAAGAAGACGTGCAGGTGGCCTTTCGTGTCGATACAGATCGACGGATTGCCGTGCGTGTCGGCCCCCAGGCCGAACCGCGAGGCCCGGACGGGCGCAGACCATCGCCCGGCCTTGATATCGTACGCGGCGATGATCGGACGCCCCTGCCCGTCCTGGTGGGCCGTGAAGACCGTGTCCTTCTCGAGGACCGCATGCGGGGCGATGTAGTTGTTGTAGAACGTCTTGTACGGTTTGCCGCCCCGCTGGACCGACGCGAACGCGGCTTTGATGCTCGGCGGCCCGGCCGCCCCGGAGACCGCCGCGCCGCACGCAATCACAAGGGACACCAGTGTACACACAGGAATCCGTGCGGATCCGGACATCAGCAGTCGTTGCATAGTGGCCTTCCTTTCTTCAGCATTAACACCCCTCGGAGGCGCACGGGTCGTAAGGTTGCTGCGAGATGATATAGAACGGGGCGACCCGCTCGGCAGGCCGCCCCGTGTTGCGTCTGTGTTGCGGTCGGGGTTACGCGCGTCGCCGCCGTCGCAGGCCCAGCACCACCCCGCCGATGGCCAGCAGGCCCACCGTCGCCGGCTCGGGGATCAAGGCATTGTAGTTCTCGAGGATCAGTTCGGGCGTGAGGATCTGGTCGCTGTAGTAGTTGAACAGCGCGATATCACCGGTGAAAGCGTCGGCGCTGAACGGATCGGCGCCGGGGATGTTGAAGTTGAAACCGCCCAGGCCTGCAGGATCGCCGCCGTCCCAGTCGTTGATCGTGCCCGCACTGGTCACCGGCCCGTCGACCGACACGCCATTGACGAACAACTCACCGATTCCCTCTGCCTGACCGGCCACGTCGGCCGTGCCGACAATGTGGAAGAAGTCCGTCGCCTCGCCCACCGTCGACAGATCAAATGTGCGGAAGTTCCGTTGATCCGGGTTCGCCGCGTTCTGAAAGCGAAACTCGATGGCGCTTCCGGTCAGGACAATGCCTGTTCCAGAGCCGTCCCCGCCGGTGTTGAAGATCATGTGGTTGCCCGTGAAGTCGCCCGGGCGCAGGACGATCTCCCACGTGGCGTCCTGCTGCGTTTCCGCATTGGTGAGGACATCCTGCCACGAATCACCGCTGCCCTGCAGCGCGTAGGCCGGACTGTTGACCCAATCATTGACGTTGGCGAAGTTCGTCGCCCCGGACTGCTTCGTGCCGCCACTGCCGCCGCCCCAATTCACGGGAGTGACGCCGGTGCTGTTGGTGCTGACGCTCCACGTGGCCAGCGCGCCGTCGGAGACCCCCTTGGCTGTCCAGCCCAGCGCGACCTGGCCGAGCACCCGTGCCGTAGCCGTACTGTTCCACAAGAGGCCCTGCCCCTGAGTACCGGCGAAATCGTTGGCCCGAATGTCAACCTCGTTGAACGTATTGCCTCCGACGTCGTTGCCGGCGCCAACCGAACCGTCACCGACCAGGTTGGTCACTGTGTCGTTGCCCGACCAGTTGGTTTTTGACCCCACCCCCGTCAAGGCATAGCTGTCGACGTGCGTGCTGACGCCTTGCCGGCGGACCGCCAACTTCAACGCATTGGCGGTAATCGGGTCATACACAGCGGCGACGGTATAGGTCTTTCCGGCGACCAGAGAGCCATATGTGCTCTTGACGCTGACCATGTTGTTGCCGGAATCGAAGGCAAGATCGTCGAAAGTGGGCGTGTCAGCGGTAGCGCCACCTATCTTGCCCAGGAAATGCACCTCGCCGCCAAGCAGATAGAGCCCGCTCCCATTGTTCATGCCACCGATCTCGAGCAGGTTGACCGCCGTGGCCGCCGAGGCGATGTCCGCCGCGTTGGGCGTGAACGTGACGTTCATGGTCAGTCCATCAGCGTGAGTTGCCGGATCGGTAATGGTGATGGTATTCCCATCCGTTACGGAATCGTAGATGTCCGCCACCGCGCCAAGATCAATGATCGTTGCCCCGTGGGCGCCGGCAGCAAGAACACAGGAGACAGCCAGTGCGATTAGCGTTGAACGCGTCATGTGCTTTTCCTCATATGGACCGAACTTGACAGAAATCCGCAAGTGCTCAGGCGAGAAGACCTCCAACGTTCAGATAACCTCGCCACATCCAGGCTCTGTGCCGGCGACATCCGCCTGCATTAAAACGTATCCTACAGCATCTGATCGGTTTTGTCCAGAAGAATCTGAGAAGAAACGCAACTGAATCCCACGAAATGCACAACGACGACGACGGAAACGGCTTCCCCGTCCCGGTGCACCGGGATTTCCCCCGTTTCCGTTTTCGCCGTTTCCTTCGTGGACCGTCTATGTCAACAGCCTCGCCGTGCGCAAGAGAAACGGGGCGGCCCGCTCGGCAGGTCGCCCCGTGTGGGGATTCAGACGTCGGTGCGGTGGGTGCTACCGGCCTCGCCGCTTGCGGAGGTATCCGCCGAGGCCCGCGACGCTCAGGCCGACGGCCAGCATCGTCATCGGCTCGGGGACCAGGGCGACGTAGTTCTCGCGAATGAGTTCGTCGGTGAGGATCTGGTCGCTGTAGTAGTTCAGTACGGCCAGGTCGCCAGTGAACGGGTCAGCCGGGAACGTCGTGTTTCCGGGGATGTCCTTGTTGAAGCCGCCCAGGCTCGCGGGGTTGGTTCCGCTCCAGTCGTTGATCGTGCCCGCACTGGTCACCGGACCGTCGACCAGCACGCCGTTGACGTACAACTGGGCGATCCCGGGGCCCTGTCCGGCCACGTCCGCCGTGCCGACGATGTGGAAGAAGTCCGTTGCCGACCCCATCGTCGACAAATCAAACGTGCGGAAGTTGCGCTGGTTCGCGTTGGCCGCGTGCTGAAAGCGGAACTCGATGGTGCTTCCTCTCAACACGAACGCCGTTCCAGCGCCATTCCCGCCCGTGTCGAAGATGATGTGGTCGTCGTCGAAGTCGCCCGGCCGCACGACGATCTCCCACGTGGCGTCCTTCTGGGTTTCGGCATTGCCGAGGGCGTTTTGCCACGAGGTGTCCGAGAACGCGTATGTGGGCGAATTGACCCAGTCGCCGACGTTGCCAAGGTTGGTCGCGCCGGACGCCTTGGTCCCACCGCTGCCCCCCGTCCAACTGAATGGCGAATTCCCACTTCCGGTGTTGTCGATGCTGGTGTTCCAGTCGGCCAGGGCGCCGTCGGCGATTCCCTTGGCCGACCAGCCCAGGGCGACCTCGCCGAGGATCCGTCCCGTGGTATTCCACAAGAGGCCCTGTCCCTTCGCGCCGGCGAAGTCGTTCGCCCGAACGGGACCCTCGTCGAATGCGTTGCCCCCGACGTTGTTCCCGGCGCCGATCGAACCGTCCCCGACCAGGTTGGTCACCGTGTCGTTGCCCGACCAGTTGGTTTTCGTTCCCACGCCGGCCAGGGCGTAACTGTCGACGTGCGTGCTGGCCCCTTGTTGCCGGACAGCCAACTTCAGTGAGTTGCCGGTGATCGGATCGTAGGCCACGGCAGCGGTGTAGGTCTTCCCGGCGGTGAGCTGACCGAACGTGCTCTTGACGTTGATCATGTTGTTGCCGTCGTTGTAGGCCACATCGTCGAACGCCCCGGGCGTATTTCCCGCGGCGCCGTTCATCTTGCCCAGGAAAACCACCTCGCCGCCGAGCAGATAGATCCCCGTCCCGTTCGCGTTGCCGCCGATCTCGAGCAGAGTCATCCCGGCGGTCACCGAGGCAATGTCCGCCGCGTTGGGCGTGAACGTGACGTTCGCGCTGAGCCCGGCGGCGTGATCCGACGGATTCGTGATCGTCTTGATGTTCCCATCGACCGACGAATCGTAGATCGGACTCGCCGCGCGAGGATCGACGAGCGATGTGGCCTGAGCGCCGGTGGCGGCGATACACGAAACGAGAAACGCGATCAGCGTGAGATGTTTCATCTGCTTACCCTTTGCCCTGCATCCGTTCAGGAAAATGTACTTACTCAGGCGAGAACCCCGTCTTACACGTGACCTCGCCGCCTCTACCTTCTGCCGATGTGCTCCGACAGTGCAATCATTATACACCATTCGGCCCGTTCTGTCCAGGGGAATCCTGAGAGAATCTCACGAGGGGGGCGTTTACTTCCCTCCAGTAGGTCCATAGGGCGGTTCAACGCGAGCTCATTGGAGCCCAACGGGCTCAAAGTC
>CAZVEV010000082.1:0-20782 GCA_964625865.1 uncultured Planctomycetaceae bacterium | reverse complement strand
GGGAACATCTCGATTCTCGATCTCAAGACCGGCAAGGTGAAGGATCTGTTTCCCGAAAACAGCGAGATGGCGGGCGGCATTTTCGGCCGATTCACGCTCTCCTTCAACGCGACGAAGCTCGTGTTCGACTGGAAGAAGGCCCCCGCCGAGGGCTTCCGAATCTTCGAAGTGAACGTCGACGGGACGGGGTTGAGGCAGGTGACGTTCCCGCCGGCGGATGAGAAGCAGCGGATCAAGCGATACAGCCGCCACACCGTCGACAGAGGCCAACGCAACTACTTCCACCAGACCGACGACATGCACCCCTGCTACGCGCCTGACGGGTCGATCTTCTTCACGTCAACCCGTCCGCAGCACGGCGTACTGTGCGGCACGTATCTCACTGCACCTCTGATCCACAAGATCAACGCCGACGGCTCGAACCTCCAGCGGCTCACCAACAGCGCCGTCAGCGAGTTCAGCCCCGCCGTCCTGCCCGACGGATGGATCACGTACAGCCGCTGGGAGTACGTGGACAAGGGGCAACTGGGCATCAAGTGCCTTTGGGCGATGAAGCCCGACGGCAGCGGCAGTCGGGAGATCTACGGAAACGACATCCCCTTCCCGCCGACCATGCTGCACGGGCGAGCCATCCCGGGCGAGCCCAACAAGCTCGTGATGCTCGGCACGCCGCACTTCCCGCAGAGCGGGATCGGAACGGTCATCACGGTCGACACGACGAAGGACATCCGCTCGCGGGCGCCGATGCACTTCGTCACGTGGTGGGTTGATATCCGCCAGGAGCCCGGTTGGAACCACTTCCTCGGTCCGGGCTGGACGCGGCATGGCAACGGTCCGCTTTACATGGACCCGCATCCGCTGGGCAAGGACCTCTTCCTGGTCTCACACAACCGGGACCGCGGGTGGAACGATCCGACGGCCTACGAACTGATGCTGCTGGACGATTCGGGCAACCATTGGCCCATCCTGGCCAGCGACGACTATTCCCTGTGGCAGCCCACGCCGCTGGTTTCCCGCAAGCGCCCGCCTGTCGTGCCCAGCACGCTCGAGCCCGAACTGGCGAAAAAGGGTTTGGCGGTCTGCTACGTGCAGAACATCTACCACGGCATGGAGGGTATCAGGCCAGGCGAGGTGAAGTACATCCGTATCTTCGAGCAGCTCCCGCGCCCCTGGTCGTGTCGTCGGCTGTGGGAGCCCAACCAGAACCTCGTGTACCTGATCAGCCCGCGCAGCGCCCTGGCCGCCAAGGTACTGCGGGGCGTCGTGCCTGTTGAGAAGGACGGCAGTGCGCATTTCTACGTACCCGCCGGGCGGAACATCTACTTCCAGGCTCTGGACGCGAAGTACCGGGAATTGCAGCGCGAGCGGACGTACGTCAACTACATGCCCGGCGAGCGCAGGGGCTGCGTCGGCTGCCATGAAACGCCCCAGGACACGCCGACCGACCGCCTTGGACTGGCCACGGCGCTCAAGAAGCCTCCCGTCCGTCCCCAGCCGCAGCCCGGTGACAAGACGGCGGCTCGACCGCTCCACTTCGCCATCGACGTCCAGCCCGTCCTGGACAAGCATTGCGTCACGTGCCACGGCGGCAAGCGCAAGGAGGCCGGCCTCGACCTCCGCGAGGAGCTGACCCGGTCCTTCTCGCGGTCCTACGAGAGGCTCCTGCGCTACGTGAAGACGACCGACGAAGGCAGCGACTGGGGCGGCAGCGCCTACCTGCCCCCCAAGTCCATTGGTTCGCACGCCTCGCGTCTGATCAAGCAACTCGACAAGGGCTGCACGGGCATGAAGCACAAGCTTCCCCTCGAGCATTACGTGAAGATCACCACTTGGGTCGACGCCAACGCCGTCTACTACGGGTCCTATTGGGGCCGTATTCGAATCGAACACCGCGACCATCCGAACTTCAGGCCCGTTCCGACGCTGAAGGACGCTCTCGCGACGGAACCGCCGCTCCCTTGGAACAAGAGGTAGCGGAGGCCTTGTTGTGGAGAAGAACACCCGAATCACCTGGAGAGATTGATGAAGCGAACGACTTGCCTTGCTGCTTGCATGGCCTTGTTGACGCCATGCCTCGCGCGGGATCTGCCAGCCGCCCAACGGCCCGGCCTGGCCGCGTTGGACATCAAGACGATCACCGCCAGACCCAGCGCTGACGCCCCTCAGTTCGAGAACAAGGAAGCCTGGCCGAAGCTCGTGGGCGACGAGTACTTCCTGAGGGAGAAGTGGCCCAAGGCTCGGCTGTTGATCTGGGCTCACACCCGTACGGCGCCCGCGCGAGGTAAGCATCTTCCCGATATCGCGGCTCCGGCCAACTGGATCAATGCGGCAACGGGCAAGGCGCCCGATTCCGGGCCGGACATGGAGACGGATCTGATCTTCCCCAACGCGGACAAGGAATACCGGGTCCAGGGCAAGGGCCTCGTCTGCCGGCATCTGACGGTCGGGCGGAACGCGGACATTCAACCCGGCGGGGGCAGGGGCCTGTCAGTCTTCGGCAACCTCTGGGTCCGTCCCGGGGGGAACCTCTACGTATACCGCAGGATCGTCTTCATGGGCAATCGCCACACATTCTGCAGGGAAGACTGGCCTGCGGACGGTAAGTTGAAAAAGCTGCACGAGACCGGGGCAATCACGCGGTTCGACAGGCAGGACCCGAAAGCGAACGTATGGAAACGCAATCCGATTTCGGCCGAGCGGATGAGCTACTTCATGTCCCACGACAAGCCGAAAGGGAGTACGGAGATACGCGGGTGCGTCAGTTGCAAGGATGAGTTCCGCGTCGCCGCCGGGACGTTCATTGTCGGGCGTGACAGCCGCTTCTTCAATTGCGAAGCCGCATCGCTGCATGTGGGCAAGGCCGGCACGATTGTTCTGATGGACGGCGCCATGCTCGGCAAGCGGGGCAACCAGTTCATACTCGACTGCGCCTCACAGGGAGCGATTACCGGCGGAACGCCGGACCGGCCGCTCAAGCGAGACGCACGGCTGGGACTTGGTTACGCCAATTGGATGAATCTGTCGTTTCCGGAGGAGAAGCGCCGGCACGGATCCGGCTATGGCATGCTTAGCGGGAGTTTCAGCGGGAAACTGATCGGCTATCCGGCCAAAGGCAGTGACGCCAGGCTGGTCATTGGGTGGCACCGTATCTCGGCCTGGATCGGTCACCGCGGGTGGACCATGAGCGACACGTTCTATGATCTCTATGCCCGCCTGCAACCCAAGATCACGATCTGGGTCAGTGCGGAGACCAAGGTCGAGAACGTTCGCTTTGACGACCTGCATCGCGGCGGGATCGTGCTGCCGGATATGTCGCTCATGAAGCAATGGAAAAGCGTTTCGTTCGGCGAGGCGTGCCTGAGCAAGAACCCCAGTGAACTGGCGCGGGAATACAAAGGCAAGCTCCTTCGAGGCCTGCCGATGGAACGGCTGAAGCCGCAGAAAGAGTATACTTCGATGAAGGCGGATAACTGATGAAACAAACGATTCACATTACTGTAATGATGGTCTGTCTGACGCTCTGGGCTGTCCGGGCCCTGCCAGCGGCCCAACGGCCCGATGCGGCTGGACTCAACATCAAGTCGGTCATCTCCAGGCCCACGGGGGCCAATCCGCGGTTCGATGACAAGCAGACCTGGCCGATGCTTGTCGGCGACGAGTACTTCCTGAAGCAGAAATGGGAGGAGGGTCGCACGTACATCTGGAATGTCAGGAAAAGCACCGAGGCGAGCAAGACGTCACGTCGTCGCGGCCCCGACGGTTCTGATCCGGGCAACTGGATCGACGCCGCGACGGGCAAGGCGGCCACGGAACTGTCTGACATGCACACCGACCTGATCCTCCCGGACAGCGAGACGCCCTACAAAGCCGCTCTTGGGGCGGCGGACAAGAAGGGGGCGTTCTGTCGGCACGTGACGATTGGCAAGAACGCCGCGTTTTCGTCATGGGGGGCTCGCCACCATCAGCTTCGGGTGTTCGGAAACTTTTGGATACGCCCCGGCGGCTCGATGAGAACGGGGCAAGGCAACCTCGTTTTCGCGGGCGACAAGCATACGTTCCTGCGTTATGACTGGCCGAAAGACGGTGTGCTGAAGAAACTGCACGATGAGCGGACCGTTTCACCGTTCAAGAAGGACGGCGAAATCATCACCACCCCGTGGATGGCAAACTGCATCGGCACGTACATGCGCCACGACAAAGCCAAGGACGCCTCCACGGAAGTGCTTGGCTTTGCCCGCATGGCCGACGAGGTCGGGATAAAGTCGGGCACGTTCATCATCGGGCGCGACAGCCGATTCGTCACCACGGGTCCGTCGGCGGTCTCGATCAACAGGGGCGCCAAAGTCGTCCTGATGGACGGCGCCCAGTGCTCGCACGGCCGGAATCAGTACGTCAATCGCGATTGGGGCGTTAGCGTCGGCGCCGAGGTCACCGGCGGAACACCGGACCGGCCGCTGAAGCGCGACGCCTACATGGGCATCGGATACCGCAACTGGCAGAATCTGCCCGTCCCGGAGCGGCCGAATGAGAAGAAGAAACCCAATGATCCGACCGGTCCGAAGCTGTACTATGGTTTCGCCGGATACAACGCCCGGATCCAAGGCGATCTGGTGGGTTACCCCGCGCCGGGAAGCAACGCACGCCTGGTGGTCTGTTGGCAGCGAATCTCAAGCGGCGGCGCCGGGAGCTGGGGGCGAACCGACGACGCCTTCAGGAAGATGTTCGGCGACATACTGCCGAAAATCACGATCCTGGTTGACGCGGCGAAGGTTGAAAATGTCCGATTCGACGACCTGCATCGCGGCGGGATCCTCACGTCGAATTCGGAAATCTTCAAGAGTAAGGGCTGGAAGAACGTCACGTTCGGCGACGGCTGCCTGAGCAAGGACCCGAAGGACCTCATCCGCGAGATCAACCCCAGGAAGGGGCTGCGGCAAACACCGGACAAGAAGTACACGACGAAGTAATCGCCGGGGATGCGAGATGGAGAAAACGATGAAAGCCATGGTATGGATCGCCGCACTTGCCGTTGGGTTGACGGCGACAACGGCGTGGGCGCTGGTCAACCCGTTGCTCCAGCCGATTCACCTGTACGACCGCTACAAGGTGGTTTTGGCGGGTACGGTTGTCGCCGCTGATTTGACCGATGAGGACGAGGACGTCGAGTCGGGCAAGATCAGGCTTAAGGTATCGGCGGTCAGCAAAGGCGCATTCGCCGACAAGGAGATCGTCATTGACGTTCCGGCGAAGAAGAAACGCGGCGAAGTGAATCGCGAAGCCAATGAGGATTGGAACATCTGGGACGTCGCGTACAAGAATCGCACGTTTGTTGCCTTTGTCGGGAAGAAGCGCCGACGCGGGGCCAATGAGATCCTGATCTACTGCGGCGAAAGGCAGTGGCATCACGCCCGGATCGCCGACAGCGCCAAGCCTGCGGTATGGACGTACGAGTCTGCGAGCGCCCAGGTGATGGTCGGTACGTTCAACGGCGCCTCGACGCGACTGGCGGACATGCTGGCCGACACCGCCGTCGGAACGGCGTTCTTCCCTGCCGACGTCAACGTTCGCCTCAATCGCGACCTCACCGTCGGGACGTTGGGCGGCGCCGCAGGCGGGGTGGCGATGTTTGACCTCGACGGCGACGGTGATCTTGACGTTCTCGCCTGCTCGACGAAGGGCGTCCGCGCCTATCTGCAGGAAGGGAAGATGACGTTCGCCGACGCCACCGACACGCTCGGTCTCAAAGGCGTCTCCGGAACAAGCTGCGGACTTGCCGACGTCAACGGCGACGGGCTCAGCGACCTGCTCATCGACACCCAACTGTTCTTGAAATCGAAGAACGGTTTTCTCAAGGCAAACGCTCTGGCGATCAAGCAGGGCAAGTCTCTGAAGGTCTCATCGTTCGTCGAACTCAACGGCGACGGGAATCCGGACATTGTCTTGTCCCACGACGGCGGCGGTCTGACGGCGCTACTGGGCGACGGAAAAGGCGGCTTCGCCGACGCGACCGAGAAACTCGGCCTGGCGGGCGCCGAGTGCGGAGCCGGAGGGAACGGCTATTTCGCACCGGGCGACTGGAACGACGACGGCCGAACGGACCTGTACTACGCTACCGGCAAGGGACTGATCCTCGTCCAGGACGCCAAGGGGCGGTTTGCCCCGATCAAGCACAAGGTGGCGCTGGACTACCGGTGTTCGCCCGACTACAAGCCCGGCAAGACGGGGGCCGGCTGCTTCGGCGCGGTGTGGAAGCCCGACGCATTGGACATCGTCAGCCCCGGCGACAGTACGGTGGCGGTTGTCGCTAACCTCGACGGCGACGCTGCCGACGTGAGCGTCGACGGTAACGAAATCGGGCTCGCCGCCGCACGACAGATCGCCACGCTTGTCGAAGACCTGAACATGGACGGATACGCCGACCTGTACACGATCTCGCGCGACGGAGTCCAGAAGAACCAGTTCCACACCAACCGCGGATACGGGTCGTTCATGGACGCGACGCTCTACAACGACGACGCGTTCGGCGAGGCGCACAGCAAGGGCGCATGGGGCGTGGCGGCCGGCGACGTCAACGGCGATGGGATGAATGATCTGCTGCTAGGGCACGTCGATGGCGTGGTCACCCTCGTCCTGAGCGATGCCGCGGAAGTGCGCAAGGCGACCGAGCACCCGACCTATCACGCGAAGAAGCTCCAGCAGACGTGCATCGTATCGGTAACGCTTAAGGGACGCGGCGTGGTCGGCGCCGATGTACGGATGATCGCCCCGAAGGCAGGGACGGTTGTCAGGCGCATCGTCGGCACACAGGTGCTCACAGGCTGCCGCGGCCCGGACACGGTGAACCTCGCCGTCCGCGAGGGCGGCGACTACACGCTGCACGTGCGTTTTGCCGATGGCACGGTGAAGAAACAGAAGATGACGGTCGGAAAGACCAGGCATGTATCACTAACGGTGAGTAATGGCTGATGTGCTGCTTATCAACGACCTCGCCGTCGTGCCGGTGTTCGTCAATACCGGCGCGGCGCTGCTGCCGGCACTGATTGCGGGGCTGACCAGCTTCGTGGCGATTCTCTTCAAGCCCAGGCAACTGGTTCAGGCCTGCAAAGACAAACCGCTACGACCGCTGGCGGTGCTGGCCGGCGGGCTTGCGATCTGGCTGGCGATAGTGTGGATGCCCGCCGGCGAGTCCGACCAGGACGACGGAACACGGTCCGGCGCCGCGGCGGCCGCAATGATGACGCCCGACGATTGGGTTCGCCTCGCACGAGAACTGGCAACGACGGACCGCGCAACGCCGACAACGGCGACCGCTCCGGTTGCCGCAGGCGGCGAGGCGCTGTACTTCGGCGGGGGCGCCGCCCGGTCGGGCTACCTGGGCGGACCGTCGCCGACGACGCTGACTCGGCGATGGACCTACAGCGAGGAGTACGCCATGTTCTGGTCGACCCCGCTGGTCCGGGGCGACCGCGTGTACGCCGCATGGTGCATCATGGACCCGCCGGGCAGCTACGGCGCCGTGGTGTGCCTAGACGCTGCTACGGGCAAACGCGTCTGGGAAGTGGACATGAAGGACGCCAATCGCGATTTCGGCGGATTCTTCAGCTCGCCCGCGCTGACCGCCGACGGGAAGAGCCTCGTGATCGGACAGGGCCTGCATCCCGATTACGACAGCGAACTGGTCTGCATCGACACCGCCACCGGCGTCGTCAAGTGGCTGATCGACTGCCCGCTGCATATCGAAAGCTCACCGGCAATCGCGGGCGACATCGTCGTCGTCGGCGCCGGCGCGGTCGAGGATGCCACAACGCGCCTGCCCAAACCGCACCGCGACCCGGACAAGAACGAGAATCCGGGCTACGTCTTCGCCGCCCGCATCTCGACCGGAAAGATCATCTGGACCCATCCGGTCAACGATCCCGAAAGCTCGCCCGCCGTCGCCGACGGCGTGGCGTACATCGGCAGCGGATTCAACGGAAACGCCGTGGCGGCGCTGCGACTGGCCGAGACCGACGCTGACCTCAAGGCCGCCGGCCTGACGCGAGAGATATGGAAGACGATGACGCCCTTCCCCGCCACCGGCGCGATCACGCTGGCCGGCGATACCCTGCTGGTGGGGTGCGGCAATGGCGACTACGTGTACCGGGCGCCCGAGCCGGCCGGCGCGGTAATCGCACTGGACAGGACGACGGGCAAGGTGCGGTGGACCCAATCCATGCCCGACGGCGTATTGGGACCCATCGCCGTTGTCGACAAGACGGCGATCGTCGCCGTGCGAAGCGGCGAGGTGGTGGCGCTGGACCTGGCCGCAGAAGATGAAGCGTCCCGCGTCCTGTGGCGAACCGTCGCCCACAAGGGTTCTCGCGTGCTGGCCGGGGCGGCGTTTACCGGAACCCACGCATACGTCGTAACGCACGACGGCTATCTCGTGGTGTTGGACGCGGCCGAGGGCAAGATACTGAAGTCAGTCTACGTCAACGCCGACCCGGGCGAGATGGGCATGTCCATCGCCTCGCCCGTGGTCGTCGCGGGCCGAGTGTACGTCGGCAGCGAGACGGGCGGGGTGAGGTGTTATGATGACGGCAAGTGACCGGAAAGCCGCTCCGTTTGTCCTCCCGCTTGCCGACGGACACGATCCGGCGATAGTGGGGGGCAAGGCAATCAACCTCGCCCGCCTGATCAGCGCCGGCTTCCCCGTGCCCGACGGGTTCGTCGTGACGACCCACGCGTTCAGACACGCCCCCGACGGCGATCAGCCCCTGCCGGCCGAACTGGCAGACGCCATCACCGCCGCGTACCATGCCATCGGCTCGTCCACCGTCGCGGTCCGCTCATCGGCGACCGCCGAAGACCTTGCCGACGCCTCGATGGCTGGTCAGTACGAAACCTACCTCGACCTCCAGGGCGCCGACGCCGTCCTCGACGCCGTTGTGAAGTGCTGGGCGTCGGTCAGGTCTGACCGTGTCCGCGCGTACCTGAAAGAACACGACATTCCCCACGAGAATGTCGCGATGGCTGTCGTCGTTCAGGACCTGGTCCCCGCCGACAAGGCAGGCGTACTGTTCACCGCCAACCCGCAAACCGGGTCGCGGAACGAACTGCTCATCGAGGCCAACTGGGGACTCGGCGAGACGGTTGTCTCCGGGATGGTCCAGCCTGACACGCTCGTCCTGGACCGCGCCACCGGCGCCGTCCGATCCTGCGTGATCGCCGACAAACAGACGTGGCTCGCCCCCGGCGCCGGCCAGGCCGAGCCCGTTCCGGACGACAAACGCCACGCCGGCTGCCTGAACTCGGCCGAGGTGCTCGAACTCTGGAAGCTCGGGCTCAAGGTGATGGACCATTTTGACTCACCCCAGGACATCGAGTGGGCTATCGCCGACGGGCGCGTCACCCTGCTCCAGTCGCGGTCGGTCACCACGCTGGAAGACGCCGAGACCTACGAGCAACTGCTCTCCGACGTCCGCGCCGATCTCCGCGCCGCCAAGAAGGACGGACGCGGCGGCTGGATGCGACACAACATCGGCGAAACGCTGCCCCATCCCACGCCGCTGACGTGGAGCGTGATCCGGGAGTTCATGTCAGGCGACGGCGGATTCGGCGAGATGTACAAGCGGGTCGGGTTCACGCCGTCGCCGTCCGTCCGCCAGGAGGGCTTTCTCGACCTGATCGGCGGGCGCATCTACATGGACCTGTCCCGCGCGCCCGAGATGTTCTTCGAGGCGTTCCCGTATACGTACGATCTGGACCTCTTGCGGTCGAGCCCCGACGCCGCACAAGGCCCGCCCACCGTACCGTCCGGCTCGCTGTGGACTCAGCTTGGCATGGCGCGGAAGCTCAAGGGCGTCAACCGCACGCTCAGGGTTCTCGCTCGCGATTTCGACCGGAAGCTGACCGACGAGATCATCCCGCGATTCGAGCAGTATGTTCGCGACCAGAAAGCCGTTGGCCTCGCCGCACTGTCGGCGTCGCAGTGGCATGAGCTTTGGCTCGACCGCCAGCGCGAAGTGCTGGACCGTTTCGCGCCGGAGTCCCTCTTGCCCAGTCTCATCGTGGGCATGGCGCTCGACGACCTGCGGAGCTACATCGGCGAGCATTTTTGGGACGAAGACCCCGACGCGCTGGCCGGCGAACTGTCCGCCGGCGGACCGGGCGACCTGACTCTCGCTGCCAGCCAGGACCTTCACAGCCTCGCCGCCGGCGCCATCACCGTTGACCAATGGATCCAGCGATACGGGCATCGCGCGCCGGACGAGTTCGACCTGGGCGCCCCGCGCTGGCGAGAGACGCCGGACCTGGTCGCCCGCCTGGCCGAACACATGAAAGACGCCACGCCGCCGCGCGAGCGTCACGACTCGCGAGCCCGCGACGTGGCGAAGCGGGTCGAGCAACTCAAGGGCTCCCTCCCGAGCGCACGGCGAGACGAACTGGACGAGCTGCTGGCGATGGTCCACCGCTACATCCGCTTCCGCGAAGACGCCAAGCACTATCTGATGCTTGGCTATGACCTGCTTCGGGACATGCTCCTGGACGCCGGCAGACGCCTGGATATCGGCGACGGAGCAAGCCTGCTGAACATCGAGGAGCTCCGTGACGCGCTGACCTCGGGCATCGCGCCGCTTCACCTGATCGAGCAACGGCGCGAGCTGCGGATGGCCCAGAAGCGATTGGCCCTGCCCGACGTGATCACCGAAGCGGATATCGCCTCGCTCGGCGAAGCGCCCGCCCTTGTCGGCGGCGACCGGCTCGACGCGTTTGTCCTGTCCGGCGGAACGTGTTGCGGGCCCGCGCGCATCGTCCATTCGCCGCGGGACGCCGGCGACCTGGGCAGCGGCTACGTCCTGGTCTGCCCGAGCACCGATCCGAGTTGGACGCCGCTGTTCGTCGGCGCCTGCGGGCTGGTTCTCGAACAGGGCGGCACGCTGTCGCACGGCGCCGTGGTCGCACGCGAGATGGGCCTGCCCGCCGTCGTCCTGTCGGGCGCGACGCACCTGCTGGACGAAGGCGAACAGATCACCGTCGACGGACACGGCGGGGCGGTACTGCGCCGCTCGGCGTCGCCCGCCGATGCGCCCGCCGCGCCGCGGCCTGACGAGACGCGCGTCGCCCGCGCTCAGACGCCCCCCGTCCCAGGCCCCGCCGAGCGGCGAGGCGGGCTTTTGCGAAACGCGTTCGGCGCACTGTGGACCCTGTTCTTCCTGGTCTACTTCCTCGCGCCGCCGGTCCTGGAAGAGGCCTCATTTGCCATTCTCGACGCCGCACTCCTGCCCGTCGTCGCCGCCGCGGGCAAGCCCGTGACCGTCGCCCTGATCGCCGCCCTGTTCGCTGCGTTGACCATGGTCGCTCAGAAACTGCTGACCGATAACGAGCGTCTTCGCGAAGCCAAGAAGCGCGCTGCAGCATTGCAGAAAGAAGCCAAATCCCTGCCCAAGGATTCGCCGCGATTCAAGGCCCTGACCGCACTGGCGGCGCCCGTGCAGATGCGCATCATGAAAGCCGCCTTCGTGCCTCTGGCGATCTTCCTGGGACCGATGATCGTCTCGTTCCTCTGGCTGCCCCAACGCGTCGACACCGCTGTGCAAAACGCCAAGCCCGGCTCCATGGTCAAGGTGACGGCTGTCATCGACGGGGACTGCGACACGCCGGTTTCATTGTCTCTCTCCCAGCCGCTCACGCTTGCCGAGTTCAGTGAGCCCGCCCAACGCATCTTCCTCGCCAGAGCGCCGCTCCAGGAGCATCTGGTCACGTTGAGAAGTACCCAGAGCGATCTTGCCGACATGGCGTGGGACAAGGCGCTGGCCGTCGAACGCAACCGCAAGGCGTACCTTGGCGAGTTGGAGGCGTTTCTCGCGGCCCCCATGCCCGACCAGACACTCTCCTGGGGCGTCGTCACGCCCAAGGGAACGGCCGGGAAGTGGCCCATAACGGTCAGCCTCGCCGGCGGGCGAGCGGTCACGGTCTACGCGGTTCTCGGCGAGGGTTTCGCCCCGGAGACCAAGGAGGATATCGTAGTCCAGGCCGGCAAGCGGACGCGGACCGACCGCCAGGTCCAGGTCTGGCGCGCCGATGCGAGCGACGCGGTTATCAAGGAAGTCCAGGTCCGCTACCGCGACCCGAACCCCGTCAAGGGCGAAGGGATATTCTGGGCGCCGCTGGCGTGGTTCGAGCCGGACGAGAACACCGGCCCGATCAAGGCGCTGTTCTCACCGTGGCTGGTGCTGTACATCGCCGTGTACGTTGTGGTCATGTTTGGCTTGAAAGCCGCCTTGCGGGTGGCGTGACCGGCTTACAAGAGATTATCGGCACCGGGAATCCCACAAGACAGGAGACATCAGACATGGCGACATTGACTCGAAGACAATTCATGGCCGGTGCGGCATCGGGGTCCCTGGCCCTGTCATTGCCGCTGCGTTCAGCCACCCAGGCCGCCGCCGGGCGTAAGCCCAACATGATCTTCATCATGGTTGACGACATGGGCTATCACGATCTCGGCTGCTTCGGCAGCAAGACGATCCTCACGCCGAACATCGACAGGATGTGCGCAGAGGGCATGAAGTTCACCGACTGTTATGGTGGATGCACGGTCTGCGCCCCGTCGCGCAGCGTCCTGATGAGCGGCTACCACAAGGGGCATACCCCTGTCAGGGATAACCGGGGCGGGATACCGCTGCTGCCCGGCGAGGTCACCATCGCCGATATACTCAAGAAGGCAGGCTACGCCACGGGCGGCTTCGGCAAGTGGGGCTTGGGCAACCAGGGCAAGAAGGGAGCCGCCGAGCGCCACGGGTTTGACGTGTTCTTCGGCTACTACAACCAGTGGCACGCCCACTCGTACTACACGCACCTGTTCAGAAACAGCGTGAAGGTGGAACTCAACGGGCGCTATACGCATTACGCGATCTACGACGAGACCATCAAGTTCATCAAGGCCAACAAGGACCGCCCGTTCTTCTGCTACTGTCCCTGGACGGTCCCGCACGGTCCCTACGACATCCCGGAAGACGATCCCGCCTGGGCGATCTACAAGGACAAGCCGTGGAAGAAGGACGCGAAGGTGGTTGCGGCTATGAATTCGATGATCGACAGGCAGGTCGGAGAGATGATCGCCCTGCTCAAGACGTTCAGGATCGACGACAACACGATCATCTTCTTCTGCTCGGACAACGGCGGGGCTCGGCGGTTTGAGGGCGTTCACAACTCGATGGGCGTGATGAAGGGGCACAAGCGGTCAATGTACGAGGGGGGCATTCGCGTGCCCATGGTTGTGCGCTGGCCCGCCAAGGTCAAGGCCGGCCAGGTCAGCGACCTGGCATGGTATTTCCCGGACGTCATGCCGACCCTTGCGGAACTGGCGGGCGTTTCAGGCCAGGTCCCCAAGGACACCGATGGCATCTCCATTGTTCCGACGCTGGTCGGCAAGGGTGAGCAGAAGACCCACGAGTACATGTACTGGGACGACACCTGGTACCACAATGAAGGCGTGCGCATGGGCAAGTGGAAAGGCATAAGGAAGAACAGGAAGTTCGAGGTGAATCCGAACACCGCCCAACACAGAGGCAAGTGGAAGGGCATGAAGCACGAATCGGGGAAGGTCGAAGTATATGACCTGAGCAAGGATATCGGCGAGAAGAACAACCTCGCAGACACGCGCCCCGATATCGCCAGGAAACTGGGCGAACTCATGGACAAGGCCTGGACTGAACCGCGAAGCCAGGAAGACGACGGCGTCTACAAGGGCTGATAGCACAAGTGCTTTCGGCGCCTCGCCGGGAAACGCGTCATTAGCGCTTCTCCCTCTTGCGGTACTCGCTGGGGGTCACGCCGGCGTGTTTGCGCAGGAACTCGTTCAGGCGGGTTGGTTCGCGGAATCCGGTCATCTGCGAGACACGGATGATCGAGAGGTCGGTTCCGGCGAGCAGCTCCTTCGCCCGCGCCAGGCGGATCTGCTGAATCTCCTGCCCGGGCGAATGGCCGATGCACTTTCTGAAGTGCTTCTCGAGCGTCCTGCGGTTCATGCCCAGGTTGCAGACCACTTCCTTGACACTGATGCCCTCGCAGGCGTGGGCCCGAATAAGCTCCATCGCGCGGCGGACATCACCGGTCCCGGACCGGCGCGGGCAGGTCGATTCCCGCTCGATGACCTTGATCGGCGGGATCCGCTTCGCCCTGGCCGGCGGCTTGACCCCGTCCATCAGGCGATGCAGCAGCTTCATCGCCTCATACCCCACGCGATCGTGCGCCGTCTGCACGCTGGAGATCGTCGGGCTGTGCGAACGGGAGACCGACAGGTTCCCGCTGCCGAGAATCGCCACCTCGCCGGGAATATCGAGCCCCAGATCCCGGCAGATAGTGCAGACCGATCGTGCGTGAAGGTCGGTGATCGCGAAGACCGCCAGCGGTTTCGGCGCCTCGCGCAAGAAACGCGTCATGGCGGCGTCGGCGAGGGCACGGTCAATGTCCTCGATTGAACCATTCGGGCGCTGGGCAAGATCACACGACAACAGTTCATGCCCCTCCGCCAGCAGCAGCTTACCGAGAACCTTGCGCTGTCGGGCGGCTCGCAGGTTCGCCATATCGGAGACGAAAGCAAAATGTCCATGTCCTCGCCTGACGAGATACTCCGCTGCCAGCCGCATCACCGCGTTGTTGTCGGTGCAGACGACCGGAACCTCCGGATGGCGCCATTCGGCGCCCAGGCTGACAACCGGTGCGCCGCCCCGCCGGAACCAGCGGACCATCGCATCGACTTCGTCCTTGAATGCACCGAAGCAGGTGAGCACGCCGTCGGCTTTGCCCGTCCAGGGCGGGGGCGGTGTCATGTCGTCGACTTCAAACGCCTTCATGAAGCGGAAGTCGCGCAGCGTGAATCCGCCCTCGCCGTCAAGATAACGCAAGACGCCGTCCATACGCCGGTTGGCCATCTCCTGCCAGACCATCGAACTGAAACCCACGGTGCGTCTTCCCGAGTGATCGTCCATCGTCGCGTCCTTATGCAAGCTTACCCCTACAGACTCTACCCGTTGAGCCCGGCGGCGCATATTCCAAAAACCGACTGTTCGCAAAAACGTCGCATTATTGTTCGCAATAGCGTTTGACGGAGATTCCCACCTTGCTGTAGAATTGTACTCAACGTGAGCGAGAGCATCGCTTCGGATTGGAGTAACTTGCATGGCTGAGCATTACACAATGTCATATGCCTCCCCCCCCCCCAGCAGATCTGCGCGCGGGACGGGGGCTGTCCAGTCCTGCTCCGTACTGTTTCACTGTTACCCTCTTCTGAACCACGCTCGCTTTTCAATCGTCTCATCACCCCGTTCCGCGTCGCGGCCGGCGCGGTCAACGCATTCCCGTTTCCCTCGAACACGAAAGGACACAATCACGATCCCCCTTAGGAGTATACAGTACCCGTAACGCACGCCTTGCTCTCGTTTGAGTGCTGAATGGAGCAGGCTTCGGAAAACAAATTTTATTGGAGAAAGATTATGAAGAAACGAAATATAATACTAACTCTAGCAGTCGTGGCGATGGCAACGCTCATCGGCACGCCGGCGCAAGCGGGAATGGTCCTTTGGCTGGACGCTAACGACATTGACGGCGACGGAAACGTCGCCAATGATCCTGCCGACGGAAATGCCGTGGCCACATGGGTTGACAAGTCGAGCAACGGCTTCGATCTGACGCAAGGCACCCCCGATGACCAACCGTCGTTCGCGACGGGCGTGCTCAAAGCGGGCACGATGCCGGTGGTCCGGTTCCCCGACATCGCGGACCACCTCAGCCGTTCGGACGCTCTTGGCATATCGGGCAACCCGGATCTGACAGTTTTTTCCGTAGTGAGCACCCCGGGCACATCAGGCCACTTTGGCAAATGGCTCTTGAAAATCGGCAGTGATTCGGGTACCGCGGGCCAGGTGATGGGCCTCACGATCGAGGCCAGTTACCGGTACAACAACGGGTACAACGGGTTTGATTTGAGCGTCGGGGGCGACATCCCTTCCGTGGTTGCCTTTCAGACGGGTCCGGAAGGAAATCCAGCCTACGGCGACGGCAACTTCTGGAAGGACGGAACTCAAGCCGGACAAGCTGGAGAAAGTACCGGAAACTCGCCGGTGAATCTGCCCGTCGCCAACAACGAAACGCTGCTGGGCCGTTGGCGTGGTGGCAGCGGGAACTTTGATGCTGGCCTTCAAGGCGATGTTGCCGAGTTAATCGTTTTCGACGAGCATCTCGACACAACTCAAATCGCCGATGTCAATGCCTACCTGGGCAACAAGTGGGGTATCACAGTAACCGGTGGTGGCGACGCAACCGCCGGCTACAATTTGTTGATTCCCGAGCCGGCGACGATGAGCCTTCTTGCGCTTGGTGGACTGGGACTGCTGCGTCGCCGACGCCGCGCGTAGCTGAAAAGACGCAAGAGCACCCGTCTTTCAAGACGCACCACGGGGCGGCCTGTCCTCAGGTCGCCCCGTGCCTGTTTGCGGCGCAGTTCGGGAGACGATACGGTTGTTTTGACGAGAATTGGCTGGGGCGGTAGGATGGGGGCATGGCAGAGTCGGCGAGAATGATCGTTCCCGAGATGCCGCGCCACGCTACGGTAGCTCCCGCCGTCAGGGCCGGGGCGCCGCACACCGGTAACCACAAGCCCCGCCGGGGCGAAGGATCGCTTATGTCGAGAGTGTCAGTGTTGTTATTGCTTGTACCGTCCAGGCCGCGCAGCGGTATGCTCTTGGCGCAGCGGTTTCGATCTGGAGACATAGATAAATGAAATCCGTTCTGACGAGTGTTGCACTGTTGCTGATGTCGTCTTCGTTACATGCCCAGGTTCCCAAAGACATCCTGGAGACGGCGCCGGCACGGATCGAGAGACACCGCAAGGGTGACGTGACCCTCACCGTGGTGGACAAGGACGGAAAGCCGCTTGCCGGTGCGACCGTGAAGGTGCGCCAGGTTCGACACGAGTTTCTCTTCGGCTGCAGTGTCTTCCCGCTGGTCTACGGCCTGGAGAGGGGCAACCTGGAATTACCCCTGAAGCAAGGCGATCCCTACGGCCTGTTCGCCAAGCGGTACACTGAGCTGTTCAACTTCGCCACGCTCCCCTATTACTGGTGGGGATATGAGAGGCAGCGGGGAAAGCCGGTGCATGAAAGCCGCGAACGAATCGCCGACTGGTGCAGGAAGCGCAACATCACCACGAAGGGCCATCCGCTGGTGTGGAATTACAGGCAGCTTGACTGGCTTCCGGAGAATCTCGCCGAGGTCGAGAAACTGCAGATGGCCCACGTGACCAACTGCGTGGAACGGTTTCGTGGGAGGATCGACATGTGGGACGTGGTCAACGAAACGACCAATTTCGCCCAGGAGCCGAACAAGAAGCGGGCGCCGACTGTCACGGCAATGTGGGAGAAGGTGGGCAAGACGGAGTTTCCGCGCAGGGCCTTTCGCGCGGCGAGAAAAGCGAATCCCGACGCCGTGCTTGTGCTGAACGATTTCCACGTAGGTGACGATTTCGCCGCGGTCGCCGCCGAAGTGGTCGACGAGAAGGGCCAGCCGCTTTTCGACGCGATCGGGCTTCAGTCGCACATGCACGGCGGGAACTGGTCCAACACCAAGCTCTGGACGGTCTGCGAGAGGTTTGCGAAGTTCAAGAAGCCGCTGCATTTCACGGAGATGACCATCCTCTCGGGAAAGAAGGGCTGGAATCGGCCGAAGCCCTGGCTGTCAACACCCGAGGGAGAGAAGCAGCAGGCCGACGAGGTCAAACGGGTCTATACATTGCTGTTCTCACACCCGTCGGTCGAGGCGATTACATGGTGGAATCTCACGGACCGTCACGCCTGGATGCAGGCGCCGTCGGGGCTTCTGGACAAGGAGATGTCGCCCAAACCGGCGTACAAGGTTCTCAAGAAGCTGATCAGGGAGGACTGGTGGACGGAGGCGACGCTCACCACCGACGCAAACGGCAGGGCGTCCTTTCGCGGCTTCTGTGGCCAGTACGAACTGGACGTTACCGCGCTCGGCGGCGAGAGGAAGCTGGTAAAGGACCTCGAGATTGAGAGATCGCCGCAGCAGAAGACCATACAGTGGATGGTGAAGCTGGGCGGGGAAAAGGAGAGACTGTAGCCCATGCCCGTCAAGCATGTATCAACCGAGTGGGGGCAGCCGGTCAGCTTGATCCTGAGGTGATGCCGACCCCGTCACGCGATGTTGTTGATGGCACGCTCCAGATCAACCAGCTGCGCGATGATGTCATCGAAGTTCGGAGGTGTTTCAAAGAACATCACCTGCATAGCCCGATAGTCTCGGCGCAGTTCGGCAAGGCGTTCCTCACGCGGAGCCAGTCGGATGCTACCGGGCTTGGCATCGAGATACCTGGCCCAGCCACAGTGGTAGAAACGATCCTTGTGGGCGCACACATCATCAAGCAAATCCAGGTCGGCAAGTGCCTCGGCCTTGAGAGGAGTCGCAGCCATTGCTGCAACGTCGGCCCAGTGGCGGGAGTATCGGGCAAGCATGGGTTTGTTCAACGGACGGTAATACTCCGCATGCAGGATCGTTGCCTTCTCCCAGAAGGTCCTTCGGGCCACGACGGTTGTGATGTCATGTGAGGCATTCTGGAAAAGCTGCGGGAAGTGTTCGGCGGCGTACGGCGTAATCGGGCGATTCTCATGCGGAATTGGCTCGGCATGAGTGCCCAGTTCCAGAGCGACGCGCGGCGCAACATAGTCGAGCCTGGTCGATAGAGCCCCCGGATACTCGAACTCGACCACGTTTGCATCGGCCGGACTGATTCGTAACGACCAGCCATCAGGACCAAGGATGTCTCGGACGCGACAGTCCAGAGCTTCAAGGAAAGGTCCTGCGACATAATGCTGACAGCTCGACATCATCTCACTGAGGAGGCCCCTCCGTTTGGTGTGGGACAGGTCAGATCTGCGCGGGTCTCTGTCACCAACGTAGCCCAGACGTTCGAAGTTCACTGCCAGGTCAATGTCTTACGAGAATCGCCGGATCAGGCCGGATCAATTCGCCAGGCTGGTGCCGCCCTTGAAGACAAACCATGCGTCCAGGGCATCTATGGAGAACAACTGCTTCAGCAGCCAGCAGACCCAGAAGTCCTTTTCGACGTTGACGGAGCCAAACCCCAGCCGACCAGCCGTCTGCTCAAAAAGCTCTCGTCTATCCTCGGCACTGAGAACAGCGACGCTATTCATCGCCACCCTCCCCGGCAATCTCGTGAACGACTTCCAAGACCCAGTCCGTACCGTACCGCGCATCCCGGGCCAGATCGGCCTTCTCCTTCGCGGGCAAAACGCGCCGCAGGTGGTCGATGACCTCCTTGCCAACTCGGGATTTCCCCAGATGCTTCAGCGCCTGGATGATTGTCCGGGAGGAGTAGCTTTCGGCACGAACGTCCTTGGGACTGGCATGTTTGAACCTGATCGCCCGGCCGCCAACCTTGAACTGACGCGTGGGGCCGTCGGAAAGGTAGACGATCCGGGCGGGAACCTGCTGTGACAGGCCGAGCAGGTTTGCCGCCATGGCCCCGTGGGGCGCGATCATCCAGCGGTGCTTCCGGGCGATGGCCTGGGCGGCCCGATCGATATCCGGGGTCCGCAACCCGCCAAGCAGTTTGCTCTCTTGCGGGTAGTCGTAGAGCCCCCGGCCGATGCGGCGGATCACACCCTCTGACGCCAAGCGAGACAGCGTGACGTCAATGGTCCCTCGCGCAGCGATCTCGGAGAAGTCCTTGGCGGTAAATGCGCTGCCCTGGCCAAGCTTCTTGATAAGGCCCAGAATGTTCTCTCTGACGGTTGACATACAGATCATTGTATCGGTTTGTTAGAAAAAATGGACCACTTTTTCTAACAAACTACAGGAGACTTGCTGGTCCCGCCACCATTGGATGCCCTGAGTTTCAATCGGACCCGAATGCCGCGTAGTGGCTGTGTCTGCCATGGCTTGCCGACCATCCCGCACCGAGTTGGTCACTCCTGCGCAGAGTCGACCCTAAGATCCTATATGCTATACTGTTACGCCCTGAAACAGGCCGCTTCCCAAGCTGAACGTCGTCGGTTCGAATCCGATCGCCCGCTTACGACGCCTAGAGGTGACACCCGTTGCCCCTTGGCGTCTTCGTTTGCCAACTCTCCACACGCCAAAGCGTTGTGACGCGGCTTCCCTCCGCGCGCCGTTCTGCCACCACGTGACACGCCGGACATGCCTGGTCAGCGGTGGACTGCTATGTGGCACCAAGTTGGTCACCTGCGCGCCCCGAGAGCACCGAGTTGGTCACCGGTGGTCACCGAGAAGGGCACTTGGAGTAGTGAACCACGGAGTATGCACTGGTCGCTGCCGACGCTGCGGGAGAAGCTGATCAAGATCGGCGCGAAGGTGGTGACGCACGCGAGGCACGTCATCTTCCAGATGGCCGAGGCGGCCGTGCCCAAGCGACTGTTCCTGGTGATCCTGGAGCGGATCCGACGGTTGCGCCTGCCTGAGACGGTGCCACGATGACGGCGCGAACGGTCAAGACAGCCGGGATAGGGCAAAGCAACGGTGAAGGTCTGCGCGGATCGCCCCAGGATGCCACTACACTGGCCATTCTGGACGACAACATGCGCCGGACACGCCCGGTTCCCCCTTCAATTGGTCACGAACAATGCTCGCCACTCCCCAGTTCATCGGTAGAATCGCGACAGACGCCAACGGTGGTCGTTGGCGAGAAGCTATCTAGTGCCCGTGCGGAAATGCACAACAATTGTATTTTTAAGCAGTTATGTGC
>CAZVEV010000081.1:7520-20858 GCA_964625865.1 uncultured Planctomycetaceae bacterium | reverse complement strand
GTACGCTGCCCCGCCAGAGAAACATCACAGGCCCGAATGGGCCTGAACGGTTACTTTCAGGGAAGATGCAGCAGGGGCCGTCCTAAGTGGCAACTCAAGGATGGGTTGGATCACACCAAGTTCTGAGTGAGACGCTTCACCGGGAAGCGCAAGTGGTAGAGGCCCTCGTATCAGGAGATTGACCATGAAACGTCTGATTGTCGTGCTGTGCGTGGCGAGCTTACTCGTCGCGCTATCGTTCAGCCATGAGGCTATCGCCAAGAAGGGCGGAGTCCCGGCCCAGCCGGTGAAGGTCGCCATCTGCCATGCCACCGACAGTTCGCCCCTGATGTCCGGAGGCATCCTCATTGTCGGCCATGTCATCAACGTGTCCGAGAATGCCGTCCCAGCCCATCTCGCACACGGCGATTCCACGGACTTCAGTGCCCTCGACGAGGAAGGCCCCTGGGCTGGACATACCTGGGGCGAACTTGCCGAGTGGTATGAGCTGGATCTGGAAGGCGCCAACTGCGCTGCACGTCTTCCCTGAACCGGCCTGACAGACCCCAATCGTACGTGAAGGAGTCGCTGCGGGGCCGCGAGCCCCGCAGCCTCCTTCGTATTGGAGACTGAACCCTTTGTGAAAACGATCACTCTCACCCTGATCGCCCTGGCACTGGCGGTGTCCGGCTATCTTCTGTTTCGCCACTTCGCGTTGAGTGACCTCTCGGCCCGGGTCGGGCCTGACTTCTGCTCAGCCGTCTTCGGCGCCGGGTGCGACAAGGCGCTGCGGAGCCCTTGGGCTGTTCAGATGGGCCTTCCGCTGGCAGGCTGGGGACTGGTCTGCCACGGCACGCTGGCGGCTCTGCTGCTGCTGGGCTGGTCCATGGGAGACGCCTTCCGTTTCGAGGCCACTGTTGCGGCACTGGTGATCGCACTGGCCGCGGCGTTGGGCAGCGTCGTCCTGTTCGTTGCGATGGTCAGCGGCCTGGCGCCATTCTGTCCGCTGTGCGCCGTGATCCACGCGATCAACCTGACGCTGGTGTTTCCACTGAAGCGACTGACCGGGGGCCCCATGGGCGATATAAGTCGGGCCGTGGTCGCCGCGGGGAGGTATCTCGTGGGAGGCGCGACCCCCGATCCAACCGCCGCGAAGTGGAAGATCGTGGGGTTCCTCGTTGCGGGGCTTGTAGCGGTAGTTATCTACCAGTGGGTCTATGTCGAGGTGGCGGTCCAGGCCCGATCGACGGGCGGACCGTTTGACCCCGCCGAAGCCGTTGCCCTGTTCGAGTCGAGCCCGCAGAAGGAGATTCCCCTGGCCGCCGCCGACCCGCGTCTCGGCCCGGCCGACGCACCGGTTCGCATGGTCGTGTTCAGTGATTTCCAGTGTCCCGGCTGTACGCGCCTGTCGCGGACGATACCGGCGTTGGCGAAGCTGTTCGACGGGAAGTTGCAGATCATCTTCAAGCACTTCCCGCTGGACAGCACGTGCAATCCTCTGGTCAAGAAGGCGTTGCACCCCGGTGCGTGTCATGCCGCCCTGGCCGCCGAGGCCGCTCGGGATCAGGGCAAGTTCTGGGCCTTCCACGACGCCCTGTTCATGCCGCGCAGCGAAGGCAAGGTCACCCTCAAATCGATGGCCAAGCACCTCGGTCTGGACGCCGACCGGTTCGAGGCCCACGGCGGCAGCGAAGGGGCCCGCGCCAAGGTCCGGGCAGACATCGACCTGGGAATCAGCCTGGGTGTTGACGGCACGCCCTCGGTGTTCATCAACGGGCGCCGGGTCCACGATACCCGCCCCCGCACGCTGCGGTTCCTGATCGCTCACCAACTCGAACACCACTGACCGCCGCGCATCCGGGGCATGGCCACTTCAGTGGCCATGAGGATTGCAGTTTCCGCGCCCCGAACTTGCATCCCGCACAGTCGGCGATTACGATCTGGTCGCGCGATATGCGCGGGCGTATGGCGTCTGATCCAGTCGATTGGACGGGGAGAGGATCGAATGGAAATCGTGGGACAACAGGGCCCGTCGGTAATCCGGGGCGGGACCGCCGCCCTTGTCGCGGAGAAGGACCATCCAAAATGAGTGATTCCGAAGCGGTGACAGACCTGAGATCTCGCACGGTGAGCGCACTCCGCAGCGCCCCGGACGTATCGGTGCTCATCGTCGGGGCCGGAGTCAACGGGGTGGGGCTGTTCAGGGAGTTGGCCCTCCAGGGTGTTGACGTGCTGCTGGTCGACCGCGGGGACTTCTGCAGCGGCGCCAGCGCCGCGCCGTCGCGGATGATCCACGGCGGGCTGCGGTATCTCGAGTTCGGTGAATTCCGCCTCGTCCGCGAGTCCGTGATCGAACGCAATCGCCTGCTGCTCAACGCCCCGCACTACGTAGCCCCCCTGCCGACGACCATCCCCCTGTTTTACCGACTCAGCGGGGCAATGACTGCCATCCGACGGTTCCTGCACCTCGGGGGCCATCGCCCGGCCCACCGCGGATCGATCATGGTCAAGATCGGCCTGATGTTCTACGACATCTTCACGCGCAAGCACCGGATCATGCCCAAACACCGTTTCGCCTCGCGCGACAAGGCGATGGTGCGCAGACCGGCCCTCCATCCGGAGACGATCTGCACCGCCACGTACTACGACGCGTGGATCAGCTATCCCGAACGGCTTTGCGTCGAGCTGGTTCTCGACGCCCGGGCCGCCTGCCCACAGGCAAGGGCGCTAAACTACGCGTCACTGGCCGGCGCATCGGGAAGCCACGTCGTGCTCCGCGACGAACTGACGGGCAAGGACATCCGCGTGCGGCCGCGCACCGTGGTCAACGCCACCGGTGCCTGGATCGACCTGGCCAACAGTCGCATCGGACTCGAAACACAACTGATCGGCGGCACGAAGGGGGGGCACCTCGTGCTCGACAACCCGGACCTGCTGGCCGCCCTCGACGGCGAGATGATCTACTATGAGACGCCCGACGGGCGGGTCTCGGTGGCCCTGCCGTGGCTGGGCAAGGCCCTGATCGGCTCGACCGACATTCGGATAGAGGACCCCGACGACGCGCGGTGCGAGGAGGACGAAGTCGATTACATCCTCGACGCGATCGGCGAGGCCCTGCCCGGCGTGACGGTCAGCCGCGACGACATCGTCAGCCGCTTCTCCGGCGTTCGCCCGCTGCGATACAGCGACGAGTCCACCACCGGGCAGGTCAGTCGCGACCATCTCTGCGACGTCATCGAACCGAACGACGCCCACGAGTTCCCGGTCCTCTCGATGGTCGGCGGGAAGTGGACCACATTCCGCGCCTTTTCCGAACAGGTCGCCGACAACATCCTGGACCGGCTCGACCTGCCTCGCCACATCGACACGCGAGACGTGCCCATCGGCGGGGGCAGGGACTTCCCGGCCGACGACAGTGCCAGGCGAGCCTACCTCGCCGACCTTCGCGACCGCGGCCGTGTCGACAGGGACCGCGCCGAGCGCCTGCTGGAGCGTTACGGCACGCGGGCGGCCGACGTGGGGGCCTTCTGCGCCGCAGCCGGCGACCGTCCGCTGACCCATCACGCCACGTACACCGTCCGGGAAATCGAGTTCATCGTCCGCAACGAGGACGTGATGCACCTGGACGATCTTGTCCTGCGCCGCACCGCCATCGCCCTTCTCGGCGAACTGACCGGCGAACTGCTTGACGAACTGCTGGCCATCGTAAGTGTAATCCGCGACTGGTCACGGCAGCAGACCGACGCGGAGCGCGAGCGAACCGTCGACATCCTCCGCGACCGACACAGCATCGAACTCCATTAGAGTCGATCACGCCATCGGTGTCGAATCGCGCCCGGCGGGCTGGTCGCTTAAGCGACCCAGCTCTTTCTGACAGGTGTCACGTCAACCGATGCGCAGCGTTCGCGTGCGGAGCGACGAATCATTCCGGTGGCGCCGCGGGCGCCGGGGCGGGAGGAGGTGGAGGCGCGGGCGCCGGGGCCGGGGCGGGTTGGCGCTTGGCGTACTTGGCGACCTGGGGCTCGCCGATGGCCTTGATCAGGCGATTGACGATCTCCACGGTGTCCACGCCTTCGCTGCCGGCGGCGAAGTTACAGCCGATGCGGTGACGCAGGACGGGAACGGCCACCCGACGGATGTCCTCGGTCGAGACGGTGTATCGCCCGTCCATGGCGGCGAAGGCTTTCCCGCCGAGGATGAGGTACTGTCCGGCCCGCGGGCCGGCGCCCCAGTCGACCATGCGCTGGACGAAGTCCGGCGCCGTCGGGTCCTTGGGGCGAGTGGCGCGGACGAGCTTCGTGACGTATTTGATCACGTAATCGCTGATGGGGATCGTGTTGACCAGCTTCTGCATGTTGACGATCTGGCGGGCGTTGAAGACGGTCGACAGTTCGACGGTGCGGCCCTGGGTGGTCTCGGAGAAGATCCGCTCTTCCTCGGCTTCGCTGGGGTAGTCGACCCAGATGTTGAACATGAACCGGTCGAGCTGGGCTTCGGGCAACGGGTAAGTGCCCTCCTGTTCGATCGGGTTCTGCGTGGCGATGACGAAGAACGGGCGCGGCAGGAGATACGTTTCCTGGCCGACTGAGACCTGCCGTTCCTGCATGGCTTCGAGCATGGCCGCCTGGGTCTTGGGCGGCGTGCGGTTGATCTCGTCGGCGAGGATGATATTGGCGAACACGGGCCCGCGGACGAAGCGGAACTCGCGGCGCCCGGCTTCGTTCTCGTCGATCACATTCGTGCCCGTAATGTCCGACGGCATCAGGTCGGGCGTGAACTGGATCCGCTTGAACGTCAGGTCCATCGTCTTGGCCAGCGAGGACACCAGCAGCGTCTTGGCCAGCCCGGGCACGCCGACCAGGAGGCAGTGGGCCTTGGAGATGATCGCGGCGAAGACCTGATCGATCACGTCGTGCTGGCCGATGATGGCCTTGCCCAGTTCCCTCCTGAGGATCTCGCGGGACCTGGCGAACTGCTCGATCATGCTTTCGAAGTTCTGTCTGGCCATGACGTTCCTTTTGTGCGGCACCTCGTGCGGCCGTCGTGCGACAAAAAACATCCGTTGCGAACCGGCCTGCGGACGCTACGATATATGCAGGTGCGAGGCCGAGACCTCGTGGGGGTGCGGCAACGTCGCGAAGGACATGATAGCGATGAACAGGCCGAGAGACAAGGTGTTAGCGACATGGCTGGCCGGCGCGGTTCTGGTCGCGGCGCTCATCGCCCCGGTGCGGGTGGCGCGGGCCCAGGGCGTCACCAGCGAGCAGGTCCGCGGCGCCGTCCAGCGGGGCCTGGCCCGCCTGCGACAGGAACAGGGGCGTTCGGGCCACTGGTCGGGTGGAGGGCACACCGGGGGCGTAACGGCGCTGGCCGTGCTGGCGCTGCTCAACGCGGGCGTGCCCGCCAACGATCCCACCATCACGCGGGGCATCAAGGCCCTGGTCGCCGTCAAGGACAGCAGGACCTACGTCGTCTCGCTGAAGTGCCAGGTCCTCGCCGCCAGCAAGCTGCCCCAATACCGGCCGCAGCTCGAGGCCGCCGCCAAGTGGCTCATCTCCGCCCAGTGCCCAACCGGCATGTGGGGGTACGGCCATCGCAACGGCGGGGACAACTCCAACACACAGTTCGCCCTGCTGGGTCTGCACGAGGCGGCCAAGGCCGGCATCGAGGTGCCCAAGCAGACCTGGGCCCTGTCCCGCAAACACTACGAGAACTGCCAGTACACCGACGGCGGCTGGGGCTACCGCGGACGGTCCAGGGGCTACGGTTCGATGACCGCTGCCGGGGTGGCCAGCCTCTACATCACCGGCGCCAAGCTCCACGTGGCGGGCAAGAAGGAGTTCGTCAACGGGGCGTATCCCGACTGCGGCAGGTACATGCAGAATACGCGACTGGCGATGGGGCTGGAGTGGATGAAGAAGAACTTCTCCGTTCGCCAGAACCCCGGCCGCGGCGGGTCGTGGCTGTACTACTACCTCTACGCCCTGGAACGGGTGGGGATGGTCTCGGGCAAGCGGAACTTCGGCACGCATGACTGGTATCGCCAGGGCGCCGCGATGCTGGTGGCCACCGAGCGCGGCGGGCGATGGGGACACCAGACGTACCAGAACGCCCTGGCCTTGCTGTTCCTGGCCAAGGGCAACAGGCCCGTCCTGTTCCAGAAGCTCCAGTGGGACACCAAGTCCCAGGGCCAGACCACGTGGCACCGCAACATTCACGACCTGGAGAACCTGACGGCCGAGATCGGCAAGAAGCTGGGCAAGGAGGTCACGTGGCAGACCGCGACGCTGGACCTGCCCCTGACCGACCTGCGCATGAGCCCCATTCTGTTTATCACGGGGCACACGTTCCCGCCGTTTACGCCCGCCGAGAAGGTCAAGCTCCGCCAGTTCGTCGAGGCCGGCGGGACGCTGCTGTTCGAGGCCTGCTGCGGGTCCAACGCGTACGAGGCGGAGTTCCGGCGCTTCGCACGCGAGGTCTTCAAGGAGTACCCGCTGAAGAAGCTCGACAAGGACCACCCGGTTTTCCACAGCTACTACGACCATCCCAAGACGCTGCAAAGCACGTACGACCTCGAGGGCATCGACGTGGGGTGTCGCACGAGCGTCTTCTTCTCCCCCCGCGCCCTGAGCTGCCTGTGGGAACTGAGGGACATCCCCACCTACTCGCCGCTGGCTTTTCGTCTGGGGACCAACATCGCCGCCTACGCCACCGGACGCGAGCAGTTGGGCAACAAGCTCGACCGCGTCGAACTGGCCAAGGAAGACAAGGTCGATCAGCCACGCGAAGTGCCCCGCGGCGCCGTCCGAATCGCGCGGATCATCCACAACGGCGACTACCACGCCGATCGCAAGGCGATGGCGCGCCTGGCCGCCCTGCTCCGCGACAAGGCCAAAGTCGACGTCGTTGCGCGGGGGCGACACCTCCGAACGACCGACGAGACGATCTATCAGTACCCGGTGGTGTTCATGACGGGGCACTTCGAGTTCAAGCTCTCGCCCAAGGAGGTCGACGCGCTTCGCCTGTACCTCAAGCGCGGCGGGGTCCTGATGGCCGAGGCCTGCTGCGGACGCAAGAAGTTCGACCAGGCCTTCCGCAAGATGGTCAAGGTCCTGTTCCCCAACGATCCCCTGAAGCCCCTGCCGGACGACCACCCGATCAACACGGGAAAAGTGGGCGTTCCGCTGGGTGAGTTGAAATACCGCCGCATCCTGGCCGAGGAACTGAAGACCGCCGGCGTCAAGGCGTGGCACGGCACGACCAGGCCGCCGCTGGAGAGCGTGACACTTGACGGCAGGAGCGCAATCCTGTACAGCAAGTACGACTACAGTTGCGCCCTGGAAGGCGACAAGCCGTATTCGTGCTGCGGCTATGTCGACGCCGACGGCAGGAAGCTTGCCCTGGACCTTTTCCTGTATGCGATCAGTTACTGACCCGACAACCGGCCGCCTGACTGCGGCGCCCCTGCTGGCCGCAGCGCTCCTGGCGGCGACGGTGCTTGCCGCCGGACCCGCCGGCGCGGCGCCCAAGCCCGTCCGGGCCCCCAGTGCCGCAGCAGTCGATCTGGCCATCGCAGGCGGACTCGAGTTCATCCTCGCCACCCAGCAGGGCAACGGACACATCCCCACGCGCCATGCCAACACGCACCCCGGGGCGGCGGAGTCTCTGGCGGCCCTGGCGGCCCTGACGGCGGGGGTCTCGCCCGAGGAGCCGCGCCTGGCCGCGACCATCGATTACGCGCGCCGCAGCCGACCGGAAACCGTCTGCGCTCGATCGCTTCGGCTGATCCTTCTGAGCCGCCTGGGCCGGGCTGACGACAAGTCGCTTATTGCGGGCGACGTGGCCTGGCTGGCGCGAACGAACCAACTCGGCGGGTGGGGCTACGGCCCGGCCCACCCGTCGGTCCTTTACAGGCCCAAGCGGACGGACACGTTCAATTCGTCTCTTGCCGTCCAGGCGTTGGCCGAGGCCAGCGAGGCCGGCGCCGCCGTTCCCGCCGCCGCCTGGAAGCAGTGCCGCACCTACTGGACCAAGGCCCGGAACGACGACGGGGGCTGGGGGTTCGAGCCGAAGTCAAGCAGTGAATCGCTGATCCTGGGCGAGAGCATGGCCCCGACCACCGCCGCCGCGATGGCCACCATGATCACCCTCGAATGCAAACGCCTCCAGACGGGCAAGGGGCCCTACAACGCCATCGGACAGCGCACCAGCTTCGACCCGCCGGACCTGGTAGCCTTCGTGGGGGCCTGGAAGTGGCTGGCCGGTCACTACGATCTGGATACGATTCCGGGCCTGCCGCTGGACAAGGCCGACGGCTGGTACATGCCCAACATGGTCGCCTTCGCCCTGGCCGCCGAGGCCGCCGGCGCCCGGCTGGTCGAAGGCGACCGGTGGCTGATGCGGCTGACCGACCGCCTGATCGCCTCCCGCCAGGGCGACGGACGCTGGGGCCCGCCTGAGGACGTCAATCGCGACGGGATGACCGCCGAGGCGCGAACGGGCGACGACGTGATTCGCACGTGCCTGGCCACCCTGGCCCTGGCCAGGGCCCGCGCGGGCGTGCTGGTGAACAAACTGACGGTCGGCAAGGCGTGGCAGAACGACTTCTTCGACAGCTACAACCTCGCCAGATGGTACGAGCGCAACTGCGGGCAGGCGGTCTCGTGGCGACTGATAGACCCCAAGGCCCGGTTCGGCGAGTTTCTCCAGGCTCCGCTGCTCTACATCAACGGGCGCAACGAGTTTGCCATGCCCGACGCCTTCGCCGCAAAGGCCGTCTACTACCTCCGAAACGGCGGGACCATCCTCGTCAACTGTCAGGGCTCCGACCGCCAGTTTGCCACGGGCGCCGCCGCCTACTTCCGCAAGCTCCTGCCGGACTACCACGAGACGCGGGTCGACCCGGCCCACCCGATCTACTCGCTCCGGTTCAAGATACCCGAAGACAAGCAGCCGCCGGTCACGGGCGTGGGCGACCACTGCCGGACCCGCGTGTTCATCATCACCAAGGACGTCAGCGGCGCGTGGAACTGCAACCTCCACGCGGACAGGCCCGAGGCGTTTCAACTGGCGGCCAACATCGCGCTGTACGGCATGAACGGGCAGCACGCGCGGAGCAAGTTCGCTACCCCGCCGGCCCCGCCGGCCAAGCCTTCCAAGAGGCTGATTCGCATGGCGAGGATCGTCCATGGCGGGGACTGGAACACCAACCCGTTGGCCTCGGCGCGGATCAGCGAGGTCCTGACCGACGCGATGAGCATCGGCGTGGAAGAGAAGACGGCCGTCCCGCTGACGGCCCCCGCGCCGGCGGATATCCCCGTACTCTGGCTGACGGGGACCAAGCCGGCCGTTCTCGCCCTGGCGCCGCGGAAGAACCTCAAGGCCTACATCCTGGCCGGCGGGACCGTGCTGATAGACCCCGCCATGGGAGGCAAGGCGTTCTTTGACGACGCCAAAGCCATGCTCGATAAGCTCTTCGGCGCCGAGAGTCTCAAGCGCGCCGGCGCCGACAGCCCCATCCTGACCGGGCAGTTCGCCGGCGGGATCGGCTCGGACGTGACGCTGGCCCGCTACACGACCTGGCCCGGGCGAAAGGCCCCCAAGCGATCCCTGCCCGAAGTCTGGACCGTCGAGGTCAGCGGGCGGATTGCCGTCGTCCTCAGCCGCAACGCCCTGGCCTGCCCCGTCGAGGGCCTGCCCACCTACGGATGCGCCGGCCTGGCAAGAGACGACGCGAGGCGACTGATGACCAACGTGCTGCTGTATGCGGCATCGAGACGATGACGGCCGGACCTGACAACATCTCACCGACGCAGACGGATTCCCCCCACACGCCCTCACCACGACGCTGGAGGCAATGGGCCGGCTGGACAGCCGTCGCCGCGGCCACCATCCTCGCACTGACGCAGTGCGCCGTGCTCGTTCGGCGAGTGCAGAGGGGCAAGACGGACTTCAGCGTAATCTACCGCACCGCCGAGGCGATCAACCGCGACGAGGGCAGCGATCTGTACGCTCGCCCGCAGAACCCGAAGTGGCCGCGGAGCATCCCGCCGGTCGGCACGGCGCCGTTCCAGGTCCTGGCGGCTATGCGCCCGGGCGCGGCGGCAATCGCCTGGTGCGTCGGCGCCCTGGCGGTCCTGGGCGGCGGAGCGGTCTGCATGGTCCTGATCGTCAGACGTCTCGGACCAGACGCCGCGGACTACCGTGCCGTCCTGCCGTGGGCGCTGGCCGTCCTGGTTCTTCTGGCCTGCGACTGCCTTCAGACCGGACAGTTCAGCATCCTGTTCGTCGCCTGTTGGCTGGCGTTCATGCTGGCCGCGGTCAGCCGACGCCACACCTGGGCCGGTCTCGCGCTGGCCCTGCCGGCGGCGATCAAGTTCTACCCCGGTCTCCTGCTGGCCGTCCCGCTTGGGTTGCGACGGGGCAGGCAACTGCTCGCGTTCGTCCTCGGTTGGCTCGCCTTGACCGTCATCGTGCCCCTCTGCACCCTCGGCCCGGCCAGGGCGTGGGACCTCTCGGCCGCCTACGTGCGACACAACTTCTTGGCCAACGCCAACGTGGTCAACGTCCGCTTCCACGCCGCGACGATCAGCAACCAGGCCATCGACGTGGTCATGCTCCGATACCTGACCGACGACCCGGAGTTTCACGCGGCCGCCAACGTGCCCCACCTGAACCTGCCCCGTTCGCTTGTTCTCGGCCTGGCCCAGGCCGTCCGGGCGGCGATCCTCGTGGTGGCAGCCGCGGCAACGTGGCGATGGCTGCGGAGAACCGACCCCGCCTCACCGCACACGCTTGTCATGCTGACGGCCCTCTGGACCGCAACGCTTTACCTGATCCTGCCCGAGACGAAGGCCCGCTACGCCGTGTACACGGCCCCGGCCTACCTGCCCGTCCTCGCCGCCGCTTCCGCGGCTGCCCGACAGAAGCACCACCGCACGACGGTCCTCTGGATTGTCCTGATCGCCGCCTCACTGGCCGCCGTCATCGCCCTGCCCCGCCCCCTGCTGCACTTCGGTGCGGGCCTCGCGGGCCCGATGGCCCTCTTCATCGCCATTCTGGTCCTGATGAATCGCACCGGTCCTGCACCGCAGCATGCTTCTTCGCGTCCGACGGAGTAGCCAAACAGACCGCTTGAGCGTGTCAACCGTCGTGGTATAATGCGAGTGGCACGCTGATACGCCGAGTGCGACGGGAGAAACATGATGCGGCTTCGATCACTGACCAGTTCACTGGGACTCCTTGCGGCCCTTGCATCGTGGCACGTCCCTGCCGCCCCCGCACGGGGACAGACCGTCACGACCATTCCCCCCCAGACCGTCCGGTACATCGGCGTGCGAACGGGCGTGGGGTCTGACGGCAGCCGGGCGATTCTGTACGTTCAGCCGATGAAGGGCGGCGCCCGGGAAGAACTGCACATGCGGATGACGCAGGAGTTGGTGGACTATTTCACGAAGCTCGCGCCGGGCCAGCCTATCGAGGTCGCCCTCCAGAAGGTCGAGGGCAAGCTGTACGTCACGCGCGTCCGGGCCGCAACACCCAAGCCGGGGGAAATCGACCAGGACACCGCCTACGTCAAAAAGGTGGAGATCCTCAAGGTCAGGGGCAAGCCCGTCTCCGTGCTGACGCTGACGAAGTTCGGGCTGACGTGGCAGGTTGAGGTGCCCCGCGTCCGCACGAAGGACGGCCTGCTGACGTCCCCGGTACTGCTGGCGGCCATCAAGGCCGTCAAACCGAACGCGCTGGCCGAGATCGAACTTGAGACGCGCCGCTCGTCAACCAGCAAGCTGCCCGTGCTGAAGCACATCCTGCCCTGGGCGCCGTGGCGAGTGGGCGTGTTCTCCACCAAGGGAAAGCAGAAGATCGACGACCAGACGCATACGACGGTCGAGATCAAGAGTTCGGGCATCCCCCTGCTGCTGGTCGTGCCCAAAATCGGACGATCCGACGACCGGACGATCATGCGGACGATTTACAGGCTCAGGAAGGGTCAGCCGGTCGAGTTCAAGATCCGCCAGGAGGGCCTGAACCAGATGATTCGCAAGATCAGACCAAGCACCGCCAAACCCAAGGCCGCCCCCGCGAAGTAGCCCCAGCCCGCCGGAACAGCCTGCCCAATCCGTATGCCGACGGCTGTTCCGCTATCGTTTGGGCGGCTCGTCGCTGCCGGCGGGCGTGAACAGGTCGGGGCCGAATTGCGGCAGGTCGCCGTTGGCGGCCCGGCGGCGATTGACGGGCGGCGGGCGCGTGGGTGACGAGGCAGGCCTGTACTCGGGCCGGCGCGAGTGGTCGGCGCGGGCGGCGATGGCTCTTTCCGACTCCGGCGTGGGCGAGCCGATCGTGCATGCGGCGCAGACACAGACCACGCCGTAAGCTCCCATCGTCAGCCAGAGCATCCCTGTCGGCCGGGTGATCACGACGGTCTTGAGGTTCTCGGCGACCTGTTCCAACTGCTCTTCGACGGCCCCCATGGACGCAACCGCTCCGGGCGGCGCGTGACGGGAGAACTCCGACCGCGCCTTGTCCACGACGTCATCGGCGTAACTGATCCGCGAGGTCATGTACATCATCCCCACTCCCACGAAGGCCAGGAAGAACATCACCTTGCCCGCTGTCGCCGCCTCCATGTTGCCGGTCAGGCACAGCCCGCAAACCACCAGAAGGCCGATCGGAAGGACAATGCCCCCATACAGCCACGAGCGGGAGGGCAGGCCCTGGTCGCCCGTCTGACCCGCCGCGGCGTCCTTGAACATTCCCACCGGCGTCGCCTCGCCGCAGGCCAGTTCCAGCCCGCTGGCCTGGGCGATCTCGGTCTCGCCGGTCATCTGGGGCGGCATGGCGGGCAACTGCTCGGCCGCGCCGGCCTCGGCCATCTCCATCAGGCCCTTCGCGTCGCATGACACGGTCAGCCAGGGCATGAAGAACAACACGCCGGCCAACAGTGACATCGGCACGGAGAGTATCACACCTATTCGCGGCTTTGGGTCCTGCGTATCCATCGGCGGTGTTCTCCGGTACGTGGTTCACCAGGCCCCCACCGTCGTCGGCGAGGTCTGCAGGAAAACAGATGTCCATCTCCCTCCTCGACACTTTTGACGGGCGCCTGTTGTAAGAAACGCCCGGGGGTCGCGGGCGTGTGCGCGGAACCACGGTTGGCGCCACCCGGCCGGTCCCCTCTGGCACGCACGAGGCCGCGGCCTGAGCGACGATCTCCCGGCCGAGGGGGTACGGGGTGGGGTCGAGCGCGGCATGCGGCTACGGGGCGGCTAAAGGGCTTGGCCGACCCGGGCCCGGCCCCCCCAGTAGCCGTGGCAGTCGCCGCCGGGGGTGTGACGGTTGGGCGGCCCCATGTCCTCCGGG
>CAZVEV010000081.1:0-7510 GCA_964625865.1 uncultured Planctomycetaceae bacterium | reverse complement strand
GGCGGGGGGGCCGCGTCGCCGCCCCCCCCTTTCGCCTTGCCATACGCCGCCTGAGTTGTCACGATAGGCCTGCACATTGACGTCCGGGCACCGGCATCCGTGACCCTCGCGGGGGTGCTGCCCGGCCGAGCGATTAACATTGGAGAAGCACTGCATGACACGCGTCAGAGCCTTCGTGTGCGTTCTGCTGGCAGCCGGACTTCCGGCCTCGGCGGGCGAGGTCCTTTTCACCGATGGCCCCGACGCCTACGGGGGCAGGCAGTATTACTGGCTGGCGGAGTGGAGGATCGAGGTGACGCTTCCGGCCGACGTCGGGGCGAATGACCGGGTGGAAGTCCTGTTCGGCTCGAAGGGGCCCGGAAAACGAACACTCCTCTACACCTGCGCGGGCCGGTCCGGCTCGCTGGCCGACGTGCGCAAGACGCCGTTCGAGTGGATCGCCCTGCCGCTGGGCAAGCTGGCCGGCGGCAAGACGGTGGTGCTGCACGGCAAGGGCTTCGAGCGCGTCGCGTTCCTTGCCGGGATCCGCGTGACCGGCACGTCGAAGGCCAGACTGAAGGTCAAGCCGATCCGCGTGACCACCGTTCGATCCTCCGGAGTGGGCGGACGCGGCTGGGCCGACCTGCCCGGATTCGAAATGAATGACCGGATGCGGACCCTGTGGGACCCGGCGCCGACGGCGTGCGACTGGGACCGGGCCAAGCGCTCCGCACGATACGCAGGCGTAGCGCTGAGCAAGGTCCAGCGCTGGCTGCACCAGTGCGTCCTGCCGATCCGCGACGCCAGGAGCGGCCTGTTCCGGTCGACCAGCCGAGCGTGGAACTACCGCGACACGGCCGCCGACTGCTACCCGTTCTACATCTGGGCCGCGTTCTACACGGACCCGAAGGTGCTCGACACCGTCATGGTCGACACGCTGAAGGCCGAGCAGGCGCTGTGCAACCACCTGGACCGCCTGCCGGTGCCCTACGACATCGCCCGCGGCAGGAAGGTCGTCACGTCGTTTGACGCGATGGTCTTCGGCGCGTGCGAATACGCCAAAGACGGGCTCGTGCCGGTCGTCGAGATCACGGGTAAGGACTCGCCCTGGTTTGCGCGGATGCGCGGCATCGTCGATGACATGTTCAAACACGCACGCTACGAGACCGCCTACGGGAAGATCCCGTCCAGGAACATCGAGGTCAACGGAGAACTGCTGCAGATGCTCCCGCGCCTGTACTGCATGACCGGCGAGAAGAAGTACCTCGACTGGGCCCACCGGCTGGCGGACCACTATTTGCTGGCCGGCAAGTTCGTTCCCTCGCGTCTGAGCGATCACGGCTGTGAGATCATCGGCGGGCTGGGCCTGCTGTTTGCCGTCGACGCCAAGGCCGCCCCCCACAAGTGCACCCAGTACAAGCCGCACATGGAGTACATGTTCGACGAGATCCTGCGTCGCGGAACCAATTCCGACGGCGTGATCATCGGATCGCTGCAGAAGACGCCCGGTCCGCACGACCGCGGCAGGATCGGCGATGGGTGGGGATACGACTTCGTGGGGTTTCTCGACTATGATCTGGCCCTTGGGACGAAACGATACACCGACGCGATCCGCCGCCCGATGAGGAACATGCTCAAGCCGCGGTACAGGAAGTTCAACTGGGACCACGGCTCGCGCGACAACGTCGCCGATTCGGTCGAGGGCGGGCTGTACCTGCTGCGCCGATTCCCCGTGCCCGAGGCCTTCGTCTGGGCCGACCGCGAGATCGCCACGCACCTGGTCGATCACACCGACCCGGGGCGCCTCTGGGACGTCCACAAGCTCGAGGCCAACACCGTCCGGACGGTGCTGATCCACACCATGCTCCACACCCGCAACACGATCGCCCGCCCGTGGGTCCAGGGCCTGCACCTGGGCGCCGCCCCGCAGGGCGACGGGATCTGCGTGTATATGCGGTCCGAGAAGGCCTACGCGGGCCGCCTCCGGTTTGACGTTCCGAGGCACCGCATCACGATGGGCTTCCGACAGGACTGGCCCCGCATGAACGCCGTGCCCGAGTGGTTCACCGTCGAGCCGGACACCGCACACACCTACACCGTCAAGGACGTCGACGCCGGGTCGACGCGCGTCGTGACGGGCAAGGCGCTGAGCGAGGGCCTGCCCGTCAGTCTCACCCCCGACACGCCGCTGCGCCTGATCGTACGCCCTCAACGGCACGCCGCCAGACCATGATCGAACGCGGCGGATACCGCAACTGACCGAATTGCCTTGCCCCTCACGGGGGCGTGGGCGTAGAATGCAATACTGACCAGTCAGTTTCGTTTATCCTACAGGCCCGACGGGCCGGGATGACAGCGTGGCACGAACGGACAGGCGACAACAGATTATGGACGCCGCCGAGAAGCTCTTCGCTTCGAAGCGGTTCCACGAGACAACGCTCGACGACGTGGTGAAGGCCGCGGGGGTCGGCAAGGGGACAGTGTACCGTTACTTCGACAACAAAGACGACCTGTTCTTCCAGACGGCCGTCTCGGGCTTCGAGGTGCTGGCTCAACTACTCGCACGTACCGTGGAGCCTGACGAGCCGTTTGACGAGCAACTGCTCACCGTCTGCCGCGTGGTCACCAGGTTTTTCGAGCGGCGCCAGCCCCTGTTTCGGATGATGCAGTCCGAGGCGATGCGCGTGCGCTGGCAGGACCGGGCGATCCAGGCGCGATGGCAGGCCGGGCGCCGCAAGCTGCTGGCCGCCGTAACGGACGTCGTGGCCCGCGGGGTGCGCGAGGGCAAGGTCCGCGACGACATTCGTCCCGACACGCTGGCCCACGTCCTGCTGGGCATGCTCCGTGCGCGAACCGGGGGCATGAACGAGATGCCGGCCGGGCGGCGGGGACACCAACTGCTGGTGGACCTGTTCTGTAACGGCGCGGCGCTGGGCGAGGCACGGGACGACAAACCCCCTCGGGCCAAGGTCCGGAGCGCAAAGAGGTGACTATGGACGATCGACGAGTGAAATCGCACCGCCGGTCCGGACCGGCCTGGACCGCGACGGTCCTGACGCTGGCGTGCCTGGCCCTGTGCGGGTGTATGTCACCCGAGGACTACAAGCTGGAAGCCGACGACGTGGCGGCCAAGATCATCGCCACTCATCGGGCCGAAGCGCTGGGGCAGACCGACCCGTTCACCATCGAAACACCCGCCGACGCGCTGCGCCGTCGCTTGCTGGTAGCCCAGGGCCTGCCGATTTCCGGGCCGGCTTCGCTGGGCACTGACCGCTTGACGCCCGTGCCCTACTGGCCGGGCAAGCCCATACAGGTGGACGCCGCGCCCCAGGCGTCCCAGGCGGCGCCGGCCGGAGAGGTCGACATCACGCTGCCCCGTGCCCTCCAGATCGCCGCCGCCAACAACCGCGGGTATCAGTCGGCCAAGGAAGACGTGTTCATTGCGGCGCTGGCCCTGGACCTCGAGAGTCAGGAGTTTCGCAACACCTTTGCCGGGCTGGTCAGCGGCACGATAACGCACGACGGCAGTTCCGGGCGCCCGACCAGTGGGGTCGTCGGCTCGGGTGAGGCCTCGTGGTCGAAGCGGTTCAAGAACGGCGCGGCGCTGACCGGGCGGCTGGGCCTGGACCTGGTCCAGTTGCTGACCCCCGGGCGCCCCAGGACGATGGGGCTGTTCGGTGATGCCTCGATCTCCGTGCCCCTGCTCCGCGGGGCGGGAAGGCATATCGTCACCGAACCGCTGACGCAGGCCCAGCGAGACGTCATCTACGCGATCTACACGCTTCAGCGCTTCAAACGGACTCTCGTGGTGCAGGTGGCGGCCGACTACCTCGCCGTCCTCCAGCAGCAGGACCAGATCGACAACGCCACGGCCAACCACACGCGTCTCGCCAAAGCCGCCGAACGTGCCCGGCGCCTCGGCAAGGCCGGACGGTTGCCCGAAACGCAGGTCGGCCAGGCCGAACAGGACGAACTCCGCGCACGCGACCGCATGATCCGCGCCCGCAACGGCTACCAGGGACGACTCGACGCCCTGAAGCTCACGCTGGGCCTGCCCACCGACGCGCGCATGAGCCTGGATCGTGACGAACTGAAGCGAATGGTCGACAAGGCCAACGCCGCCACAGCAGACCAGGCCGACGTCAATGCGGCGGCCAGGCCGGGCACGTTCGAGTTGCCTCCCGTCCAGGCGATCGCCAAGGCCCTGGCCAATCGCCTGGACCTGCGAACGGCCCAGGCGCGCGTGGTGGACGCCCAGCGTGGCGTGGTGGTGGCCGCCGACAACCTGAAGGCCGACGTCACGCTGGCCGGTACGGCTGCGATGGGATCCGGGCGCGGCGTCGGGTCGGCCCGGACCGCCAACGCCCAGATGCGCCCCGAGGAAGGCGTCTACTCGGCCAGCGTCACCTCGGACCTGCCGTGGGAACGCACCGCTGAACGCAACGCCTACCGCACCGCATACATCACACTCGAACGGGCCACCCGCCGCGTACAGGAGCTCGAGGACGGCATCAAGCTGTCGATTCGCGGCGCGCTGCGGACGCTGGCCCAGACGCGTGAGACGTTCGCGATTCAGTCGCAGGCGGCGAGGCTCGCCCGGCGGCGCGTGACCAGCACGGAGTTGTTCCTGGAGGCCGGACGCGCGGAGATCCGCGACGTCCTGGAGGCCCAGGAGGCCCTCGTCCAGGCGCAGGACCAGTTGACCGCTGCCCTGGTGAACTATCGTATCGCCGAACTCGAACTCCAGCGCGACATGGGCGTGCTGTCAGTGGACTAGAAAGGACTGTGGCATGACTGCGAGCCTAACACAACCGCCGGAGCCCCGCCGGATCCCCGAGGTGCGCAAGAGCCGCGCCCCGCTGTATGCCGTAATCGCCCTGCTGGTCGTCGGCGCCGCCGGCGCGGGCGCCTGGGCGCTCTGGGGCGCCGACAGCAGCACCGACCGAATCGCCGCCGGCGATATCCACGTGGTCGAGCGAGGCCCGCTGACGGTCAGCATCCGCCAGGGCGGAACGATCCACCACCGCGACAAGGTCATCGTCAAGAGCAAGCTCGAGGGCAACTCGACCGTGATCTGGATTATTGACGAGGGCAAGCAGGTCGAAAAGGGTGCCCTGCTGCTCGAACTGGACGCCAGCAAATTCGAGCAGAAGAAAGAGCAGCAGGACATCGTCGTGATCAACTCCGAAGCGAACCTGATCAGTGCCCGCGAGGCCCTGGCCGTCACGAAGAACGACGCGCAGACCGCGATCGACGACGCGAAGCTGGCGATCAAGTTGGCCGAGTTGGACCACAAGAAGTACGTCGAAGGCGAGTTTCCCCAGCAGGTCGAGGAAGCCCAGGCCGACATCACCATCGCCCGGGAGGAACTCCAGCGGGCCAGAGACCGCGTCGAGTGGTCCACCACGCTCGAGAAGGACGGGTATCTGACACGGACCGAGTTGCAGGCCGACGAGCTGGCGGCCAAGAGGAGCGAACTGAAACTAAGCACCGCACAGAGCAAGCTGAAGGTCCTGAAGCAGTACACCTACGTCCGCAAGCTGGCCGAACTGGAGAACAACCTGGCCAAGGTCAGGCGCGCACTCGATCCGGTCGAGCGTAAAGCGGCGGCTGACATCCGCCAGGCCGAAGCCAAACTCAAGGCCAGGGAATCCGAGCACAAGCAGCAATTGCTCGTCCTGAAAAAGGCCACCGCGCAGATCAAGGAATGCAAGGTCTACGCTCCGGTCAGCGGGGAGGTGGTCTATGCCACCACCACCTCGCGCCACCACTGGCGCAGCTCACCCGAACCGCTGGGCGAGGGCTCGACCGTTCATGAACGCCAGGAACTGTTTCACATGCCCGGCGAGGACAAGATCATGATGGCGGTCACCAGCATCCCGCAGGCCAGCCGAAACAAGGTGATCGACCCCGAGACCAAGCGTCTGCGCCGTCTGCCCGCCCGCGTCACCATCGACGAGGTCAAGGACAAGTACTTCCCCGCCACGCTGGCCAAGATGGCCCCCATGCCCTCGAAAGCCCAGTGGTACGACACCAACAAGGTCTTCACCACCGAGGTCCACGTCAACGAGGTCGATAGCGACCTTCGCCCGGGCTACAGTTGCAGTGTCGAGATCATCGTCGCCCAATACGACAAGGTTCTGTCGGTACCTCTGCAGGCGGTCCACATGGTCAAGGGCCAGCCGACGGTTCACGTCATGACCGCCTACGGGCCCAAGCCGCGCGCCGTCGAGATCGGACTCGACAACAACCGCATGGTCCATATCAAGAGCGGATTAAAGGAAGACGACGAGGTCTTGCTGTCCCCGCCGCTTGGCGAGGCCGCCGTCGACGCCAGAGAGCCTAACGGCAAGAGCAAAGCCGCAACGACAAGGCCCGCGAGCAAGGCCGAGCAGCCCGGCACGGGGCCCATGGGTTCCATGACGCCCGAGCAGCGAAAGAAGATGTTCGAGAAGCTCACGCCCGAGCAGAAGGAAGCCCTCCTGAAGCGCATGCGTGAGAAACGTGGCGGCGCGGCGCCTGGGGGAGGACGACCCACCGGCAGACCGGGCGGAGGGGCCCCGAAGCGATGACAACGACGCAGACCGACATCCCGGACCGCTCCCTGGACGCCAACCGGCGCGAGATGATCTCGCTGCACGACGTGACGAAAATCTACCAGATGGGCACCGAGGAGGTCCGTGCCCTCGATGGCGTGACCGTCTCATTTGCCGAGGGCAGTTTCTGGGCCATCATGGGACCCAGCGGCTCGGGCAAGAGCACGATGCTCAACATTCTGGGCTGCCTCGACCACCCCACTGAAGGCACGTATGTCCTGGACGGCTACGACGCGTCGGACCTCGACGACGACTCCCGCAGCGAACTGCGCCTCAGGCGCCTGGGCTTTATCTTTCAGAGCTTCAACCTGATTCCGCAGTTGACCGTGCGCGAGAATATCGAACTGCCCCTGTTCTATCTGGGCTACACGGCACACGATTCGACCCGCCGGGCGGTTGAACTGGCGGACATGGTCGGCCTGGCCGATCGCCTGGAGCACCGTCCGATGGAGCTTTCGGGCGGCCAGCAGCAGCGAGTGGCCGTTGCACGGTCGCTGGCCAACGATCCCGCGGTCCTGCTGGCCGACGAGCCGACGGGCAACCTCGACTCGACGACCGGGGTGCAGATCATGGAGTTGCTTGCCGACCTGAACGCACAGGGCAAGACGATTGTGATGGTCACCCACGAGCCCCACATCGCCGCCTATGCTCGCGCCCGCCTGCACATGCTCGACGGGAAGATCGACCGCCTCGACGACACTGGCCAGAACGGTGCGGCTCCCCCCCCGGCCCCGCCGGAGCCCCCCGAGCCATCCATCGATCCGCTGGCGCCCCCGCCGCCGGACTGTCAGGGAGGACCCCGCTGATGCACACGATCCGCGTGTTCAGGAACATCCGTCTGGGGATCAAGAACCTCCTGCTGCACAAGCTGCGGTCGCTGCTGACGGTCCTGGGGCTGGTCTTCGGTGTCGGCAGCGTCATCGCCATGCTCGCCG
>CAZVEV010000080.1:18397-20911 GCA_964625865.1 uncultured Planctomycetaceae bacterium | reverse complement strand
AAGGATACGCCGCGTTTTTTCCGTCCGCCATCCACAACTTCTGACAATATCTCCCGACGCGTCATACTGACAGAGTTCGGCCCCGTGCTTGGCCGTCAGCGCGTCGACGACCTTGCGCCAGTCGGCCTTGGCAGCAGTGGCCTTGGAGACGACCGTCACGTAGCCGCCCGCCGTCTTGGCCCCCGCCGCCGCCCCGGCCAGCGATCCGACTACCACCAAAGCAACCAGCCCCATATGTAACGCGTCAACTCTGCACCGCATCATATGTACACCTCATGGTTCCCGCTTGCCGGCGGGGGTTGTTCCTGCAAACCATCCGTCCGTACCGCATCATAGCTCATGACGTCCCGGACGCCATGATCCTGTCAAAATGTATGACATCCGACGGATATGGAACGGGCGTACACGATCCATCGCGGAAGTTCCCTGCTTACGGGGGTTCCGGTTGCCGGTGGCCCCATTCTCGCCGTTCTCATCATCCGAGCACCCCGCCGCCACCAGCAACAGCGAGAGCAGCGCTAGCAGTACAATCTCGGTTCGTCCGATGAACTTCATCTCTGACCCTTCCCCCTGCCCCCTGCCGCCACGAGTTCTCACCACTTCTGCAACGTCTCAGGGGTCCGAGAGTAAGGCAAGGAGAAGGAACCAGCGTATGGCGGCGAATTCACATCGTTAGTGCAACGGGACGGTCCCGGAAGAGTTCCGCTGGCGTTCGGCAGTTGAGGCACTTTCGTGGGCGGCGGTGTCTGGCGGGGCGGAGGCGGCGGCTTGGGCCTGGTCAGTTTGACCACCCGCACGAGGCGGACCACCGCGTCGACGCTCCGGGCACGGATCCACAGGTCCTTGCCTTTGTAGCCGCGCCCGGGGAAGTGGGCGTCTTTCAGGATGAACGTCGCCGTGCGCGTCTTGCCGGTCTCGGCGCAGGTCACGGCGCGGGCGCCGATCTTGCCGGCCCCGGCGTGGTACGCCAGTTCCCACCGGCCCCGGCCCGTGTCAACGTAGGTGACCTTGACCGCCACCGCGTGCGGGCCTCCGGCCAGGAAGGTCTCTGCGAGCCCAAACCGCATCTCCTTCTGGCCGGCGGCGGCGTGGGTCTTTCGGGCGGTGTAGTCGTACAGGTGCTTCTTGTGGTACTCGAACATCTGTTTGGGCACGTCGAGTTTCTCCGTCGGCTCGGCGCGGGCGCCGTCGGCATCGCGCTGGTAGCACCACCGCTCGAAGTTCCTGGCGGGGATGGCGGTCCGCCAGTTGCGGTTCGGGCGATCGGGCACGTAGCTCTCCCGCAGGCGGCACCAGGCGTCGGGGGCGTCGGCGGCGCTCTTGCCCAGTTCCAGCGCCACGTAGTGCAGCAGTGGCGGGTCGATCAGCCACCGGCCCCACTCGGCCCAGATGAAGTTCCGCCGCATCTGCAGCACGCGGAGCATCGACTCGCGATAGCGGTGCGGCCAGTGCTCGATGCCGCCGAACCGCGTCTCGTGATGCACCGTGTACTCCTCGTTCTCATCGCCCGAGGCGCGGTTCTCGGCGATCAGCGGGTGCGTCTCGTCGACGAGCATATAGCCGTCCTTGTCGAGCAATTGTCCCAGCCCCGCGTTGGGCACGTGCATCATGTAGTGCTCCACGAACCCGTTGCGCTGCCCCATGCCGAGTTTCACCGCCAGGGCTATGTCTTCCGGCTTGTGCGAGACGTTGCACAGCTTATGCGTCACGCCCTTGAACGCCTCGGCCCACGCCGCCAGCCGCTGCTCGTAGAGCGCCCGCCTGGGGTCGCCCGCCTTCGGCCCGCTGCCCTCCTCGCCGCGCGAGCGACTGACCAGGTGCAGGTAGCACAGGTCGAGTTCCTTCATCCGCGGAATCCCGCTCCTGCCCAGCGCACGGACCATCTTGAGGTAGCGCCTGTGGTAGGCCTCGTGGTAGATGTCCAGGTTGACGACCTGGAACGGGATCGACCGGTTGGGCTCCTCGACGATCTTCGGCACGCCGTGGTCGAGCATCCACGCCGGCGCCGTGCCCGGCGTGGTGCGGCGGATCGTCTTGTCGGTCAGGCTGCGAAAGTAGCGCGTCTCCCAGACCGACGCGGTCAGCCCCATCTTCACCGCGTACTTTCCGGCCTCCGACGCCCTGACGATCTGCTCGCGGAGCGTCGAAAAGTCGTACGTGCCCTCCGTCGGTTCCACCTGGCGCCACGACGGGCGGACCGTGCGCTGAATCCGCGCCGGGAACTGCGGGCCCACCATCTTCTCGTTGACGGCCACCCCGCTGTACCGCGCCGCGACGACCCACTTCGGCAGCGACCAGTCCCAGCCGTCGACGGTATGGTCCTCCTGGCGCCAGCGGTGGAAGAAGTACGTCTTGTGGAAAAGTTTTCCGGCCCGCCTGTCGTAGTCCTCTCGCTCCGCGCCGACCGCCCCGCCGACCGCCGAAAGGACCACGCCCACAGCCAGCACGGCCGCCAGGACGCCAAAGCACGGTCTCTGCATGGTCATACGACACTCTCCGACGGGCTATCCTACG
>CAZVEV010000080.1:0-18387 GCA_964625865.1 uncultured Planctomycetaceae bacterium | reverse complement strand
CCCGCCCCCCCCTGCCACCGCTGGGCCGTCGGCAATGGCCGTCAGGGTGCATTCCTCTTGAGCAGGTAAGCCCGTGTTGGATTGTGGGATCTCGGCCTTGACTGTTCTGCTTCAGACGGAATTGGATACTTCCTGATCGAGAGTTAGTGTGTAGGTAATCGAAAGGAAATGGCAATGGCGATCTCATCATCCGCAGTATCTCGGTGACCGGCACGACGAGCGTGTGGAGCAATGGCAACGTGAAAGCAGGTGGCGTGGTGACCATCGGCGGCACGGCGGACCTGACCAGCAAACTGGAAGTGGACAAGCTGACTATCAACTCGGGTGAATCTGATGTCGTAGCGTGGGCGCCGTGCGGACGAACGGAAACACGGCGAGCAAGCTCGCCCGCCAAACGCTGCAAGCGGACGGAACGCCGACGGTTTTCCGCCTGCAAGGTTTGGCGGCGGAGCTTGCTCCGCGTGCGGCGTCCCACCGGGACGCCGAAACCCCACGACGGCGCCGTGCTTCCGCACGCCTGTCACGATCGGAGTCGTAGGGCGTGCAACCTGTTTGTACGCGGAACGAACAGGCAGTCCCTTCCGCGTGCAAACGAGTTGCACGCCCTACGATTGCGCATTCGCAGGGGAACCCCCCGGGTGATTACACCCGGGGGTCTTTCGCGCCGGTGCAGTGTTTCCGCTCGCCTATCTCGTACACTCTCCTGAACCCCGCAGAGATAAAGGAAGACGCATGGTCAAGAAGACGATGGCAGCGGTTGTGCTGATGGCGCGGGCGATGCCGGCGCGGGCGGAACTGCGCCTGCCGAACATCGTCAGCGACAACATGGTCCTGCAGCGCGAGGCGAAAGTCGCCATCTGGGGCTGGGCCGACGACAGCATTACCGCCGGCGTGGGGGCCAAAGATCGCCGGAGACAGACCCACCCCGCGCGGAGATAATCCGGAAAACCCGGGGACATCCATGGACAGGTCTTTGGCACGTCGGCGGCTGACACTTTCTTGTGGGCATTGCCGCATAAGTCATTGGGTGCGGCGGCGCGGCTGGCGCTTCTTCGGCGGGCGGGCGCGACGGAGTTGGTCTTTCAGCGCGTCGAAGTAGCCCTCCTTCATCGTGCACGGGCCTTCGAGGTAGCCCAGCTTTGTCAGGAACGCATCGGTGCGAATCAGCGTCCGCTCCAGCCACGGGGGGCGATTGAAGAACCCGTGGCTTTGCCCGTCGGCCAGGTACAGCTCGGACTTGTGCCCCAGTTCCTTGGCTCGGGCCATCCACTGCTTGCCCTGGTCCAGCAGGAAGTCCTTCGTGCCGAACAGCAGCAGCGCGGGGGCGGTGTCCTTCTTGAGGTTCTGCGTGGGGCTGATGGCTTCGGCGCGGTCCTTCGCCTCCCCGAGGCGCTGCATCAGCTTGTCCACGCCGACGAAGTTGAGCGCCGGGTTGAACAGCACCATCGCCTGCGGCCGGGCCGAGACCTTCGTGTCCTCACCCTTGGCGTCCAGCCCCTCGGTGGTGCCCGTACACGCCGCCAGGTGCCCCCCCGCCGACCCGCCGGATGCGACGATGCGGTCGGGATCGAGGCCCAGCTCGCCCGCGTGGGAACGGAACCACCGCAGGGCGCTCTTGGCGTCCTCGACGCACGTGTCGGGCGTGACGCGGTGGCGGCTCTTGACGCGATAGTCCGCCCGCGCGCAGACCATCCCGCGGCGCGACAGGTAGATCGCCTGGGGCAGGAACTGCGTCGGCGTGCCGCCCGTCCATCCCCCGCCGAAGAAGAAGATGATCCCCGGACGCTTGTCCGTCTTCTTCCACCCGTCAGGCAGATGGACGTAAAGCTTCAGCTCGCAGCCGGGCAGCTTCTTGTAGACGAACTCCTTGATGACGCCGAGATCGCCCTTCGCGGGCGGCTTGGCCTCGTCGGCCCCGAACGCGGCCAGGGCAACAACGGCGACAGTCACGGGGACAACCAAGCGTGAAAAATGGGTCATGTCATGCTCCTTCGCGTGGACACGGTGTTCAGTACTTCTGCAGCAGGTCCAGCATCTTTCGGTCGAGTTTGTGGCCTTGCCAGTTTTCGTAGTGCACGTCGGAGCGGTCGCTGTCCAGGATGCCGAACGGGCCGGTGAAGTTCCACAGGGCCCAGCCGAAGCCGGCTTTCTTGTAGTTCGCCAGGCAGTCCTCCAGGAACGCCAGCGTCACGTCATGCGGGGTCTTGTTGTAGACGCCGAACTCGCCGACCATCACGCCCACGCCCTTGGCCGACAGGTCCACCCAGGGCCGGACCGCCTTGCTCCACAGCCACGCGCGGTCCTCCATCTGCGGCGTGATCCACGGCGAGCCGCCGCGCGCCGCGTCGTACCGCAGCCGGCTGGCCGGCGTGCCCCATCGCGCGTCCAGGTCGATCGCCCGGGGCGGCTGGCCCGACACCTTGACCTCCAGCCGGGTGACCTGAATCCAGTGTCCCTTGGCCGGACAGATCGTGACCTGCCTCGCCCCGCCGGGCAGGGGCACGTCGTAGGACCGGTCGTACGTGCACTGGTAAGCCTTCCATTGGGGGTGGTGCTTCGATGCCTTCCAGGGCCCCTTGCCCGGCCCGGCGGGGAACTCGCGACGCCAGAGTTCCTTCCCGTCGGCCTCGACCTTGAGCGTGACGGCGTTGAACACGTCGCCCACGCGCAGCGCCAGTGTCGCGCCCGGGGGCATGGGCCCGTCGATCCGAAGGGGAATCCCGGAATACTTCTGCTTGCCCTTCTCCATCATCCAGCCGTTGGCCACCGGGCGGGGCCAGATCGGCTGCGGCCATGAACCCGTGTGTCGAATCCAACTGGCCTTGTAGTGGGTGACCTGCGTGGGCGTGTAGCCCCGCGCCGCCTGCGCCACGCCCAGGTCGATCAGCTCCGGCGCGGGCTTGAAGGCGAACCCGTCGCAGATGATGAGCCGACCGGGGTCTTCCTTGCGGATGGCGGCTACGACCAGCCGGGCGACCCTGGCGTGCGTCCGGGCGTCCGTGCGGGCCGGCTCGTTCCACAGGTTGAAGCTGATCCGCTCGTTACCGACCCCCTTGTACCGCCGCGCGAAGAACGCCCAGTGCATCGCGCAGACCTTCTGGGCTTCGGCGCTGGTCCACAGGCTCGGCTCGCGGGTGTTGCGGTTGTTGATGCAGTAGCCCGGGGCCGTGTGGAAGTTGATGCACACGTGGATCCCGCAGGTCTTGCCGGCGGCCACCATGCGGTCGATCTCGGCCAGCACGGGCGACTTGGGGTCGATGCGTGACCAGTCGCCGCCGGCGATCCAGTGGTGATAGTCCAGGGGCAGGCGCACGAAGTTGAAGCCGAGCCTGGCGATCAGCCGCATCGCGTCCGGATCGAGCGGCCGATTGAGCGGACTGCCCGGGCGCGCCCGGGCGATCATCCGGGCGGGCAGGTTGAATCCCCGCCACCGGGGCAGCTTGCTCGCGCTTGCAGGCGGTAGACTCGCAGGCGACTTCGCTTCGGCGCCGGCGACTCCGGACATCGTCCCGACTACAGTGACCAGCACGAGACCCGCCACGATCGCTTGTTTCATAGACTCACCACACTGGCCTCTCATCTTCGCACCTTCGCACTGTCATAGTCATACATCCACATTCAATCTGCGCCAAGAGAAGCCGCACAGCCCCTGATGATTACTGAGATCGCATACGCTCCCGTCTCCGGTCTGGCAGGCCGGCTAGCCGCGTTTCCGGCCGGGGATTTGCAGCCGGCCGCCTGAGCCTCTATCCTTTGAACCGGTTTGCGGACGGGCGAAGTGCCCATCCCGCAGTCGGCTGGATGCTTGACGGGCCTGGGCCCGTTGATCGGACTCATGACGAGGAAACCTTATGAAGAGACTGATTGTGGCAGGAGTGATCGGATTGGCGCTGTCGGGTGCTGACGCTGCGGAGAAGCTGGAGCTGGCCCTGCTCGACGACGAGGGCTGGTGGGGCGGATTCATCGTGATGGCCAACCAGATGCCCTTTGCGGGCAAGGGCCCGGGCAAGCCGGGCGTGCTGCTGAACGACAACAAGGGCAACCAGGCGGTCCCCCTGTTCGTGTCCAGCCACGGACGCTGGGTGTGGTCGGAAAAGCCGTTCACGTTCAACGTCAAGGGCGGCAAGCTGCTGATTACCGACGCCCGGGGCACGATCCACCACGGGCGGGCGGGCAAGACGCTGCGAGAGGCGTACCTGCACGCGAGCAAGACCTTCTTCCCGCCGACGGGCAAGATCGTCGAGCCGCTGATGATGACCAGGCCCCAGTACAACACCTGGATCGAACTGACGTACAACCAGGTCCAGAAAGACATCCTCGCCTACGCCCGCGCCATCGTCGACAACGGGTTCCCCCCGGGCGTGCTGATGATCGACGACAAGTGGCAAAGCGAGTACGGCGACCTGGACTTCGACAGGAAGAAGATACCCGCCCCGAAGGAGATGATGAGAACGCTGCACGGTCTCGGGTTCAAGGTCATGCTCTGGACGACGCCTTTCGTCCACAAGACGTCCAGGAACTACAAGATGCTCGCCGAGAAGGGATTCCTCGTGCGGGACAAGAAGACCGGCCGGCCGGCCGCCATCCGGTGGTGGAACGGTTCAAGCGGAGCTCTCGACCTGACCAACCCCGGGGCCGTGAAGTGGTACAAGCAGCAACTGACGCGCCTGGTCGAGGAGTACGGGGCCGACGGCTTCAAGTTCGACGCCGGCGATTCCCGCTTCTACAAGAAGAACGTAACGGCCTTCAAGACCGGCGCGACGGGCAACGACCAGAGCGAGGCGTTCGCGCGGATCGGCCTGGACTATACCCTCAACGAGTACCGCGCCTGCTGGAAGATGGGCGGCCAGCACCTCGGCCAGAGGCTCAGGGACAAGAAGTACAGCTACGAGCCGATCCGGGAACTGATCCCCGGGATGTGCATGCTCGGGATCATGGGGCACCCGTTCGCGTGTCCGGACATGATAGGCGGGGGCGAGTACAAGAGCTTCATGAACGTCAAGGCCAGCGGCAACTTCGACCAGGAACTGATCGTCCGCTCGGCCCAGACCCACGCGCTGATGCCGATGATGCAGTTCTCCGTGGCGCCCTGGCGGATCCTGGACAAGAGGCACCTGGCCATCGTCAGGAAAGCAGCCCAGCTCCACACGAAGTTCGCTGACACGTACCTCCGCCTGGCGCGAGAGGCGGCCCGGACGGGAGAACCGATCATCCGCTACATGGAGTACGAGTTCCCCAGCCAGGGCTTCCTCAAGGTCAAGGACCAGTTCATGATCGGCAAGGACCTGCTGGTGGCCCCGGTCATGGACAAGGACGCCCGGAAGCGGACGATCAGGTTCCCGGCAGGCACGTGGCAAGGTGATGACGGCTCGGTCGTCGAAGGCCCCAGGACCGTCGAGGTAGACGCCCCGCTGGACCGCCTGTCCTACTACCGGAGGAAGCAGTAGTCGCAACGTCCCTCTCCGGAGGAGGAGAAGTCGCGGGTGCCGTGGGCTGCGGAGCGGCTTGTCAGGGCGTAGTCCGAAGGACGAAGACCGAAGCGGAGCAACCACGCGGAGGATTTGCGATTGCTCCGCCTGCGTGTTGGAGGAACCGTCTTCGTCCCAGGAGGACCAAATGGAAAACGCCCCGATCCGCCTGAAGCAGGACCGGGGCGTCGGTTGCGTATGGTTGTCCGTCGGGCGTCTAGCCGCGCCTGCGCCTGCGAACGTACCGGCCCAGCCCGGCGATGCTCATCCCGACGGCCAGCATCGTCAGCGGCTCGGGGACGATCGACAGCGTAACGTCGCGGAAGTAGCCGTTCTGCGTCTCGCCGCCGCGGTCCTCGTCGCCGGCAAAGACCAGGTACTGGTAGCCCGCGCCCGAGAAGTACTGGTCGACGAACACCTCGTACCTCGTCCAGCCGTCGCCGATATTGTAGGCGTGGTAGCCGGGCCAAGACTGGTTGCCCCAGCCCTGGGCGCCGATCGGGATAAAGCCGCGGGGCTGATCGTCGTTCCCCACCGCATTGTTGTTGTCGAAGACAATCCCCTGGACCTCGCCGCCGTCGGTGCTCTTGAACTCGAACTGCAGCGTGTAGCCGGGAATGATGGTCTGCCACGGGGTGGGCAGTTGGATCTTCTTCCAGGCGTTGCCCATGATCTTGAGCGTCGGCCCGTCGCCGGAGGTGACCACCGTACCGTCGGTCGTGTCAGTTCCCGTGCCGTCCTGGACCTCGAACGTGCCGTTGTCCTGCGTGCCGAGGGCATGGGGGACCACGTCGAAGCCGTTGCCGGTGGCGTCGGCATTGAAGCGGATCTCCAGCGGGATGACGGGCTGACCGCCGGCCAGGGCCTTGATCTCCGCCTCCGACAGGGCCTGATCGTAGACCGCGAAGTCGTCGACGTAGCCCTTCAGGAGGTTGCCTCCCCCCGGCGCACTGCCGATCCAGAGGTCCGTGAAGTCCTTCAGCGCACTTGCCCCTGTCTTACTCCCCAGCATGTCGCCGTCCATGTAGATCGCCTTGAAGCCGCCGTCCTTGACGAATGCGAAGTGGTGCCAAGCGCCGTCATTGGTGTCACCGGCTCCCACCGTCATTCGCATGCTGCCCCCGCAGCACCCGGCGGTGTCCCAGAAGATCGTCCCGTTGCCCCAGGGCACGTGGGCCTGGGCTCCGCGGTCGCCGCCACTGGCATCGGGTGCCACCGCCCAGAAAGTCGACGAATTCGCCCGCGTGTCGTCCAGTTGCCAGAACGAGAAGGTAATCGCATTGTTGTCCACCGCGTCGCCGGCCCAGGCGCCCGTGGCGCTGGTCACCTTCACCTGCGAATTGGCCGGATTCGTATCCAGCGCCGTCCGCCCCGAAATGGTGGTGATCGTTTCGGCGGCACTCGTGCCGTCGTTGCCGCCGACGGCATCGCCCAGCCCGGTATCGAACGGGTAGTAGGCCGTCGGGAGCGGCAAGACCACGCCCAGTGCGGCTGTCGGCGCCAACGAGCCGACCGCCACCGCAAGAACAAGCACCGCTGCCGTTGAATTGAACGTCTTGAATGCCATGATGAGTCCTCTCTGTCTCCGTTTCTTGACCTCGTTGCCGCCCCGGCGCATCAGCAGTCTCCTGCCCGAGGCGTCTCTCTCTTCTTCAACGTGCTCCTGCTCCGTTACTCACGGACCTCCCGCCGGACCAGAACACATATTCCAGCTTTATTAGTCTACCACAGGTTCGCGATTTCCGCAAGAGAGAAAAGACGGGAAAAACCCACTCCTTTTCGTGCTGCTCCGAGTCGTCCCCGTCGTCAAGGGCGAGGCCGAACGAGAAGCCAACTGCAGTGTAGCCCGCCGTCTACAGGCCCATCGTCAGCCGATCAGCCGTCTTGGAATCGTAGATCTTCCGTCCCTCGCGGATGGCTTTTCGCACGGCCTGCTCGATGCGCCGGTACTTCTCGTAGTGCTCCTTGCGCTTCTGGTCGGCCGCGTGGAGCGTGGCAAAGCCGGGCATGTCCGCTCGGGGCAGGGCGGCCAACGACGCCTTGCCCGCCTGGATGATCTTCAGGGCCTCGGCGCGCTTGGCCGGGTCGGTGATCCGCTTCAGACACGGGCTGAGTTCCGGGCGATCGAAACAGACCTGCGGGCCCGCGTAGTGGTCGGCCTTCAGCAGTTGGTTGCCGTCAAGCCCCGCCAGGGCCAGCAGGCGACGCGTCTGTCCGCTGCTCAGCGGATTGCGTCCGGGCGCCGGGCCCGGCCGGGCCGAGTAACCCGTCGGGTAGTACGGAGCGTTCAGGTCGATCCACGTGATCAGCCGGTCCATCTCCTCTGTACTGAGCTTGACCCGGCTTGTCACGTCGGCGTCGCCAGACGAAGACGGACTTGTCACGTCGGAGCCCTTGGGCGAAGACGGATGCCCTTTCCTGAGCATCCTGATCAGCGGGCTGGTGTGCGAGCCCCAGGTCAGTGCGGGCAGGTGCCCTGCCGGCCCGGCACCGATCGCGCCGGTCAGGCCTTTGCTCTGAAGCTCGCAGTACGAAACGTTGAAGCCGAAGTTCTTGTCGCCAGCCAGCACGATCTTCCCGGCCCCCTTCTTGCCGAAGTCGTGGCACCTGAGGCAGTGCCTGTCGAGCACGGGCTGGACCTCCGCGAGATAGCCGAACCTCCGCGGCCCGCCATACCACGGCGTCAGCGTGCTCGGCTTGCGCCGCAGCGCCTCGGTCAGCTTGGGCGACTTGGCAGGCAGGGTTGTCGCCGTTCGGGACTCGTGACACCCCACACAGCCGCGGCGCTCGCCGGAATGAATCGACGTCCCGGTCCGCATCGAGTGGATCATCATCCCGTCGGCATCGAGCAGTTGGAAGTAGACGAAGCGATCCGACGGGACAAGGAACGACGCGCTGCCGTCTTTCTCCACCGGGGCCGTGCCCAGGACGGTCTTGGCGATGAAGCCGGACCAGCCGATGGCCCCCTCCTGGTGCCCCAGCGCCCGCCACGTGTGCCCGGACTTGCCCCGCTTGCTGTGCGCCTGAACGACCCGCACGGCCTTCACCGAGCCGGGCTTGACGCGCTGCATGTGCGTGCCGATGTAGACGTTCTGAATGTAGAAATGCCCCTCGTTGTTCGCGTAGTCGCGGGGCGAGGCCAGCACGGGCGGCCGGCGGGACGGGGCCAGCGGCATGGGATCGTAGCAGCCGGGGGCCTCGGCGTGGATCTTCACTTCATTGCCGTCAACGTCGCCGAGATAGATCGCCGCCCCCGCATTGCGGTTGGGCGAGACGACGTAGAGAAACTGCGTGTCGCTCAGGGGGAAGGGGCAGTTGTACCAGGGCTTGACGCTGTTAAGGTCGTCGTTCCAGCCGTGCAGGCGGTAGTGGTGGCTCTCAGGCAAGAGGGCCCTGGCCTCGGCGGGCCAGATGCTGGTCATCTTCCCGATCCCTCGTGCCTTCTTCGTCCTCTTGGCGTCAAGGACCAGCTTCCGCGGGTTGTCGAACCGTTTGATGACCTCCGCCGGCCAGGTCCGCTCGATGGATTTGCGCCCGTCGACGGCGATCTGCGGATTGACGATCGCCATCGCCCCGCCCAAGGATCCGTGATGCGTCCCCAGGATGCAGATGAACTTGCCCGTTCCGGGAATCGCCCGCGCCGTCCAGGGCGAGGCCGGGTGGGCCGTGTTGTTGCCCCAGCCGATCGCCTGGTTGCACCCGTCGGGATTCGTCACCCAGAAGCCGTGCCCGTCGCCGAAGTTGCGGTCGACGTAGTCCCAGCGGTTGTACAGGATCCGCCCGTCGGGCAGCAGCGAGGGCTCGTTCTCGTGGACCGTGCTCCGCGTGATCTGGTGGATGTTCGCCCCGTCGGCGTCCATGCGGAACATCTGCGGGACCAGTTGGCCCGCACAGGGGACGATCTTGATGTCGCGCGTCGAGCAGAACGCGATCTTGTCGTCCGGCAGGTAGATCGGGTCCACGTCGTAGACGTCCGGCGCGAACGTCAGTTGCCTGGGCTCAACCTCGCCCGTGGCCGTAAACAGCGTCGCCGGGTCGATCGTGATCTCGTAGATGTGGAACGCGTCGCGGGCGGTGCGGCACATGGCGAACACGATCCGCTTGCCGTCGAAGTGCACGCAGGGCCTGCGGATGATGCCCTTGGGGGCCGAAACCAGCACGCGCGTCTTGCCGGTGGCCGGGTCGAGCACCTTCATCGCGGCGCCCATCTTCTGGAAGCACTGGGGGCGCATGTACACGTGGGTCCCGTTTCGGTCCGGCGGGCGCAGCGTGTAGAGAATCGGCGTCTTGCCGAGTACCGCTTTGGCGTCGAGCGGCTCGGCCGAAGACGCCGAGCCGGCGAGCAATCCGAGGATCATGCCGATTGCGATCAGCACGCGCGCCCACAAGCAGGCAAACGAAAGACCTGCGGCTCGGCGCACCACAGGGGCTGGCCACTTCAGTGGCCAGCACGGGACCGAAGGCCCCGAAGACGCCAAAGCAGGATCACTCGATGCGCGAGCGCATGTGCTCGCCCCAGTCGATTTCACAACCGCCCAAACGCTCCGATGAATCATGTCGAATCTCATCCGTTTCCTCGTAAGTCATCCTAAGCCACGCCGCCAGTCACATTCAACTCCGCGGCCGCACTGAGGTTCCCGTCATATCCGGACCTGTCGCTCGGGAACCGGACCGTCACGGCCCGGGCCGGCGGATGGAAAGGCGGCGACGGACCGCTCGTCAGAGGCGGCTGAATCGTGACAGCGTACGGAACACACCATATACTGATCCCACTAGACGCGACCCATAGCAACTGGAAGGACAGGCCACAATGAACCGAAGAGACTTTCTCAAGACGGCCGCAATCGGCGGGGCAGCACTGGCCGCATCGACGTGCACGCATGCACTGGCCGCCGAGACGAAGCGCAAACCCAACGTCATCATCATCTTCATCGATGACCAGGGCTACCAGGACCTCGGCTGTTTCGGGTCGCCCAACATCAAGACCCCCAACATCGACCGGATGGCCAGGGACGGCATGCGGTTTACCGACTTCTACTCGGCCGCCTCGGTCTGCACGCCCTCCCGCGCGGCGCTGCTGACCGGATGCTACCCCGAGCGCGTGGGCAATCTCGGCGTTCTGTTCCCGCGGAACAACACCGGGCTGAACCCCGAGGAAACCACGATCGCCAAGATGCTCAAGGGCATCGGGTACGCGACCGCGTGCGTGGGCAAGTGGCATCTGGGTCACCTGAAGGAGTTCCTGCCCACCAGTCACGGGTTCGATTCGTATTACGGCATTCCGTACAGCAACGATATGACGATCGCCGCCAACATGAAACTGTCGAAGGATATCGTGCTGCGGGAGGGCCAGACCCTCGAGACGCTGAAGAAGCCGAAGAAGAACCTGGTGCCGCTGATGCGGAACGAAGAGGTCATCGAGTACCCGGCCGACCAGAACACGCTGACCAAGCGGTACACCGAAGAGGCGATCGGGTTCATCAAGGCCAGCAAGCGCGGGGGCAAGAGCTTCTTCCTGTATATGCCCCACACCATGCCCCACATTCCGCTCTATGCCTCGCCGGCATTCGAAGGCAGGAGCGACGCGGGCCTGTACGGCGACTGCATCGAGGAGATCGACTGGTCGGTCGGCGAGATCATCAAGACCCTCAAGGCCGAAGGGATCGACAAGAACACCTTCATCGTGTACACCTCCGACAACGGCCCGTGGAACCTCAAGGGCAACGCGACGTGCAAGGTCAAGGGCAACATGAATCGCCGTATCGGCGGCTCGGCGCTTCCGTTGAAGGGCTACAAGTTCCAGAAATGGGAAGGCGGCATGCGAGAGCCCACCGTCATGTGGTGGCCGGGCAGGATACCGGCGGGCAAGGACTGCAACGAGCTGGCCGCCACGATTGACATGCTTCCCACGATCGCCGCCCTGTCCGGGGCCAGACTCCCTGACAAGAAGATCGACGGTAAGGACATCACGCCGCTGATCGAGGCCCGCCCGGGCGCCACCACCCCGCACGAAGCGTACTTCTACCGGACCAAGGGCGTCCGGTCGGGCAACTGGAAGTTCATCGATAACAAGCTGTATGACTTGTCGAAGGACATCTCCGAATCGAAGAACCTCGCCGCCGAGAACCCCCAGGTCGCCGCCCGCCTGAAGAAGCTGCTCGAAGCGCACAAGGCCGAGATGTCCAAAGAGAGGCGCCCGTGCGGCCGAGTGGGCTCCGCGCCGCAAAAGGACAAACGCAGGAAGAAGTAGGCCCAAGGCCCTTCTCCGAAAGGAGCCAACTCGCCTGCCTCCCTTGCGCCTCTTCCTGCTCCCGCGCGAACCGGGAGCCAGGGGCTCAAGGTCCGGTCGGAGCATGGAAAACGCCCCGATCCGCCTGAAGCAGGACCGGGGCGTTGGTTGCGTACGGTTATCCGGTGGTCGTCTAGCTGCGCGTCCGCCTGCGGACGTATCCGCCCAACCCGGCGATGCTCATTCCGACGGCCAGCATCGTCAGCGGCTCGGGGATCAGCGCCTGGATCTCGACGAGCGTCAGGGCTTCATCGTCGTACAGCCGGAATTCGTCGATGGCCCCGTCGAAGTCGCCCCACTTCTGATTATCCTGCCGGGCGTAGCCCAGCGTCGCAGGATGGTCGGTCGAGCCATCGACGTCCGCGCCGTTCCAGGCGTTGTTAGTCCCCACGAGCCTGCCGCTGAGGTAGACGCGCACTTCCGGAGATGCAGCCGCATCCCACGTTACCGCGAGGTGGTACCAGGTTCCGTCGGTAATTCCCCCCAGGGGGGTCGTGTTGAAACGGCGCGTCGCGTCGTTGCCGCCGCCGCCCGTATCGAGGTAGACCTCGATGTTGTTGCTCTCGGTACCGATTTCAATGTTGTCATTGCCACTGTTTGCCGAGTTGGCGAACAGCACGTTGTTCACGCCGTGGTTGGTGTCATTCCCACCGCCCGTGTTGTTGGTGTCCCGGCGGAACCACATGGCGATGGTGAACTTGTCCTCGCCGTCCAGGGCGTTCAGATCGCCCATCAGGATGCCATCGTTCGTGCCCGGGAAGTTGGCGTAGTCCCCGAACCCGCCGCCCAGCGGTCCCGCGGGCGCATTGGTGAAACTGGTGTCCCCGGCAATGACGCCGTCGTGCGCACTGCCGCCGCTACCCAGGTTCTTGACCGTAGTGGGACTGACCAGCATATCGAAGTCGTAGTGGACGAACAGCACTGCCTCGGCCGGACAGGCCGCGAAAAGAAACACCGCGCAAACACCGAGGACCGCCAACCGTTGACCTGTCATCTGCATCCCCATTTCAGTTGCTCCTTTCAGCATCTCAAGACAAGGCCTGCTGCCGCAAGCCCGCGCCGGTCGGCCACAAAAGAGTAGGCAAGCCGAGAAGACCCCGGTTCGCTAGTTGCCTAACTCCTTCATCTACATGCTTCTGCGCCGATTCACTCGCCGCGAACCAGCTTCACTGTATTCATTTATATCACAACACCACGAAAAACGCAAGAGAAAACTGCGAAGAAGGGCAGTCTTTTTTGACCCGAGCGCCCCTGCCGCCTCCGGGCCGGCATTGTCGAGCTAGACGCCTCTCCGGACCGGCTGCCCTGTTGTCAGAGAAGGAGGCGGGCAGGAGGTGGGCCTGCCTCGCTGCCCGTTGGAGTCGGCCCAGATCCATTGAAAAAGCCCCACCGCATTCGGTGGGGCTTTGTGTTTCAAGAGAGCGCTTACCTCTTCCGCCGTCGCAGCCCCAGCAGGCCGACGGCGGCCAGGGCGAGGGTGGACGGCTCGGGGACGGTCAACGTCAGAACCGGCTGATCGCTCGCTGCCGATCCTGTGTAGAAATGATAGTCGTCGTAGTTGGCCATGCCGCCATCGTAGGTATTGCGAAGCACCAGGTAGTCGCCCGCACTGGCGCCATGATTCTCGAACAGATCGTTGATGAAATCCGTAAGGGCGGTGTTCGCGGCAGCGGGCGAAAACAGCGGACCGACAGTCGAACTCGGGGTCGCCATGTTGTCCCAGACCTTCTCGGTCAAGTCGCCGTCGATATTCCATCCGACCTCTGTCTCCAAATCGCTCCCTTTCAGGTAGAAATCGTCAATATCCGTAACGCCGGCGTTGTTCAGGTTCGCGCCCACGTCGCCGATATCCTCCGCGGGGACGTATCCGATGGCCCACAGATCGGCGTTTGAATCGGCGTCATCGTTACGTTCGACGGTGATTTCGAAAGACGTGTCCTCGGCCTGGAATCCGCCTGCGGGGCGATCGGGCAACTCGAAGAGCAACATCTGAATGGCGTCCCAGCGAGCGTCGCCGCCATGATTTCCGACGACGGCGTGAGTCGTCGACTGGTTGTACGAATAGGGGGATCCCGGCGTCTGGTCGTCCTCCTGGAGTGTTCCGCCATACGCGCTCTCAACAACCGTCACGTACGTCCCGGGCGCGCGGGGGTCAATGGTAAGCGTCGGTTCGAGATAGTTGTCGGAATTGCCGATCGCCGCAAAGGAGGTTTGGCCCCCGTTGTGGCTGCTGTTGTTGAACAGCACCACGGTCACCTCGTCATTGGTATCGGCGGCCAGCAACGTGCGGACCCTGTCTGTCGGCAGGGTCAGTCCGATCTCGCCCGTGCTCAAGTCGGCGTAGTCGTACGTATTCAGGACAGTCACATTCGCGTTGGGCAGATTCGTCGTGCCGCTCGGGCGACCATCCCATGTCATGACCGAATTCCACGTCGTTTCCGCTTCCACGTCGTCTTCGGTCAACGAGTAGACGTTCAGCGTGTTCAGGTTGCCGCTGCCCTTTCCTACCAGATGCATGTCCAGCGTCACGGTGTCCAGCGGACCCACAGTCGTGCCGCCGACACCAAAGCGAAGGTAACCGATACGAGAGTTGCCGTTGGCGCCATTGCTCTTGACCATCAGCCGATTGTCGTCGTCCTTGTCCTCTTCGCCCTTCTTCACATAGGCGTTGTCGGAGGCTGTGATGGGGCCCGCAGACGACGGGACCGCCAGCGCCAGAACGAGCAGAGATGCTACGACAGCGATTGATGTCCTCATGATGACCTCCCTATGGGTTTCCAATCAGGCAAAGCGTCGGGTCCGCCTTCGTTCGCGGCTCTGTCGTGACAAACGTGCAGTTGACCTCACCCGGCTCGGTTGGTGCCGTTCACCAACTCTCTGGAATATGTTACCGTGCCAACGCGATCTTTGCAGGAAGAAAACCAGAATCTGCAAGAGCCTTCACTCTCCGTCTGCACATGAAAAGGGGCGACCCGACGAGAGGCCGCCCCGTGGCGTATCTGTGCCGTGACGGCGTCTATGCGCGTCTACGACGCCGCAGCCCCCCCAGGCCGACGGCGGCCTGCCGCGGCGCCGTCACGCCAGGGCGCCCATGGGGTCCCAGGGGGGCAGGACGATCGGGGGGGTGTCCAGGACGGCCAGACGGGCCGCATCGATGTGCTTCTTCGAGATCGTGATCTCGTAGAGGTACTCCTCAAACCACCGGTCGGACATCGTCAGGTAGCCCTTGTCGCCCTTCTCGTCGCCCCAACTGTTCTCCACGCGCCACTTGGTGGGCTTGCCCTCTTCGTCCAGGTCCACGCCAGTGAGCACCATCGCGTGGGTCATGCGGCTGTGGCCGTAATCGAGGCGGCCGGCCTTGTCCAGCGTCAGCGGCACCCCGTAGACCAGTTCGAAGTCGTACACGTCCAGGTCCAGCACGCCCAGGTCGCGGTTGAGCATCTTGCCCACGTCGCAGCCGAACCAGACGGCCTGCCCGTCGACGATCATGTCGACGGCCGCCTGCTTCAACACGCCTATCTCGACGTTGAGATATCGCACGATGTGCCCGGCCACCACGTTGCCGAGGTACTGCACCGTGTACATCCGGTCGAACGGCTTGTCGGCGGTCGGGGCGTTGATAATGCAGACCATGTCGTCGAGGTCCACTGCAACGTACTCGGTGAAGAACTCCCGCGGCGTGATCTCGCCGTGGCGGTGGAACGCCTTGTCCTTGTCGCGCCACTCCCAGACGAACCGCTCGGGGGGCCTGCCCAGGTGAATGCAGAGCATGCGGTGGATCTGCTGGACCATCGCGCCCTTGGCCTGGCGCAGCTCGTCTTCGGACGCCCCACCGTCGGCCAACTTCCGCAGGGCGGCGGCGTCTTCCCGCAGGCGAGCGGTCAGCACGGCGTTCATCGGCCCGGACTTGCTGCTGCTGTGCGTCTCAGGCATGGCGACCTTGGGCACCACGCCGTACTTGTCGATCAGGTTGACGAACATGTCCCACTGCCCCCCGTCGGGGACCGGGTCGGCAAGCAGGTGCATCATCAGCCGCCCGTCCAGCGGCTCGGTGCGCGTGGCGATCATGTTCTCGAGGAAGTAGTTGGCCTTCTCGAGCTTGTCCCAGAACATCAGGTACGCCTGGGACAGTTCGAACTTCTCGAGGTCCATCTTGGCCATGGCGGCCAGCCGCAGCGTGTTGAGGCCCGCGAACAGCCAGCACCGCCCGCTGGACTTCTGGTTGGTCACCTCGGGCGTCTGGATGAGGTCGGAGTACGTGTGATCGATGCGGTTGACCACGTCGCGGTTCAGCGCCGCAGCCGCGATGCCGCTCTGGGTTACCGCGTTCAGCGCCAGGGCGTTGGCCGCCTCGCCCGCAAACGCCTCGTCGAATCGCCTGATGTCGTCGGCGGCAATGCTGTCTTCCATGCCGGGCGCTCCTGTCGTGGGTCTGTGTCATCCGAACGCCATCCACTATGCCGCGGCCCCGCGCTCCCTGCAAGGGAGTTCACGGTCGGCGGACTCGCCCACCAGTCGGACAGCCGCACAAGTCACGAGTCCCCGAGGTGCAAGAAGGGCCGGCCGATCGCGAATGTAACTGTCCCAAGGTGTGTGGTCGGTGTGGCAAGACGTCGGCCTCCTTGCCGATTCGATAGGTGTCCACAAGAACTATCGAAGGCAAGGAGGCCAAGATGGTTGCTTGTTAGGATATCATCGGTCGGGTCGGAGGTGAAGCTTGATCGTCGTTGTCCCTGCTGCCGGCGGCCTGCTGGCATGGGGGAGGCGCAGGCGGTAGGTCGCAGGCTACTTGGCGCCTGATGTGGGTTTCGGCCGGCGGATGGCGATGTGACCGACGGCGAGGTCTCCGCCGGTGACGGACAGGCGGAAGTCGACACCGTTGGTCCGGCCGGCGAAGCGGGCATGCGGTAAGGTGAGAGTGATCTGCTTCCACTTCTTGGTTCCGGCAATCGGCCAGGCGCCTCCGGCGCGGAACGTCTGTGCGGGGCCGGTGAGCTTCGGGTCGGCCGAGTCGTACTCCAGGGCAAACGAGGCGGCCCCATCGTCGCAGTAGCTTATCGTGACAATCACCGGCTCGTCCGTGTCGTGGGCGAACAGGTCGTCCACGTCGAAGTACAGATACCGGTGCGTGGGGGAGCAGTTGTTCGGCGCCGTGGACAGCGCCGCCCGCCCTGCCGCGGTCCGCACGACCACCGGCCCGTCCCCCGCCTGCTGCGGCACCACGCGGATGCCGTCCGTCTGGCGCGCCGTGACCGAGACGACAGCCGGCACGGGCTTGGCGATCGGGCGCTCGATCCGCTTGCCCGCCCGGAACATCTCCGCGTAGCGGCGCGTCAACTCGATGTACTGACGCCCGTACTCCAGCGACTCGCAGATCTCCGTACCCTCGTGAAACTCGTTCCACGTTTCGACGTGGACCAGCGTCGCCCGGGCAGCCGGGTCCATCGCCAGCAGTTTCTCCCACGACCAGCGGTAGAACCGCCCTCCCAGACGCTTGCGCACCAGCGGCCAGCGCCCTTCGACGGCCGAGTGGTCGTACCCGGGCCCCACCGCCGCGGTGGCCAGAAGCTGCGGCATCAGGGCGGCGCCCCACTGGTAGACGCTGTCGGCCGGCCCGGGCCACTCGGCCTTCTTGACGATGTAGAGGTCGCAGTCGAACGCCTTGCGAAATCGCCGCCGGGTCTCCGGCAGGAGCGCCGCGTCGACCTTCTTCGCAAAGGCCGCCGCGTACAGCAGCACGACCGGCTTGCCCCCGATGCACGCGCGATGCTCGGGCGGGATCAGCGAATAGCAGTCCCGGATGGTGGCGAAGAACCACTGTCGCCCGGCCTCGGTGGTCAGGTCGATCGGGCAGTCCGTTCTGTGGAATCGCAGCGTGGACGTGTCGTAGAACATGCCGATCGCCGGCGGCCGCTTGCCCGCCGCCAGCAGGCGCTTGCGCGCCTCAACCAGCGGCCCGAGCCCGTCGTTTGACCAGTGACCCTTCGCGCCCGGAAAGCCCCAATAGACCGGCAGGACCACGTCGATGCCTGCGTCGATCATGTCGCTCAACTGCCCCTCGTGCCACGCCACGCTCCGATACGACATCCCCTTCAGCGTCGGCGGATGGTCGGTCAGCGCATCGGTGCCGTCGGCGTCGAGCACGTGCATCCCGCTGGCCGCGTCGTACCAGTAGAAGTACGAGGTCGCCACCAGCGGTTGTCCCTCACGAAACGTCGCCGCGTTCCTGTGATGGACGTAAGGCCCCGGCGCAGAAGGCGACTCCGCGGCGAGGGCCACCACAGAAACAGCTGTCATCACAGCAAACACAGCCGCGACTGATCGCAACATTGCCATTCTCCCATCCGACCGCGCCCGCCCTCGCCAGCCGAGCCTTGGAACACCACGATGATATCGCGCGCCGCACGCCGATGCAGCCCTGTCTTGATACTCGAGCGGCCCACCCAGGCGACAATAGATTCCTTTTTTCTCTTGCAATGATCGGAAGTCGCGATAGAATATAGTGAGAGAGGCTCATCTGCACGTTTGAGTCAGCGCTTCTCGAGAGAGTATGCGAATCACTTAAAGGAATGAAGATGGAGATATTGTCAATAGTTGTGGATGGCGGACGGAGCATTGTTTCACGCAGCG
>CAZVEV010000079.1:13347-21052 GCA_964625865.1 uncultured Planctomycetaceae bacterium | reverse complement strand
AGGTGTAAACCATGTCCATGGACTGATCCGTAAACAATGTAATCGGATCGTACCGTCCCGCTTCCCAGGTTCACCCACGTGCCCACGCCGTCCAGCAGGCCGTCACTTCCCGAGGCGTTGCCCGTCAGGAAGTCCGTGCCCAACTGGCCCGAATACGTAATGGGCGCCGCGCTGGCCGAGGAGATCACGAGGATAACTCCGAGACATGAAATCAGATACTGTCGCATGATTCGTCTCCTTCACAATGCCCGCGCACCGCGCGGGACGGTCAGATGTTTACTCCATCTGTCTAGATGCCTTTTCGCCTGTGTCCGGACAGAAAGACCACACTACGGTGTCGCGCACGGAACCCTTGCCCCGGCGGATACGGTCACACTGCCCGAATACTCATTGTCCACAACCTGAAGCAAAGGCGGACGGCTGACTTGCCCTTGCCCTCACCATACAACATGGTTCGGCGGACTCACGCCGAACGTACTTCCCATCATCCGTGACAGATTAAATCACTTCTGAGAATATTATCACGTCCCCAGCCGGCCAACGCAAGGAAAAACTGAAAATAATCGAAGATTCCGTGGTCGGTCCGCCCCGTCAGTCGCGGCCCTGCCGGCTATGGTCTCATCGCGAAACGTCTCGGCGGGACCGGCAGGACCGTCCCGTCGGAAAAGCGGACGGTGATCGCCTTGCCCCCCGCGTTGTACGCCGCGTACGTGCGAGCGAAACGGGGACGGGCTCTGTCTTCGGTGCCTGTCCCCCTTTCGCGGTCGCCACGCCGCACAAACGCCATCGCCGAAGGCCAGTCGGCGGTGATGGTGCGGTCCACGCAGCCGAGGGCCTCGAGGGTGGCGATCCAGTGATACGCCAGCGGCCGCTTATGGGCGTCCAGCTTGGCGGCCCCGGCGTTGAATCGCCCCATCGCCTTGTCCGCATCGGCCAGCGCTTCGTACATCCACAGCGTCTCGTGCCAGTGCTTCCACTCCATCGAGCCGCGGAGCCTGGCCAGGTCGGCCAGGTTGCGGCGGACGTACTTCGGGTACAGCCCCAGGTACAGCGAGCCGGACTGGATCGGCAGCATGATGATGCCGTGGACGTGCTCCGGTTCGCCGCTGAACCACGTGGCGTAGTCCGTCTTGCCCCCCCAGACCAGCGCCGCGCACGAGCGAGCGTAGCGGGGCGGAAACAGCGTGTCCGTGACGTCGAACCAGTAGGCGTTGATGGCATGAAGCTCGGTGGTGTAGAGGTATATTCCCAGGTCGCGCAGCGTCTCGTCGCCGGTGGCCAGCCCCCACAGGACGACGCCCGTCCACGCGTTCATCGCCTCGGAGCACGATTCCTGGTTGTTCCCGTCGCCGAACTTCGCATGCCCGGCCGCCCAGGAATGGCCCGCGTACGGGTCGAAGCAGCGAAGGCGGGGGAACAGCGTGTCATCTGCCGCCGGGCTCGCGATATCGCGGATCAGCAGCTTGACCATCGCGCCCCACTCGCGGTCCGCCGCCCAGGCCTTGTCCGTGCGGGCGATCTCCGCCGCGGCGCGGATGAAGTAGCCGTAATGGAAGTGGTGGTCGTTCAGTTGATCGGCCGACCCGTAGCTCGGGCGCTGGCCGATCAGCGTGCCCCAGACCCTGTCGTAGTGGAAGTACCGCGACGCCTTGCGCCGATGGCCCGGCGCGGTCAGCCAGTCGCCCAGGCGGGACTTGAGCGTCTGGCGCCACTGGGCGGCGAGGTCCTTTCGGCCGGCCTGGGCGGCAATGGGGATCAGGCTGGCCAGTGTTCCCATCGCCTTGCCCTGCCAGTACGTGTCCTCCGGGTCCTTGATCTTCTTCGTTGCCGCCTCGGCGAGGTACTTGACCAGACGGGCGCGGTCATACCGGCCGGTGTTCGGCAGGGCGGGCAGCACGCCGGGGAATCGCATGGCGGTCACGAAGCGGCTCCCGGCGCCGAGTTTCATCGGCCCGCGGACCGACGCGTAGGTGTGGTCCAGCAGCTTGGTCGTTGTCGTTGCCCACTGGTGCGGATAGAGGGCAAACAGCGTCCCGCGCCCGCCGGGCTCGCGTGCGGCGGTGGTGAAGGCAAACGTCGTCTCGACCGTGCCGCGAGCGGGAACGACCTTCCACGCGACGCGCGTGTCGGTGACGTGGTTGTGGGCGCAGCGCTGGAAGAGCTTCAGCGTGGCCGGCTGGCTGTCCGGTAGGACGGCCAGCGAGAAATGCGTCTTGCCGCGCGGGTCGTTGACGAACGTCCGTCCGCCGGTCCCGCTCCAGGTCGACCCGGCCGGGCCGAACAGGCCGTAGTGGCGCCCCGCGACGGTCACGCCCAGCGTGGCGTCGGCGGCCCCGCCGGACCAGACCTTCACCGCCCCGCCGAATCGCACCTCCGCGCCGCCGCCGGCGTACGTGGCGTAGACGAACGGCGAGCCGTGCCCGTAGCTCAGGCGCATCGTCCGCTTGCCGCCCGCGAACAGCACGTGGGCGAACCAGTCGTCGAAACCGTCCACCCGGGCGTCGCCGAAGGCCTTGACGCCCGAGTGCCCGAGCACAAGGTCATTCCCTATCCCGGTCACGATGTGCCTGGCCTCGACGTGAATCGACGGGCCCGGATACCAGACCCGCAGTCCGTCGGCCGCCGCCCGCATCGCCAGCGGATGGGCGAAGTGATTCGACGAGAACTTCTCCCACGCCAGCGAACTCCACCAGTCGTTGGTCGGCATTTTGCCGGTCACCTTGTCCGTGGCGTAGATCGTCCGGGGGGGCAGCTTCATTCCGGCCGGCGGCGACAGCGCGTAACTGCCTCTCCCCGCGGTTTTCGGTTCCTGCGCGAGGACCGGCCCGGCCGCCAGAACGGCGATCACCGTCGCCCCCAATGCCGCGGTCAGTCGGGACATCCTGCGTTACTCCATTCCGGCTGCGGTGTTTCTATAGGGTCGCTTCGGCTGTATGCTACCGGCCCGGTCGGGCCGAGTCGAGCGCGGCACGAAACCACCAGGAGAAACGGACATGCGAACGACAGGGCTGACGCGGCGCGGGTTTATCAAGGCGGCGGGGGTGGGCGTTGCGGCGGCGGCCGCGGGCGGAACGGCACGGGCGGCTCGCACCGAGGCCAAGCGCCCGAACCTGATCTTCATCATGGCCGACGATCTGGGCTACGGTGAACTCGGCTGCTTCGGCCAGAAGCTCATCCGGACGCCCGAGATCGACGCGATGGCCAAGCAGGGTCTGCGCCTGACGCGATTCCACGCCGGGTGCCCCGTCTCCCTGCCGGCCCGCTGCACGCTCATGACGGGCCTCCACATGGGGCACGGGCGGTGCCGCAAGAACGGCGGGGGGGGCAACCATCCGGAACTGACCGAGGCCGACACCACCGTCGCGACGGTGCTCAAGGCGGCCGGCTATACCACGGCGATGACGGGCAAGTGGGCGCTGGGCGATCGCTTCGTCGGCTGTGCGACCAAGTCCAAGAACGCCGACGGCGGCGGGGCGATCTACAAGCACGGATGGGACTACTACTTCGGCGAGCCCAACCAGACGTACTGCCACAAGTACTACCCCGACCGCCTGTACCGCTACGATCGCACGGGGCTGGTCGGCGCCAAGACCGAGGGCAAACGCCTGGAGGAAGTGCCTCTCAAGGACAATCGGAAGACCCGCAAGCATTACACGCACGACCTGATCACGGAAAAGGCCCTCGCCTTCATCGACGCGGCCAAGGACGGTCCCTTCTTCCTCTACGTGCCCTACACCATCCCGCATTCGGACATCGTCGTGCCCAAGCTCGAGCCCTACACCGAGTCGACCGACTGGTCCAAGCGGGACAAGACCTACGCGTCGATGATCTCGCGGATGGACCGCGACGTCGGGCGGATCGTCAAGCGCCTCAAGACCCACGGGATCGACAGGAACACGCTGGTGATCTTCACCAGCGACAACGGCCCGGCCCTGACCGGGCGATTCAACGGCAGCGGGGGGCTTCCGGGCAAGAAGGGACGCTACGAAGTCGGCGGCGTCCGCGTGCCGACCGTGGCGTACTGGCCCGGCACGATCGCGCCGGGGCGCACGAGCGGGCACCTGTCGGCCTTCTGGGACATCATGCCCACCTTTGCCGAACTGGCCGGCATCAAGCCGCCGGCGCCCATCGACGGGATCTCGATGGTCCCGACGCTGCTGGGGCGCGGCAAGCAGGCGGAGCACGATTACCTGTTCTTCGGCACGGGCGGAAAGCACCTGATCATCCGCAGCGACAGCGAGAAGCGCCCCGACGCCGAGATCCTCAAAGAAGCCGTCACCCCCGTCGTGGTACCGAAGTTCCCGGTCGGATGAGAGTGAACCGCGAAACCGGCAGTCTCAGGAGGGTGCCGCACGCTGCGCAGCGCTCGGGTGCCGTGGGCTGCGCAGCGAAGCGGAGCAACCACGTTACTGCCATTCGAGGCCGCGTGGTTGCGGCTGCGCCGCAGCCCACGGCACCCGACCGGATGGGGTTGGCCCGGGAGATGATGTGAACAGGATACCGACGACAATTGGGTATGTGCTGGTGGCACTGACCGTCGTTCAGGGGGCGCGGGCTGCCGAGGGGCGATTCTGCGGGGCCGACGCGGCGAGCGAAGTCCTGGTGGACTTCGCGACGAAGACGGCGCGAGTCAAGGCGCTCGGGGCTGGGGTGACGGAAGGTGACGGGCTGACGGTGCGGTTCCCGAAGCCCGGGACGGGTGTCACGCTTGCGGCGCCGAAGGGCGCGTGGAACGTGCAGCGCTACGTGGCCGTGGCGATCGACGTGCAGAATACCGGGACCAGGCCGGTGACGCTTATCGGTGACCTGAACGGGCGGTCGTGGACCAACAGCTTTCTGCACGTGGCGGCGGGGAAGACCGAGACGATGATCATCCACGTGCTGCGCAGCGAGTTGACGGACCGTCGCGCGAAGCAGTTTGCGGGGATGCGGGGCGTGCCGGGGGGGCATGTGGGGCATTGGGTGAAGTTCGACCCGCGTGCGGTCAGGACGATCACGATTCGCGACCTGGACGGTGTGTCGGTGGGCCAGACGATCAGGATCAAGGCGATCCGGGCGGTCGGCAGATACGGGCCGCTTTCGCCGCAGGCCGAGAAGACCTTCTTCCCGTTCGTCGACCGGTTCGGCCAGTTCAAACATGGCGACTGGCCCGGAAAGGTCCGGTCGACAGCGGACCTCAAGCGACGGGCCGCCGAAGAGGCCGCCGACCTGGCCAAGCACCCGGGCCCCGCGAACCGGAGCACGTACGGCGGTTGGCTCAAGGGGCCGAAACTGAAGGCCACCGGCCACTTCCGCACGGCCAAGCACGGGGGCAAGTGGTGGCTGGTCGATCCGGCCGGCTGCCTCTTCTGGTCGCACGGGATCGACTGCGTCCGCTTTGACGCCGCCACGCGGACGGCCGGACGTAAGAACTACTACGAGACGCTGCCCGATGGCTTCCACTCGAGAGGGCGAGTCGACTTCGCCAAGGCCAACCAGCGTGCAAAGTACGGTCCGGGCTGGGAGGACGCCGCCGCCGAGCTTTCCCGTCGCCGCCTGCGGAGTTGGGGCATGAACACGGTGGGCAACTGGTCGGACGCGAAGGCCTACACCACGGTCAAGCAGCCGTACGTGGTGGCGGTCCACTACGGTTGGGGCAACGATGGGCTCGCGGAGCTTATTCGCAATCCGGACACGCTGCGCCAGGCGGTGCGGAAGCGGCTGGCCCGGGAGAAGGGCACGACCAGTGACGATCCGTGGTGCATCGGCTACTTCGTGGACAACGAACTACCCTGGCGTCGCGGGATGGACGCCGAGGTCTACTATCGGACCGTGCGCGAGGAGGTCCGGCGGGCGGCGCCGAACAAGCTGTATCTCGGCAGCCGTCTGCACGGCCATGACGAGCCGCACGGCAGCCGCCCGCACCTGGTGGCCGCCGCCGCGAAGTATTGCGACGTGGTGGGCATCAACCGCTATCGCTTCTCGCCGTCGGATATCCGCATGCTCGATGGCGTCGACGTGCCGCTGATCATCGGCGAGTTCCACTTCGGCGCGCTGGACCGGGGCATGCTCCATCCGGGCCTTCGCGGCGTGGCCGGCCAGGCCCAGCGCGCTCATGCCTACGCCCACTATGTCACCCAGGCGCTGAAGCACCCGCACATCGTCGGGACGCACTGGTTCCAGTACCGCGACCAGAGCATCACGGGGCGCAGCGACGGCGAGAACTACCAGGTCGGCTTCGTCGACGTCTGCGACACGCCGCAGGCGGAGATCGTCGCCGCGGCGCGCAGGATCGGCGAGCGGATGTACGACATTCGCACAGCAGGGCCGCGGTGAGGAGACGCAGGATTTGTGTTGGAAAAGGCCCAATAGATCGGTCAGACTTTTCGAGAGATACGCGGCTGTTGCCAGCCCCGCGCCGGCTGCGGGATTCCAGGCCACTGTCACATGACGGACGAAGGGAACAGGATGATGACTTACGATGCCCCCCATGATCGACCGACCGGCCGAACGGCACAGCGTGGCGCGACAGCGTGCGTGCTCTCGCTGACTGTAGCGATGCTCGCCGCCGCGCCGGCCGCCGGCGCCGAGCCCGCGAAGGCGACGTATTCCGACGACGTCGTCGCCTCCTGGGAGGCGCAGTACCGGGAACTGGCCCGCGAGGTCACCGCACGCCGCGAGAAGCCCGTCTCGAAGGTGCTCGACAAGCATTGTCGGATCCGCCCCGACGACCGGACGCCCGCCGGCGTGGTTATCCGGCGCACCGGGGCGCTGCTGGCGCACCTGCAGCGCGGGGGCGGGACTCCCACGCTCAAGGCCCTCGATACGAAGCTCAAGGCCCTGGCCAAGCGGCATGCCGCCGCGAAGTCCGGCGACGCGGCAGCGGACAAGGCGATCTACCTTGCCGCCTGCAAGATCCGTCGCGCCGCGGCGCTGGCCAATCCCCTGCTGGACTTCGACGAGATGATCTTCGTGACCAAGGGGGGCAATCGCGAGGGCGTCCTGCAGTGCTGGGACTACGGCTACGGCGTCTCTCGCGGCGGGGGGCTGTACAAGGTCACGGGCTTCAAGTCCGGCAAGCCCGAGGTCAGCGACATCCTTGCTGACTCGGTGGTCGGCAAGGGCCGGCTCAAGGGCAGGAAACTCAGCGGCACGGGGGCGGTGAACCTTCCGGCCCTGAGCTACGACGGAAAGACGATCGTCTTCTCGCACGTCGAGAAGACCAACATGCGGATCAACTGGCCCAACGACGTGTTCCATGCGTTCACGAACGAGAGTTGCTTCCACCTGTTCAAGGTCAACATCGACGGCTCGGGCCTGGTCCAACTGACCGACGGGCGACGCAACGACTACCACCCGTGCTTCCTGCCCAACGGTCGCATTGTCTTCGTCTCGGACCGCCGCAACATCATGGACCGCTGCCAGGGCGGCTCGCCGTACCGCGAGTTCTCCCAGCCGTGCGGGACGATGCATTCGATCAAGGCCGACGGCAGCGACATGATCTGCATCAGCTACCACGAGACGACCGAACTGAACCCGAGCGTCGACAACAACGGCATGCTCGTCTACACGCGGTGGGACTACGTGGACCGCGACTTTTCGGCGGCCCATAACTTCTGGATCTGCTACCCGGACGGGCGCGATCCGAGGGCGCCGCACGGCAACTACGCGTATCCGCACCACACTCTGGATCTGACCGAGAAGGCCTACGACGGACGCGGCGACC
>CAZVEV010000079.1:0-13337 GCA_964625865.1 uncultured Planctomycetaceae bacterium | reverse complement strand
CGCACCACACGTTCGACGGCAAGAAGTGGAAGGACGGCCGCGCCGACCGACCCTGGGCCGAGTACTCCATCCGAGGCATCCCGGGCTCGCAGAAGTACATCGCGGTGGCGGGCAAGCATCACATCTCGACTCCGCGCGGCGTGCTGATACACATCGACCTGAGCATCGAAGACGACAACAAGATGTCGCAGGTCACGCGGTTCCACGACTACGCCCTGCCCGATGAGTCGCGCGGGTATCACGGCGACATGGACAGGGGCCTGCCGACGACCGTCGGCTACACCGACCCGTGGGCCTTGAGCGAGGACTATGTGATCGCGCCGCAGGGCAATGCGGTGTGGCTGCTGGACAAGTTCGGCAACCGGGAGGTCCTTTTCTCGGTCTCGCGGGACCAGTGCAACGGGATCAGCTCGATCCGCTGTCCGATTCCCGTCAAGCCCCGCAAGGCCCCGCCCGTGATCCCCACCATGACCTACCAGGGCGAGCGGTACAAGACCGCCGGACACAAGCGGGCGACCATCAGCGTCATGAACGTGTACGAGTCGGACTTCGAGTGGCCGCCCAAGACCACGATCAAGTCCATCCGCGTGATGCAGGTGTTCCCGTATCCGTGGCACAGCCCGTTCGAGAACAAGCCCAGAGTAGGCCCGGGCAACGGGGTCGGCGTCCGGGCGGTGCTCGGCGTCGTGCCGGTGGAGGCCGACGGCAGCGCGTACTTCGAGGCGCCCGTCGAGAGACCGCTCTACTTCCAGGCGCTCGACGAGAACGGCATGGCAGTCCAGTCCATGCGGTCGTGCACGTACGTGCACCCGGGCGAGCAGTTGACGTGCCTCGGCTGCCACGAAAGGAAGGTGCGCGTCGCCAAGCCGACCAGGCGGCCGATGGCGATGAGGCGCGCCCCGTCCAAGCTCGTGCCCAACCTGAAAGACGGCTCGTGCCCGCTGACGTACGCCCGCCTGGTCACGCCGGTCCTCAACAGCAAGTGCTATCCCTGCCACGACAAGAAGAAGAAGCCCCGCCCGGACCTGAGCAAGTACCGGTTCTGGTATCACGGCACGGGCGGGCACAGCGGCGTCCAGCCCGTCCATGGGGGGTATCGCTCGATCGCCGGGCGCTTCGGGGCCATCAAGACCGGCATCGCCAGGATCCTGCTCAAGAAGCACCATCGCGACGCGCTGACGATGGCCGAGATCAACCGGATTACGCTGTACGTGGACGCGAACTCCAACGAGCTTGGCGCCTACTACGATGAAGACAGGCAGCGGGCCGGCGAGATCGTCTGGCCGCTGATCGACATGGACCCGGCCAATCCGGCGGGGATCGACCTGTTTCCCGGCGCCGCCCCTCCCCCCGTGCCGAGCGCCTCGACGCCGCTGATGATCAAGAGCGAAGAGCTGATCAGGAAGCACTGGCCCCCGGGCAAGGCGCCCGCCAGGGGCGGTGGGCGAGGCGGCAGGAGTAAGCCCGTCGACATCGCCAAGGCCGTCCAGACCTTCGCGCCGGGCTGGAAGATCAGCCAGTGCGGCAGCGCGGAGTCTCCCGGTCTTCGGCCCTCTCTTGCGGGCAAGCGGAACGTCCTGGTCACGCATCCGCTGAACCGAACGACCGGGTGCGTTCTCAGTCGCCAGGCGACCCTCCCGGCGGGAAAGAAGACCACGCTGGATCTCGTGGTCGGCCACGACCGGCGCGGCGACTGGACGCTCATCGTGCGAGTGGACGGTAAGGACCTGGTCCGCAAGACGGTGGGCAAGGCGTCTGCAAAGGGCGGCTGGATGACCGTGCGTGCGGACCTGTCGGCCTGGGCGGGCAAGAGCGTCAAGATCGAACTGGTCAACCAGCCCAATGGCTGGTCCTGGGAGACCGGCCACTGGGCGGTGATCGAACTCAAGAGCCGTCAATAATGTAGACGCGGCATCTTGCCGCGTTTCCGGACAGTGATCCTTGGATTGCAGGAACAGACTTCGAAAGGACATGACATGAAGAAGATACTCGCAGTGACGCTGATCGCCGCCGTCTGGCTGCCCGTGTTGACCGCTGACGCACGGACCAAGCCGCCCGCCAAGGGGCCGGATCCCAAGAAGACCCCGCCCAAGTCCGTCCAGGCCGAAGTCCAGACCGCCCGGTGGGCCGTCAAGTGGTGGAAGGCTCGCCACATCGAGAAGATCGCCCTGAAGAAGAAGATGGGCAAGGTCGACCTGCTGATGATCGGCGACTCGATCACGCACGTCTGGGACGACCGTCGCAAGGCCGGCGCCACCTGGGACAAATACTACGCCAAGCGCAACACGCTGAACATCGGCTTCAGCGGGGACCGGACCGAGAACGTGCTCTGGCGCCTGCGGAACGGCGCCGTCGACGACATCTCGCCCAAGCTGGCCGTGCTGATGATCGGCACGAACAACGCGGGGCACCGTCGTGAGGCGTCGGCCGAGACGGCACTCGGCATCAAGGCGATTCTCGCCGAACTGGCCAAGCGCCTGCCCAAGACCAAGGTCCTTTTGCTCGCGATCTTCCCCCGCGGCAAGGATGACAACGACGCCCTCCGCAAGCTGAACATGGGCACCAACAAGATCATCCGCACCTACGCCGACAACAAGCGCGTGTTCTTCCTGGACATCAACGCCCAGTTCCTCGACGCCAAGCGCAACTTGCCCAAGACCATCATGCCCGACCTGCTCCACCCCAACAAGAAAGGCTACGAGATCTGGGCCAAAGCCATGGAACCCAAGATCAAGGAACTGATGGGTGAGAAGGAGTAGAACGGCGCCCGACACCGTTCCCGCAGGTGAGGTAGGGACGATGACCGTCGGGCGCCTCGTCGCCGCTTGCGGCTTCGCACAGCTCGCGGATACCCCACGGGGCGGAGCCCGTGGGCGTTTGTCTGTGCGAAGCAGAAAAGGGGGCAGGCACCTCCGCTGCACTGCGGAGCCAGTCCCCTCTTTCTGAGAAACGCCACGAGGCGGACGGCACCTCGTGGCGCCGCCCGCCTCGCGGGGTGAGGCGTCGGTCGGGTCAGACCATCTTGTAGTACTGCTCCCAGCCCTTGCGGGGCGGGGGGCCGGCCAGCAGTTGGTTGGCGATCTTGTTGTTCGTGATCTGCCGGGTCTTCGGATCGAACTCCAGCGTGCCGCCCAAACGCTGGGCGATCACGCCGAGGCAGAACACCTGCGTCAGCGGGCCGGAAATGTCGAACGATGAACGACACTTCTCCTTGCCCTGGCAGGCCAGAACGAAGTTGCTGAAGTGGTCCGAATGCCTCTCGGTGATCTTCGGCAGCGTGCCGGCCACTTCCCTGTGCTTGGACTCAGGGATAACCCGCAGCGTTGAACCGTGCGTGCCGCCCTTGAACGTCAGGTCCTTGCCGTAGATCACCTTCCCGCAGCCCGCCAGCTTCTTGCCTTCCGGGTCGGTCGGGTTGTTCTTCACACCGTCGTACCAGGTGACCTCGCAGGGGGGCATGCCGTCGCGCGCGGGGAAGTCAAACGCGATCGTCGACGCCTGCGGGAAGTAGTAATCGTTGGGGCGATCGCGCAGGACCGCTCGTGTGGTCGTCGGCAGGCCGAGCTTCAGATACCGGTGGGCCGTGTCCAGCGTGTGCGGGCCCCAGTCGCCGAACGCCCCGTTACCGTAGTCGAACCAACTGCGCCAGTTGCCCGGGTGCAGCTTCTTGCTGTACGGATGTTCCGGCGCCGTGCCGCACCAGATCTCCCAGTCCAGGGAGGCCGGCTTGGTCTCGCCCGTGAGATAGCCCTTGTGTGTCCACCCATGCCACCGACGGCCGCGGGTCATGTACGCGGTGATCTTCGTCACGTCCTTGATGACGCCCGCTTTGACCCATGACTCGAACTGGAGCGGGTTGTTGCCCGAGTGGCCCTGGTTGCCCATCTGCGTGGCGACCTTGTACTTCTTCTGGGCCGCCATCATCAACTCACACTCCTGGAACGTGTGGGCCAGCGGCTTCTCGACGTAGATATGCTTGCCCGACGACATCGAGAGCATCGCGATGGGGAAGTGGGCGTGGTCCGGCGTGGCGATGGTCACCGCGTCGAACTTGTCGACCATCTTGTCGAACATCTTGCGGAAGTCCTGGAAGAACTCGGCATTGGCGAACTTCTTGCGGATCCTGCTTCCGCGGGCGGTGTCCACGTCGCACACGGCCACGACGTTGGTCTGCGAGTTTCCGCCGACAGCGCCCGAAACGCTGCCGCCCCTGCCGTCGATGCCGACGCAGGCGACGTTGACCTTGTCGCTGGGGGCCACGCGGGCGCCGTCCTTGGAGTTCTTGGTCCGTGCCACGACGTGGCTGGGCACGACGGCCAGCGCGGCCGCCGCGGCCGTGCCCTTCAACATGGTGCGCCGCGCAACGTTCGCGGACGACGGCTTGGACTTCTGTGACATAGTGATCACCTTTCAGGAATCGTGTGCGATTGTGCCTCTTCGGCTCCTCTTGCCACGGCGTGCGGCAAAGAAGGATTCTAGCTTTTCCTTCAGGGTTAAACAACCGCGCGAGCGGGAAAGTTGCGGTGATTTGCAGAGGCTGTATTTCGGGGTACGCCTGTCGTAGACTGTCCAGACACGCCACGTGACAACGAAAGGATGGCAGGGATGAGACTGACGTCGAAGACGGCGACGACCGACAGGCCGGCGGGCTGCTCGCGAAGGGACTTCCTGAAGATGGCGGGGCTGGGGGCCGCGGCGCTGAGCTTGCCGGCTGCGGCGCCAGGCCGGGTGGCGTCCAAGCGGCCTCCCAATGTTGTGATCGTCTTCCTCGACGACTCGGGCTTCGGCGACTTCAAGCCGTTCGGCAAGCCGAAGTACGACACGCCGCACGTCAAGACCCTCGCCGCCGAGGGCTGCTGCTTCCACAACTTCCACGTGCCGCAGGCCGTCTGCTCGGCCTCCCGGGCGGCGCTGATGACCGGCTGCTATCCGGGCCGCACCAAGGTCTTCGGCGCCCACCCGCCGCGGGCGCGCGGGCTGGACCCGAAGTTCAAGACCATCGCCGAGGTCCTCAAGCCCCGAGGCTACGTCACCGCGTCGTTCGGCAAGTGGCACCTCGGCGATCAGCCCGAGACGCGCCCGCCGGCGCGCGGGTTCGACGAGTCGTGCGGGCTGATGTACTCCAACGACATGTGGAAGTTCCACCCGGGCACGCGCCACTTCGACAAGTGGCCGCTGCAGTTCTGGGACAACGGCAAGATCACGATCCCCGACGTGACGCCCAAGGACCAGGAGAGCCTGACCACCTGGTCCGCCGAGCACGCCGTCAGCTTCATCACACGCCACAAGGACAAACCGTTCTTCCTCTACGTGCCGCACTCGATGCCCCACGTGCCGCTGTATTGCAGCACGAAGTTCAAGGGCAAATCCGGCGCGGGGCTGTACGGCGACGTGATGATGGAGATCGACTGGTCGGTCGGGCAGATCACCAAGGCGATCAAGGACTGCGGCATCGAGGACAACACGCTGGTGATCTTCACCTCGGACAACGGGCCTTGGGTGTCGTACGGCAATCACGCGGGGGTCACGCCGTATCGCGAGGCCAAGGCCACCGGGTTCGACGGCGGGACGCGCAGCGCCTGCGTGATGAAGCTGCCCGGGAAGATCAAGGCCGGCACGGTCTCGCAGAAGATGCTCTGCACGCTGGACATCCTGCCGACGCTGGCGCACCTTGCCGGGGCGAAGCTGCCCGAAAACCCCGTCGACGGTAAGAACGTGTGGGACCTGATCACGGGCAAGCCCGGGGCGAAAAACCCGCACGAGTACTATCCATTCTCGACCGGCAGGACCCTTGAGGGCGTGATCTCGGGCGATGGGCGATGGAAGCTGCACCTGCCCCACGGCTATCGCACGCTGGTGACACCGGGCGCCGACGGCAAGCCGGGCAAGTACGCCCAGAAGAGGATTGACCTGTCACTGTTCGACATGGTCAACGACCCCTACGAGAGCAAGAATGTGATCAAGGACAACCCCGAAGTTGCCGCGAAGTTCAGAGCCTTCGCCGAGGCGCACAAGAAGACGTTCTTCGCCCGAGGCAGGCGGTAGGACTGCGGCGCCGGGCATTCTTGGGTAGACCAACGTTCCCCGACGCCGTCGGGGGCGTTGGGGATTACAGCGTCCCGTGACGGTCTCTTCTTCTCACGATGCGCGGTCCTCAATCAGACCGTGCCTCAGAGCGTGCGTATCTCGTAGCCGATCGATGCCAGCAGTGTCGGGATCTGCTTGACAGCATCGATGTCGAACTGCCTTGTCTTTCTGTCCAGGTTCTTCCATGGCACCAGGGAGGGGCGGGTCTTCTTCTCAGTGTCGTGCGGGCCCACAGTCCATCCGTCGAGGATGCGTTCGACGTTCCACCGCCCGTGTTCCATTTCCGAGAACCGGGCGATCTGCTGGGGAGTGAACTTCACCAGTTTCGGCTTGGCGCCCTCGGCAACACGCACCGCCTGCAGGCCGATAGATGCGAGTTTACGACTGATATCGTCGGCCTGGCGGCGGTTGGACTCTTTGAATTCCGCCGAGAGCTTCGGCCATTTCGCCAGCGACGGGTCATCGCTTTCCTGCGAGTCGAGCCTGGTCTGGCAGTACTTCTCGTGGATGGCCCTTGCGATGCGGTTTCTGTCCCGCGTGTTCATGGCGTGGCTGCGGCTGTGGTGAACAAACGCGTTGAGTGTCTGCGGGTCAGCGGGCAGGAACACGATGCCGGGCATCTGTTCCCATGGCTCCTCGGTTCGCAGCCTGTCGGCTTCGCGACCGCTGCGGCGGACCACGCCGACCTTGGCTCCCAGGGCGGCGGCCAGTCGATACTCGAACCCCGCTATGGTCCCGCCGTTAATGCCCAGCAACGTCACCTCGGCCGGATCGATGCCGGAGGCGAGGATGTCGATCCAGTTCTGAAGTGGTTCGATGGCATTGAACTCCCGCTCGCCGTCGGTGCGACGAATCTCGTTGTACCGGGTGTCCTTGGTGATGGTCTCGCCTGTTGACAGGGAGGCCGGCAGGTAGCCGATGGCGTGGATCCGTTTGTTCGAGGCCTTGGCGATGGCGCCGACCATGCCGGGTATCCCCTGTTTCGTGCCGCCCGAGATCACCGTGCCGCGGTACTCGGCCAGGCCCGCGCGAAGGAGTCTCCTGTACTTGCCGGTCAAATGGTCGAACGCGGGATCGCATCCGCCGGCCACGATGAGAACCGGTCCCTTGAGCGGTCGCTTGCTCGCGAGATTCTTCAACTCGACCGGGAGGCGCCCCTTTCGATACCTGGCGGCCTTGGCGAGCATGAGCAGGCGCCGGCCCCACTCGATCTCGGGCAGGACCAGCCTCAGGGGCTTGAGCATGTTCAGGGCCGTTATCGCGTCGTCGATCATATGGGCCGCCGTGCTCAGGGAGATGGCCCGAGCGCACGCGGCCAGGCTCTCGTAGGCGTACTGGACGTCGCGCGGCTGTCTGGGGCGGTTCCGGTAGTCAATCAGGAGCAGCTTGAACTCGGCGATGTAGAACAGGGCCCAGGGCAGGTTGACCCCGGCTTCGGCCTGCTGGCGGCACTTCGCGATGGCCGCCTCGATGTTGGGTCGGACCAGCGAGACGATGTCGAGGTTCCCCGACGTTGCGATCTGATACCGCAGGAACCGGGCCAGCGCCCGCGGATCGTTCGGGTCGGCATCGAAGGCGAGCTTGTAGTAATTGAAGGCCTTGGTCCGGTCGATGCGCACCCACGTTTCGGCCAGGTTGGTCAGCGCCTCGACGTCCCCGGGGGAGGCCTGGACCACTTCTTCGAGGTAGCGCTGGCCCCGGCGGTACTTGGCGGTGTTGGTCCTGCCGTTGCACGACCTGCACATCGCATAGCCGAGGCACGAGAGCAGGCCCGGATCATCCTTGACGGGAAACTCGGTCAGCAGGTCGATGACCTGTTTCCATCGGGCCAGCGAGATCAGCAGCCTCGCCAGTCGCAGGACCAGGCCCGAATTACTCTTGTCGAACAGACGCACCGCCTTGACGCGCTCAATCTCCGCCAGGGCGTCGGCTTCGCTCATGTAGGCGCCGACATTGGTCTGCAGCGCATCGATGCCCGCAGCCATCCGGGAGAACGCCCCGTCCGAACTCTCCAGCAGGGCCGCAATGCGTGCCGAGTCGCGGATGAAGGACGGGGGGACCGTCATCGCGCTCTTGTACAAGCGATCATGGCCGATGTCCGACCAGGCATGTTGAACGACGGTGCGGACCTGGACTTCGGCTTTGTGCTTGAACAGCTTGCGCGGAATTCGCGTGTGGACCTGGTCGGTGGGAAACGCGCCGGCTTTGGGGCTCACGATGAAATGGACCGATCGGTAGCCGAACTGGTCGGCCTTGAGACGCTCGGCCGCGTCCATGCTGTTGGCCTCGTCGATGTGAAAATGCTCCCGGATGAACGTGCAGATCGCCGCGACCTCGGACTCCAGGTGGACGATCACTCGAGCCCCGCACAGGTCGGTCATCTTCTCGGCGGCCACCGTGCCTCGATAGTCCTCATACTTGCCTTTGCGAATGATCTTCTCGGCGAAGCTGCGGACCGACTTGGGACGCGACGTCACGATGGCCGTGGGGCAGATCGGCTTGACCGCCTCCTTCAGGAGCTTCTCCAGGACCTCAGCGTAGCTGTCGTACAGGGGGGACAGTTTCTTGTACTGGCGAACCTGGTCTTTGTACCATTTCATGTCGATACTGAGTTGCTCGTCAGCCATGCCGACATCTCCTGCTGCAGAACGCCGATGATCTGAGACAATACTGCCCGTTGACGACCTTAGTGTGGTCCGCCCGCCGCTGTTTGGCAAGCGGATTTGCGGGCACTCGACGCACCGGGGCGGGGAGGCTATACTCCACGACGCTGCAGGCCTGCCCCCTGCGCTTAAGGACATCCGCCATGACCATCATTGAACCGCACATTCACATGTACTCCCGCACCACCGACGACTACCAGGCGATGTACGCCGCCGGAATCCGTGCGTGCGTCGAGCCGTCGTTCTGGCTCGGGGCCAACCGGCGGTACGCGGGGACGTTTTTCGACTACTTCCACCTCATTCTCGACTTCGAGACCGTCCGCGCCAGGCGGTTCGGCGTGGACCATTACGCGGCGGTCTCGTTCAACCCCAAGGAGGCCGAGGACTCGGCCCTGGTCGACGACGTGCTGGCCGGCATGGGCGAGTACCTGGACCACGAGCGGTGCGTCGCCCTGGGCGAGATCGGCTTCAACAACATCACCGACAACGAGGAATACGCGTTCAAGCGTCAACTCGAGATCGCCAAGGCCCGCGACATGCTCGTGATCATCCACCTGCCGCACTTCAACAAGCCCGAAGGCATCGCTCGCACCGTCAAGTGCCTCCGGGAGGTCGGTATGGACGAGACGAAGATCTACCTCGACCACAACACCGAGGACACGATCGAAACGGCCATCGCCGAAACGCAGTGCTACTGCGGCATGACGGTGTACCCGATCTCTAAACTCGACCCGCCGCGCGTCAGCGAGATCATCCACAAGGTCGGCTCCGAGCGGATGATCGTCTCCGGCTCGGCCGACTGGGGCGTCTCGGACCCGCTGGCGCTGGTGAAGGTCATAGAATACATGCGCGGCGACGGACACGACGACGAGACCATCGATCGCCTGGTGTTCTCCAACGCCAACGCGTTCTACTCGCAGAGCCCCAGGTGGCAGCCCGAACTGGACATCGCCCCGATGGACGTCCGCGAGTTCCAGCGATAGCTTCGCAACAGACCGCCTGCCTGCCCTGAGCAACGTCGAAGGGCGGTTTCGCGATGGAATGATGACAGACCCTGATCCGATTTCTTCTTGTCCCGCCCGGCGAGGTCCGCTCGCCGCCTGGGCGCAGCTCCTGCGCCTGCCCAACCTCTTCACCGTGCCGGGCGATCCGCTGGCGGGGTTTGCCCTCGCAGGCGGACTTGCTGCTGCCGGCGATCTGCTGACCGTCCTGCCCTGCGCCGTCGCCGCCGTCGGCCTGTATTGCGCCGGGATGATCCTCAACGACGTCTTCGACCGCGCTGAAGACGCCCGCGACCGCCCGACCCGGCCCCTGCCGGCCGGCGAGATCCGGCCCGGCGCGGCGGTTGGCGCGGCGATAGTCCTCATGGTGGGGGGGATAAGCCTCGCCGCGACGGTCTCCCTGAGCACGGGCATCGTCGCGGGCGTCCTCGCGGCGATGGTGCTCCTCTACGACGCCGGCGCCAAGCGGGTCCGCCTCTGGGGCCCGATCAACATGGGCCTGTGTCGCGGGCTGAGCTTCCTGATGGGCACGGCCGCCGCAGGCTGGCGGCACGGCTCGGTTCCCGGGCCCGACGCCCTGGTCGGGCCTCTGCCCCTGCCCGTTCTGATCGGCACGCCCGTGGCTTGCCTGGTCCTCTACGTCGCGTTCCTCACATACATCGCCTCGATCGAGGCCGGGCCCGCTCACCAGGCCGGACCGCTCAAGAACGTCCCGCCGGAAACCATCCAGAAGGCCGTCGGCTGGATGATCCGCATGCTCGTGGTCTACCAGGCCATCGCCGTCGCCTCGGCAGGCCCTGCGGTCGGCTGGATCGTCGCCGCGTGTCTCCTCGCCGGCGGTCTCGCGTCGGTCATCCTCGCCAAACGCTTCTACGCGAGTTAGAATCGCGGATCAGCGGCCCGACTGCAAAGCGACCGCTTCACTATGACTGCGAAACCGGACAAGAAGCTGCTCGTCGTGCAGACCGCGGCGTTGGGATGGGATCTGATCGCTCCCGACGGCGCGGAGACCGCGACGTGGCTGGATATGGAGTTCACGCCGATCGAGACGGTCTTCCCGGCCGTCACGTGCACGGCCCAGGCGTCGTTCCGCACGGCCTCGGCGCCCGCGAACCACGGGATGGTGGCCAACGGGCTGTATCACCGGGCGTTGGGCAAGGCGATGTTCTGGGAGCAGTCAGCCCACCTGGTTTCCGGCGAGCGAATCTGGCAGGGATTCCGCCAGCGGGGCGGTACGGTCGCGATGCTGTTCTGGCAGCAATCGATGGGCGAGGACGTGGATGTCCTCTGCACGCCCGCCCCGATCCACAAGCATCACGGTGGGATGATCGAGACCTGCCATACCCGCCCGGCCGGGCTGTATGAGACGCTCTGCAGACGCGTGGGACGACCGTTCAAACTGCGACACTACTGGGGCCCGTTGGCGTCAGCCAAGGCGGGCGACTGGATAAGCCGCGCCACCGTCGAGGTGATGCGCGACGCCGACCTCGCACCGGACCTGTGCCTGACCTACCTGCCCACGCTGGACTACGATCTCCAGCGGTACGGGCCTGACCATCCGAAGGCCGCCGTCGCACGGGCCGCCGTCGAGGCCCAACTCGCCCGCCTGCTGACCGCCGCCGGCGCCTGCGAGTACGACGTGGTGATCTTCGGCGACTACGCGATCGGCGCCGTCTCGGGCCCCGCCGTCCTGCCCAACGCCGCCCTGCTGGATGCCGGCCTGCTCGCGGTTCGCGACGTGGGCGGCAAACAGTATCCCGTCCTGCCGGAATCCCGCGCGTTCGCCCTCTGCGACCACGAGGTCGCCCACGTCTACGTGCGCGACCCGGCCGACCTGGCCGCCGCACGGGACGTCCTGTCCGCCGTCGACGGCGTGGCGGAAGTTCTCGATCGCGACGACGCCACGTATGGCCGCGCCGGCCATGCCAACGGCGGCGAACTGGTGATCCTTGCCGAGCCGGGCCGCTGGCTGGGCTATCCGTGGTGGACCGACAAGGCCCGCCGCCCCGACTACGCCACGCACATCGACATCCACAACAAGCCCGGCTTCGATCCGTGCGAGCTGTTTTTCGGTTGGCCGCCGATGTCCATCACGCAGAACACCGCGCGTGTGCGGGGTTCGCACGGACGCGTCGGGCCCGATCGGCGCGTCGCGGTGGCCGCAACCATACCGCTGGACAGGGGTTTAACCTCGCTGGTCGACCTTGCGTCGGCCGTGCGTGATTGGTTAGACTAAGGGCAGGAGAGACCGCCCGACGTGACTAACGACAACACCGACATTCAGCCGTCATCCGCCCTGCGCGGGGATGTGTACACCCAGCGGATCTCCGTGCCGTTCGACTATCCCGTGCACTTCGCGCGGGACGTGTTCGCGGTGGGCAATCCGCTGCTGGCCCGCGTGTTCGATCGCCTGGACGAGGGGCGTGTTCATCGGGTGGCCGTCTACATCGACGCCGGCCTGGCCAAGGCCCAGCCGGACCTGAGCGACCGGGTCAAGGAGTACTTCCACGCTCGCCGCAAGACGCTTGAACTGGCCGCAGGCCCCACGATCGTGCCCGGGGGCGAGGCGGCCAAGAACGGGTTCGACCCCCTGCGAGAGATGATGTGGATGGCGGGCAACGTGCACCTGGACCGCCAGAGCTACATCCTGGCCATCGGCGGCGGGGCCATGCTCGACATGGTCGGCTTCGGGGCCTCGCTGATCCATCGCGGGCTCCGCGTCGTCCGCATGCCGTCGACCGTGCTGGCCCAGAACGACGCGGGCGTGGGCGTCAAGAACGGCATGGACGAGCACGGGCAGAAGAACTTCCTGGGCACGTTCGCCCCGCCGTTCGCGGTGATAGACGATTTCGACCTGCTTTCCACGCTGGCTGACCGCGACTGGCTCGGCGGGATCGCCGAAGCCTTCAAGGTGGGCATCATCCGCGATGCGGCGTTCTTCGAGTTCCTCTGCGACCGCGCCGCAGACCTCGCCGCACGAGACGCCGACGCCATGGAAACGCTCATCCGCCGCTGCGCCGTGCTGCACCTCGACCACATCCGAACCAGCGGCGACCCGTTCGAGGCCGGGTCGGCCAGGCCGCTGGACTTCGGACACTGGGTCGGCCATCAACTCGAAACCATGAGCGACTACTGGGTCGGCCACGGACAGGGCGTCGCTGTCGGCATCGCCGTCGATTCGACCTACGCCAGGCGTAAGGGGCTCATCAGCGGCGCCGACCTGGAGCGCATCCTGACCAGCCTGACCGATGCACGCCTGCCGATCTACAGCGAGTACCTCCACCGGCGCGACGGCGATGGCGAACTCGAGATCCTGGCCGGGCTCGAGCGCTTCCGCGAGCACCTCGGCGGGCGGCTGAACATCACGTTGCCCGACGGCATCGGCGCCCGCGTGGAAGTCCACCGCATGGACGGCGACCTGATCGTCGAATGCCTCGACGCCCTGCGCGAGAGATAGCGCTGTGCTTTGGGCGGAATTGGGCAGATCCTGATCGAGAGGAGGAACGTCGGGTTGATCTGTTCTCCGGATGTCCGCCGTTTAGCGGTCGATCGTCAGATCGACGTTTGTGGTGCAACGGCGAACGTC